>NZ_JAMJFM010000069.1:0-45052 GCF_023544705.1 Streptomyces sp. MCA2
TCATTCAGCTCCGGTCCCTGAACCCTTGTGGTTCAGGGACCGGAGCTTTTTTGTTCTGATTTTCGGGTGGTGGGCGTAACTCGACGTTCATCTCACCTGACCAGGATCCGTTGTATGCGGACAGTGGGAGCACTCAAGTCGGCCGGTGTCAGTGCTGGTGACGAGGTCGTGGTGCCGGCGTACGGCAACGCCGAGGTGGCCCGGGCCGTGCTGGAGTTGGGCGCGGTGCCGGTGTTCGCCGATGTGGACGGCGACAGTTACTGCCTGGACCCGGCCGCGGTGTCGGATGTGGTGACCAGCCAGACGGCCGCGGTCGTGGCGATCCATCGGTTCGGGCGGCAGGCGGACGCCGGCTGGATCCGTGAAGTGGGCCAGCGGAACGGTCTGTTGGTGCTCGTGGAGGATGAACCCGGGGCGGACCCGGTGGGCGCGGAGCTGCGGCGGGCGCATGCCTCGTACCTGGACGGCAGGCTCAGGGGGGTCCGGACCCCGACGCCGGCGGCGGGGCACTCGTACGAGCAGTACGTGGTGCGGGTGCCGGGCAACGGGCGGCCGGACCGGGACGCGTTCGCGCGGACGCTGCGGGCCAAGGGCGTGGCGTGCAAGGTGCCCGTACTGGCTCCGGTGTACCGGATGCCGGGGCTGCGGCGGGATGTGTTTCTGCCGCAGACCGAGCGGGCGGTGGACGAGACGCTGGCGCTGCCCGTACATGCCGGGATGTCGCGGCGGGAGCTGCACAGGATGGTCAGCGCGTGCAATGCGCTCGGCGGATTGCTGCAACCGGCCTTTTAGTCGAGTGCCGGTGGGCGGTTCGAACCTGCCGCCGAGTTGGGGTAATATCTATTCCGCTGCCGCGCCCCAATAGCTCAGTCGGCAGAGCGTCTCCATGGTAAGGAGAAGGTCTACGGTTCGATTCCGTATTGGGGCTCCAGAGGACAAAGGCCCCCGCCATGAGGCGGGGGCCTTTGCCGTATGCGGATGCCGCGGTGAAGCGTGTCAGTTCTGCGGGGATTCGATATAGGCCAGGCCGTGGGCGCCGGAAATGTCGGTGCGGTCGACTTCCAGGGTGGCGAGTGGGCGCAAGGCATTCAGGTCCACGACGGTGACGGTGCTGGAGAGGTTGCCGGAGACATAGCCGAGGCGGCCGTCGGGGGAGGACGTGATGGTGAGGGGGAAATGGCCGACCTCCACCTCGCCGACGGGGGCGAGGGTGCCGGGGGCGAAGACGGTCAGGACTCCTGGCAGGTGGGAGCCGAGTGGGCCGTCCGGTGAGGCGTCCGGACGCAGTTCGCCGACGAGGAGCGTGCCGGTCGCGGTGACATGGACCGGCATGACCTGTCCCCGGGTGGGGAGGGTGCGGATGATCTCGTGGGTGGCGGTGTCGATGACGCGGATGCCCGGCGGCGCCGAGGGCGGGGTGCGGAAGTCGGCCTTGGGGGCCGCTACGTAGGCATGGCGGCCGTCGGGGGCGACGGCGAGGCCTTCGCTGCCGGGGACGGGGATGCGGGCCGTGCAGATCCCGCGGTCGAGGTCGACGACGGAGACGAACGGGGCTTCCTTGTTGGTGGCGAAGCCCTGCCGGCCGTCGGGGGTGAGCGCGAACCAGTGCGGGCCGGGCGCCATCGTGGGGATACGGCCGAGGCGGGCGTGGGTGCGGGTGTCGATGATCAGGACGCCGCCGGGCTCGGTGTCGGTGGCCTCGACGCTGACGTACAGACGCCCGCGCTCACGGTCGAGAGCCAGGCCGTGCGGGGCGTGGTCGGGGGCGGTGTCGAGGGTGGTGACGACGGTGCGGGTGTCGACGTCGATGACGGTGATCTCGTGGGCCGGGCCCTCGTTGGCGTGGTAGAAGCCGGAGCGGTAGGTGCTGGTGCAGTACAGCAGCCGGTGGTCCGGGTCGAAGCACAGCTCGTGCGGCTGCGGCGGGACCTGGATCACCTCGAGGCGCTCATAGGTGGCGGCGTCGAAGAAGGTGACGGTGGGGCCGGTCTGGCTGACGACGGCGAGCAGGTCGCCGGGCGGGCCGGCGGGGGTGGGAGTCATGGTCCGTATCGTGGGCGGCCGTTGGGGATGACTCCAGTGCACGGCGGGCAGGGGTGCCCTGCACCGCACGCAAGGATGCTGGTGGTGACGGGGGAGGCGGCCGGCGGGCTGTGAGCCGGTTCACTTCGGCCGCTCCCCCCGGAGGTCAGCCCGCCGGGACCTCGGGGACGCGCATGGCGAGGATGGCCATGTCGTCGGAGGCCGGTTCGGCGGCGAAGCGTTCCACGGCGCGCAGCACGCGGGCGGCGACGGCGCCGGCCGTCAGTCCCGTACAGGTGGTCAGGACGTCGGTGAGGCCGTCGTCGCCGAGCATGCGGGTGCCCTCGCGGCGTTCGGTGACGCCGTCGGTGACGCACAGCAGGACGTCGCCGGGGTCGAGGGTGACGGTCTGTTCGTAGAGCTCCAGGTCGTCCATCACACCGAGGAGCGGCTGGGGTTCGGCGGCCGGCTCGACCGTGCCGTCCTGGCGCAGCCGGAGCGGAAGGGGGTGGCCCGCGCAGACGACCTTGAGGAGGGCGCTGCCGTCGTCCTGCGGCCAGAGCTCGCCGTAAAGGAGCGTCAGGAAGCGGCTGCGGGCGCCCTCGTCGAGGATGGCGGCGTTGAGCCGTTCCAGGACGGCGGGGCCGCCGAAGCCCTCGCGGGCCAGCAGCCGCAGCGCGTGCCGGGCCAGGCCCGTGACGGCGGCGGCTTCCGGGCCCGTACCGCAGACGTCGCCGATCGCGAAGCCGTACGCGCCGTCGCGGATCGGGAAGAGGTCGTAGAAGTCGCCGCCGACCTCGTTGCCCTCGCCGGCCGCGCGGTAGATGACCTCGACCTCCACGCCGGGGACCACGGGCAGCTCCGGGGGCAGCAGGCTGCGCTGGAGGGACTGGCTGATGGCCGTGCGTTCGGAGTAGAGCCGGGCGTTGTCCAGGGCGAGGGCGGCCCGGCGGGAGAGGTCCTCGGCGAGTTCGAGGATCTCCTGGCGGAAGTGCTCCTCGGTGGGCTTGCCGAGGGTGAGCATGCCGATGACGCGGTTACGGGCGACCAGGGGCAGTACGACGGTTTCTCCGCCGACGGCGGAGGCGGTGGCCAGGGTGGCGCCGGGGCCGGTGGAGGGGCGGGCGGAGTTGCCCAGGCCCAGGCTGCGCATGGAGGTGCGCAGGGCGGCGTCGTGGGCGGCGTCGCTGGGGGCGGTCCAGACCCGTGCTCCGGGGGTGGGGACCGGCTCGGGCGCGTCGACCTTCATCAGCAGGGTCTTGAGGCCGTCGATGCGGTCCTCGTCCTCGTGCAGGACGTAGGAGAGCTCGGGCTCGGAGGACTGGTCGGCGACGGTGTAGACGGCGCACCACGTGGCGAGGGTGGGGACCGTCATCTGGGCCATCAGGGCCAGGGTCTGGTCGCGGTCGAGGGTGCCGGCCAGCAGGTCGGAGGCCTCGACGAGGAAGGAGAGGGAGCCGCGGCGCAGCTTTTCCAGCTCGGTGAGGCGGGCGCGTTCGACGGCGAGGGCGATGCGGTCGGCGGCGAACTGGAGCCGCAGCGCCTCTTCGTTCGTATAGCGGCCGGCGCCCTCGGCGGCGACGCCGAGCGAGCCGGTCAGCCGGCCCTCCACCTTGAGCGGGACGGTGACGACCGAGCGCATGCCCGTGCCGCTGAGGAGCGGCACGGCGCCGGGGACGGCGGTGAGGTCCTCGTGGACGGCGGGCATCCGGGCGGAGCCGTAGCGTCCGGATCCGGCCTCCACGGGGACCCGGGCGAACCGCTGGCGGGCGGAGGGCAGGCCCGTGGAGGCGCGCACCTCCAGCTCGGTCTCGTCGTCGGTGGCCAGGAGGAGGTAGGCGGCGTCGCCGTCGAGCATGTCGCGGGCGCGTTCGACGGTGCGCTGGAGCAGGCCGTCGAGGTCATCGGGGGCCGGTGAGCCGATGAAGACCTCGAAGGGGTCGGAGATGCGGCCCTCCGACCGGGCGGCCTGGGTGGCGGCGTCCGGGGCGGGGGTGCGCTGGGGGCTCTGGAGGATCGCGCGTTCGTGGTCGCGCACCAGCAGGCAGACCGTGGAGGCCTCGCCGTCGGCGTCGCGGACGCGGAGGTGGGAGGCGTAGACGGGGACGACCCGGCCGTCGGAGCCGCGGATGCCGTAGGAGCCTTCCCAGCGGGAGAGCTGGAGCGCCTCGGCGATGCCGGTGCCGGTGCCGGGGGTGTGCGGCCAGGCGGCGAAGTCGGTGAGCGGTTTGCCGATGACCTGTTCGGGGTCGTAGGCGAAGAGGTCCTGGGCGTCTTCGTTCCAGAAGCTGATGCAGCCGCCCCGGTCGATCTGGATCACCGCGACGCGGACGCGGGCGTCGGTGACCGGAAGAGCGTCGACGGGCAGGGCGGGGCCCGCGGAGCGGGTGCCGGCCGGGCGCTCGGGGAGGTCGAGCTGGAACCAGACGTGTTTTTGTGCGGCGGTGTACTCGACGCCCCAGCGGGAGGCCAGCGCGCCGCACAGCAGCAGTCCGCGGCCGCCCTCGCGGTCCGGGTGGACGACGACCTGGCCGGCGTTCTGGAGCGGAATCTCCCGCTCTGGGTAGCGGTCGGCGACGGAGATCCGTACGCCGTCGTCGTTGCGCAGACACAGCACATCGGCGGCGGTGCCGGCGTGCACCACGGCATTGGTGACCAGCTCGCTGGTCAGCACCACGGCGTCGTCGACGATGTCGGCGCAGCCCCAGCCCTGAAGGGTGTCGCGGACGAACGCACGGGCAGTGGCGACCGAGCGCCCGACCGGCTCGAAGGTTGCGGCGGCCCGCGCGGTGATCACTGGTCTCCTCATGCGTGTGTCGGTGATCTGCTCCCCCATGGTCGCGGCGCCCCTCCGAATAAACCTGTTGTGCGTGCACCACCGCCCGTGCTCGATGGCTGGGGCGGGTGGACAGCCGTATGCCAGGTTACTTACCTTCGCCGCACCCGAGGATGCCGGTCACGTGTGTTTCCGCCCCAATCGTGCCCTGGGACGGTGTGCGATGCTGCCGAACTGTTATGGCCTGGTTGGGCCATGGTGAAACACTGGGCAAGTATCAAGAGAAAGCCCGGGTAGAACGGTCGACCCTTGCGGGAGGGACACGGTGGAGTCTGGCGCAGCAGCGCGGGGCGCAAGCACGCGCGCGAAAGGCGGACGATCCCGGAACAACGGGACGACCGAGGTGGATACGGCTGCGCTCAATCGGCTGTTGGTCGCTCTGGTTGCCATGCGGGACGGGAACTTCCGCAAGCGGCTCACGGTTTCCGGCGATGGCGTCATGTCGGAGATCGCGGCGGTCTTCAACGAGGTTGCGGATCGCAATCTGCATCTCACGGGCGAGCTGGCGCGGGTGCGCCGGGTCGTCGGACGTGAGGGAAAGCTCACGGAACGACTGGAGGTCGGCGCCGCCGAGGGCTCCTGGGCCGCGGCCATCGACGCCTCGAATGCCCTGGTGGACGACCTCGTACGGCCCGTCTCCGAAGTGGGACGGGTGCTGTCGGCGGTCTCCGAGGGCGACCTCGAACAGCGGATGGATCTGCGCTCGCGCAGTTCGGACAGCTCTTCGGAGCACCCTCTGCGGGGTGAATTCCTGAAGGTCGGCCGGACGGTCAACGGGCTGGTGGACCAGCTCTCCGCGTTCACCGACGAGGTCACGAGAGTGGCCAGCGAGGTCGGTACGGAGGGCAAGCTCGGCGGCCAGGCGCGGGTGCGCGGAATGTCGGGTTCGTGGAAGGACCTCACGGAATCCGTCAACACCATGGCGTCCCGGCTGACGGCGCAGGTGCGTGACATTGCTCTCGTGACCACGGCGGTCGCCAAGGGCGATCTGTCCCGGAAGGTGACGGTTCATGTCGCCGGCGAGATGCTCGAGCTGAAGAACACCGTCAACACGATGGTCGACCAGCTCTCCTCTTTCGCGTCCGAGGTGACGCGCGTCGCCCGCGAGGTCGGCACGGAGGGCGAGCTCGGCGGGCAGGCACAGGTCCCCGGCGTCGCCGGCGTGTGGAAGGACCTGACGGATTCGGTCAACCTCATGGCCGGCAACCTCACCGCGCAGGTGCGCGGGATCGCGCAGGTCACCACTGCCGTCGCGAACGGCGACCTGTCGCAGAAGGTCACGGTCAGTGCACGCGGCGAGGTCGCGCAGCTGGCCGACACGATCAACACCATGACCGAGACGCTGCGCACCTTCGCGGACGAAGTGACGCGCGTGGCGAACGAGGTCGGTGCGGAGGGCCAGCTCGGCGGGCAGGCACAGGTGCCGGGCGCGGCCGGCACGTGGAAGGACCTCACCGACTCGGTGAACACCGCCTTCCGCAACCTGACGGCGCAGGTGCGGGACATCGCGCAGGTCACGACGGCGGTCGCCAACGGCGATCTGTCGCAGACGGTCACCGTCGATGTGGCCGGTGAAATGCTGGAGTTGAAGAACACCGTCAACACGATGGTGGGTCAGCTGTCCTCGTTCGGTGCCGAAGTGACGCGCGTTGCGCGGGAGATCGGCGTCGAGGGTGAGCTGGGCGGCCAGGCCGCGGTGCCGGGGGCGGCCGGGACGTGGAAGGACCTCACGGACTCCGTGAACACCGCCTTCCGGAACCTGACCGGTCAGGTGCGCAACATCGCCCAGGTGACGACCGCGGTGGCCAACGGCGATCTGTCGCAGAAGGTCACCGTCGACGTCTCCGGCGAGATGCTCCAGCTCAAGAACACCGTGAACACCATGGTGGACCAGCTGTCCTCGTTCGCCGACCAGGTCACGCGGATGGCCAGGGACGTGGGCACGGAGGGCCGGCTGGGCGGCCAGGCCCGGGTGGACGGCGTCAGCGGCACCTGGAAGGAACTGACCGACTCCGTCAACTTCATGGCGGGGAACCTGACTTCCCAGGTGCGGCAGATCGCGCAGGTGACGACGGCGGTCGCCCGTGGTGACCTGTCCCAGAAGATCGACGTGGATGCGCGCGGCGAGATCCTGGAGCTGAAGAACACCATCAACACGATGGTCGACCAGCTCTCCGCCTTCGCCGAGCAGGTCACCCGGGTCGCCCGGGAGGTCGGCACGGACGGCAGGCTGGGCGGTCAGGCGCAGGTGCCGGGCGTCGCGGGCGTCTGGCGCGATCTGACCGACTCGGTGAACGGCATGGCCGGCAACCTGACGGCCCAGGTCCGCAACATCGCGCAGGTCGCCACGGCGGTCGCGCGCGGTGACCTGTCGCAGAAGATCGACGTGGACGCCCGGGGCGAGATCCTGGAGCTCAAGAACACCCTGAACACCATGGTCGACCAGCTCTCCTCGTTCGCGGAGCAGGTCACCCGGGTCGCCCGCGAGGTGGGCACCGAGGGCATCCTGGGCGGCCAGGCCGAGGTGCAGGGCGTCAGCGGTACGTGGAAGGACCTCACCCAGTCCGTCAACTTCATGGCGAACAACCTGACCTCGCAGGTGCGCAACATCGCCGAGGTGACGACCGCGGTGGCCCGCGGTGACCTGTCCAAGAAGATCACCGTCGATGCCAAGGGCGAGATCCTCGAACTGGTCACGACCGTCAACACGATGGTCGACCAGCTGTCGTCGTTCGCCGAGCAGGTGACCCGGGTGGCCCGTGAGGTGGGCACCGAGGGCCAGTTGGGCGGACAGGCGCGGGTGCCGGGTGCGACCGGCATCTGGCTGGATCTCAGCGACAACGTGAACCTGATGGCCAACAACCTGACCATCCAGGTGCGCAACATCTCGCAGGTCTCGGCGGCGGTCGCCAACGGAGACCTGACCAAGAAGGTCACGGTCGAGGCGCGCGGAGAGGTCGCGCAGCTCGCCGACACGGTCAACACGATGGTCACGACGCTGTCGTCGTTCGCCGACGAGGTCACGCGAGTGGCCCGTGAGGTGGGCACCGACGGCATCCTGGGCGGCCAGGCACGCGTCCCCGGCGTCGCCGGTACGTGGAAGGACCTCACCGAGTCCGTGAACTCGATGGCCAACAACCTGACCGGCCAGGTCCGCAACATCGCCATGGTCACCACCGCCATCGCCAAGGGCGATCTGACCAAGAAGATCGACATCGATGCGCGCGGCGAGATCCTCGCGCTGAAGACCACCATCAACACCATGGTCGACCAGCTGTCGTCCTTCGCCGAGCAGGTCACCAGAGTGGCCCGCGAGGTGGGTACGGAAGGCCAGCTGGGCGGTCAGGCGCAGGTGCGGGGCGTGGCCGGCACCTGGCGCGACCTGACCGAGTCGGTGAACGAGATGGCCGGAAACCTGACCCGTCAGGTGCGCGCCATCGCCGCGGTCGCCGCGGCGGTCACCCTCGGCGATCACAACGTCCGGATCGACGTGGACGCGGCCGGCGAGATCCTGGAGCTCCAGGACAACGTCAACACCATGATCTCCACGCTCCGGGAGACCACCCTCGCCAACGAGGAACAGGACTGGCTCAAGGGCAACCTCGCCCGGATCTCCGGTCTGATGCAGGGCCGGCGCGACCTCAAGGACGTCGCCACGCTCATCATGAGCGAGCTCTCGCCCGCGGTCTCCGCCCAGCACGGCGCGTTCTTCCTCGCGGCGCAGCCCGACAGCCAGGAGATCGGCGCGGACGGCGGCGAGGCGGGCGCCTACGAGCTGCGGCTGATGGGCTCGTACGGCTACGCCATGGGCGGGATGCCGACGACCTTCCGGCCGGGCGAGACGCTGATCGGCACGGCCGCGGAGGAGGGCCGCACGATCCTGGTGGAGAACGTCCCCTCCGGCTATCTCAAGATCGCCTCCGGCCTGGGCGAGGCGCCGCCGGCGAATGTGATCGTGCTGCCGGTGCTCTTCGAGGACAAGGTGCTCGGCGTGATCGAGCTGGCGTCCTTCCAGCCGTTCACCCAGATCCAGAAGGACTTCCTCAGCCAGATCGCCGAGATGATCGCGACCAGCGTCAACACCATCTCGGTCAACACCAAGACCGAGGTGCTGCTCAAGCAGTCGCAGGAGCTGACCGAGCAGCTCAAGGAGCGGTCGGGCGAGCTGGAGAGCCGGCAGAAGGCGCTGGAGCTGTCCAACACCGAGCTGGAGGAGAAGGCCGAACAGCTGCGTGCGCAGAACCGCGACATCGAGGTGAAGAACACCGAGATCGAGGAGGCGCGGCAGGTTCTGGAGGAGCGTGCCGAGCAGCTCGCGGTCTCGATGCGCTACAAGTCCGAGTTCCTGGCGAACATGTCGCACGAGCTGCGGACGCCGCTCAACTCCCTGCTGATTCTGGCCAAGTTGCTGGCCGATAACGCCGAGGGGAATCTCTCCCCGAAGCAGGTCGAATTCGCCGAAACCATCCACGGCGCCGGAAGCGACCTGCTCCAGCTCATCAACGACATCCTGGACCTGTCCAAGGTCGAGGCCGGAAAGATGGACGTCAGCCCGACGCGGATCGCGCTGGTCCAGCTCGTCGACTATGTGGAGGCGACGTTCCGGCCGCTGACCGCGGAGAAGGGACTCGACTTCTCCGTACGGGTCTCCCCGGAGCTGCCGGCCACACTGCACACCGACGAGCAGCGGCTGCTCCAGGTGCTGCGCAATCTGCTGTCCAACGCGGTGAAGTTCACCGACAGCGGCGCCGTTGAGCTGGTCATCCGGCCGGCCGGTGCGGATGTCCCGGTGGCCATCCGCGAGCAGCTGCTGGAACACGGCTCGCTGCGCGACCCGGATGCGGACATGATCGCCTTCTCGGTGACCGACACCGGAATCGGTATCGCGTCCAGCAAGATGCGGGTCATCTTCGAGGCGTTCAAGCAGGCGGACGGCACGACCAGCCGCAAGTACGGCGGTACGGGCCTGGGCCTGTCCATCAGCCGGGAGATCGCCCGGCTGCTCGGCGGCGAGATCCACGCCGCGAGCGAGCCCAGCCGCGGCTCCACGTTCACGCTCTACCTGCCGCACAACCCGGGCGGGCTGCCGCCGCAGGGCTACCCGCAACTGGTGGCCGGCGGGATCGCGATGGACGCGGAGGCGCGCGAGACGGAGGTCGGGCGCCAGGAGGCCGAGGAGCAGCAGCAGGGCTACGAGCAGGACTCCGGGGGCAGCCTCAACCGGCGCCGCCGCCGGGCCGTTTCGGGCCCCCAGCGCCGCTTCGCGCTGCCCGGTCAGCCCCCGCCCGCGGCGCCGCCGCAGACGCCTCAGGTGGCGCCCCGGCCGGCCCCGCAGCAGCCCGCTCCGGAGCCCTGGATCGGCAACGGCCAGGATCTGGTGGAGCCGGCCTTCGAGGGCGGTTTCCACGGCGAGAAGGTGCTGATCGTCGATGACGACATCCGCAATGTCTTCGCGCTCACCAGCGTCCTGGAACAGCACGGTTTGTCGGTGCTGTACGCGGAGAACGGGCGCGAGGGCATCGAGGTGCTGGAGCAGCACGACGACATCGTGCTGGTCCTGATGGACATCATGATGCCGGAGATGGACGGCTATGCGACCACGGCGGCGATCCGCCGGATGCCGCAGTTCGCCGGACTGCCCATCATCGCGCTGACCGCGAAGGCGATGAAGGGCGACCGGGAGAAGAGCATCGACTCCGGAGCCTCCGACTACGTGACCAAGCCGGTGGATACCGATCATCTGTTGTCGGTCATGGAGCAATGGATGCGCGCGGAGTGAGGGAGCGTCCAGTATGGAGGCGTAAGAGGATCATCGCGTGCTGACTCAGGGTTGCCGTGGACGTGTGGAAGCGCAGGATTCGGGGAACCTTCTGGTCTCTGTCTGCGTTTCTGCTACGTGCACAGTGACATCGCGGTGACAGGGTGTGGCGACAGGCGGGGTGCAGCTACCATGACCGGCACAAGGACGGGCGGCATGACGGAGTCGTCCCCTGGGGCGGCGTCCGGTTCCATGCCGGGGCGAGGAGGACGGGCCATGGTGCAGAAGGCCAAGATCCTCCTGGTCGATGACCGGCCGGAGAATCTGCTGGCGCTGGAGGCGATCCTCTCTGCGCTCGATCAGACACTGGTGCGGGCATCGTCCGGGGAGGAAGCGCTCAAAGCACTGCTCACGGACGATTTCGCGGTGATTCTGCTCGATGTGCAGATGCCGGGGATGGACGGTTTCGAAACGGCCGCGCACATCAAGCGGCGTGAACGTACCCGCGACATCCCGATCATCTTCCTCACGGCCATCAACCACGGCCCGCACCACACCTTCCGCGGTTACGCGGCCGGTGCGGTGGACTACATCTCCAAGCCGTTCGACCCCTGGGTGCTGCGCGCCAAGGTCTCGGTCTTCGTCGAGCTGTACATGAAGAACTGCCAACTGCGGGAGCAGGCCTCCCTGCTGAGGCTTCAGCTGGAGGGCGGGCGGCAGAGCGCCGACGAGGCGAGGGAGTCCGCGGGGCTGCTCGCCGAGCTGTCCGCGCGACTGGCCGCGGTCGAGGAACAGGCCGAGGCGCTGTCCAAACAGCTGGACGAGACGGCGGATGCGGCGGCGGTCGCCACGGCGGCCCATCTGGAGCGCAAACTCACCGGCCTGCGCCGGGCTCTGGATGCCCTGGAGCCGGGGTCGGGCAGCGCCGCGGGGTGACTGACGCCCTTTCATGAGACGGGCGCGCGACACGTTCGGGTGAAGCGCCGTGCGCTCGTGTCATGCCTGCGTTCGCCTGTAATCTCGTCGCCATGGCCTCACGTACGTCCGGCAAGGGAACCCAGAGCGCGGCGGGCCCCTCCAAGCAGCGCGCCGGACGGACCGCGGGCGCCGCGAAGAAGACCGCAGCGAAGAAGGCACCCGCGAAGAAGGCATCCGCGAAGCCGCCGCTCAAGAAGACCGCGGCCGCGAAGAAGGCACCGGCCAAAAGGGGTCCCGCCAAGAAGGCCGCCCCCAAGCCGGCGCCGTCACCCACCGGCGGTCTCTACCGCCTCGTCCGCGCCTGCTGGCTGGGGCTCGCGCACGCCATCGGGGCGGTGTTCCGCGGTATGGGCCGCGGCGCCAAGAACCTCGACCCGGCACACCGCAAGGACGGGCTGGCGCTGCTGCTGCTCGGCCTGGCGCTGGTGATCGCGGCGGGTACCTGGTCCAACCTCAGCGGCCCGGTCGGCGATCTCGTCGAGCTGCTGGTGACCGGGGCGTTCGGGCGGCTCGATCTGGTCGTGCCGATACTGCTGGGCGGCATCGCCGTACGCCTCATCCGGCACCCCGAGCAGCCGGAGGCCAACGGCCGGATCGTCATCGGGCTGTCGGCACTGGTCATCGGTGTCCTGGGGCAGGTCGCGATGGCCTGCGGATCGCCGGGCCGGGACGACGGTCTGGCCGCCATACAGGACGCCGGCGGCTATCTCGGATGGGTCGCTTCCAAGCCGCTGATCTTCACCGTCGGACAGACCCTGGCCGTGGCGCTGCTGGCGCTGCTGACCCTCTTCGGGCTGCTGGTGGTCACCGCGACGCCGGTGAACGCCATCCCGCAGCGGCTGCGGGCGCTCGGCGTCCGGCTGGGCGTCGTGCAGCCCGAGGAGCCCGAGGAGTACGCCGACGAGGTCGAGGACTATGCGGAGGAGTGGCGCGAGCAGCCCGCCCGCAAGCCGCGCCGCGCCGCCGCCGCGCCGGCCGCGAACGACCCGGACGCGATAGAGGAAGCGGCCCTGGCCAAGCGGCGCCGCCCGCGCCGGGCCTCCGTACAGCCCGCCACGGACCGGCCGATGGACGCGGTGGACGTCGCCGCCGCGGCCGCGGCGGCGCTGGACGGTGCGGTGCTGCACGGCGTCCAGCCGTCCCCGCTCGTCGCCGGACTCAGCAGCAGCATCTCCGGGGAGCGCCGGGACCACGACGACGCGGAGACCACGGGGGAGAACGGCATGGTGCCGCCGGCCCGCGGCGCGAAGCCGAAGCCGTCCGCGGTCGAGGACACCCCGGCCGTACCGGACTTCACCAAGGCACCGCCCGAGCCGTCCGGCGAACTGCCGGCGCGCGCCGAGCAGCTCCAGCTGTCCGGCGACATCACCTACTCGCTGCCCTCGCTGGACCTGCTCGCGCGCGGCGGCCCCGGCAAGACCCGCAGCGCCGCGAACGACGCCATAGTGGCCTCGCTGACCACGGTCTTCCAGGAGTTCAAGGTCGACGCCGCGGTCACCGGCTTCACCCGTGGCCCGACGGTCACCCGCTACGAGGTCGAGCTCGGCCCGGCGGTCAAGGTCGAGAAGATCACCGCGCTGGCCAAGAACATCGCCTACGCGGTGGCCAGCCCCGACGTCCGGATCATCAGCCCGATCCCCGGCAAGTCCGCGGTCGGCATCGAGATCCCCAACACCGACCGCGAGATGGTCAACCTCGGCGATGTGCTGCGGCTGGCCGACGCCGCGGGCGACGAGCATCCGATGCTGGTGGCGCTCGGCAAGGACGTCGAGGGCGGCTACGTCATGGCCAACATGACCAAGATGCCGCACGTCCTGGTGGCCGGCGCCACCGGTTCCGGCAAGTCGTCCTGCATCAACTGTCTGATCACCTCGGTCATGGTGCGGGCCACGCCGGAGGACGTCCGGATGGTGCTGGTCGACCCCAAGCGCGTCGAGCTGACCGCGTACGAGGGCATCCCGCACCTGATCACGCCGATCATCACCAACCCCAAGCGCGCCGCCGAGGCACTCCAGTGGGTGGTGCGCGAGATGGACCTGCGCTACGACGATCTCGCGGCCTACGGCTTCCGGCACATCGACGACTTCAACGAAGCGGTGCGCAGCGGGAAGGTCACCTCACCCGAGGGCAGCGAGCGCGAGCTGGCGCCGTACCCGTATCTGCTGGTGATCGTCGACGAGCTGGCGGACCTGATGATGGTCGCGCCCCGCGATGTGGAGGACTCGATCGTCCGCATCACCCAGCTCGCCCGCGCGGCAGGCATCCATCTGGTGCTCGCCACCCAGCGTCCGTCGGTCGATGTGGTCACCGGCCTGATCAAGGCCAATGTGCCCTCCCGGCTCGCGTTCGCCACCTCCTCGCTCGCCGACAGCCGGGTCATCCTCGACCAGCCGGGTGCCGAGAAGCTGATCGGCAAGGGCGACGGGCTGTTCCTGCCGATGGGGGCCAACAAGCCGGTCCGTATGCAGGGCGCGTTCGTGACCGAGGCAGAGGTCGCGGCCGTCGTCCAGCACTGCAAGGATCAGATGGCGCCGGTCTTCCGCGACGACGTCACCGTCGGCACGGCGAAGAAGAAGGAGATCGACGAGGACATCGGCGATGACCTCGATCTGCTGTGCCAGGCCGCTGAGCTGGTCGTTTCCACTCAGTTCGGGTCGACGTCGATGCTTCAGCGCAAGCTGCGGGTGGGCTTCGCCAAGGCCGGCCGGCTGATGGACCTGATGGAGTCGCGCACCATCGTGGGACCGAGCGAGGGTTCCAAGGCACGTGACGTTCTTGTGAAGCCTGATGAGCTGGATGGAGTGCTGGCGGTGATCCGGGGGGAGGCTACCGAGTAGCACAGACTTCCGGGTCACGCGGACGGGAGCGGAAGGCAACCGTTTCTCCTGCTGATACGTCAAGTTGAGGGAGATGAGGGAACGATGCTTCACCATCGAGCCCCAGGGCACCGCCGACGGCGTTCCGATGGCGTACAAACTCTGCTCTCCCGCTTGCCCCACCCTTTCGCTCCACCCCTAGACTGAACTTCCAGCAGGTGGCTACACGCTCGAAAGGCGCCTCCGTGTCCATCGGCAACTCCCCCGAAGCAGACCGGCCTTCCGTCGGTGCTGCCCTCCAGAAGGCCCGTATCGGAGCGGGACTGACCGTCGAAGAGGTCAGTACGACGACACGGGTGCGCATCCCCATCGTGCACGCGATCGAGCAGGACGACTTCTCCCGCTGTGGCGGCGACGTCTACGCCCGGGGGCACATCCGGGCGCTCGCCCGCGCCGTATCCCTCGATTCCCGACCGCTGATCGACCAGTTCGACGCCGAACACGGCGGACGGCCCGCGCCGACCCCCGCCGCCCCGCTCTTCGAAGCCGAGCGGATCCGCTCCGAGCCGCGCCGCCCCAATTGGACCGCGGCCATGGTCGCGGCGATCGTCGCGGTGGTCGGGTTCGTGGGCTTCACGCTCTTCACGGGCAGCGGCAAGAGCGGCGGCCCGGTCGCGTCCGGCGACGCCAATGCGAAACCGGCGCCGGCGCCCACCCGCCACCCCTCGACCATCAAGCCGCCCGTCAAGCCCGAGCCCTCCGACAGTGCCGTCGCCGGGCTGCCGAAGGACAAGGTCACGATCAAGGTGACCGCCCGCGACGGCCAGAGCTGGATCTCCGCCAAGGACGCCAACGGCAAGCTCCTGGAGGACGGCCTGCTCAAGAAGGGCGAGTCCAAGACCATCACCGACAAGGAACGGATCGACCTGGTCCTCGGTAACGCCGGAGCCGTACAGCTGTACGTCAACGGCAAGGAGGTCAAGCGGGTCGGCGACAAGGGCACCGTGGAGCGTCTCAGCTACACGCGAGGAGACCCCCAGGCGGGCTGAGAGCCCCTCCTCGGGGGGCGTCCGCCGCCCGGCCCGGGTGCCCGGGACCGGCGGCGGAGACCTGCTCGCCAAGGGGGCGGCCGGGACAAAGTAGGCTGAGGCCTATGCCCGAACGCCGTACCGTCGCCCTTGTCACTCTTGGCTGCGCCCGTAACGAGGTGGACTCGGAGGAGCTCGCAGGCCGCCTGGCAGCGGACGGCTGGGACCTCGTCGAGGAAGCCGCCGATGCCGATGTCGCCGTCGTCAACACCTGTGGCTTCGTCGAGGCCGCAAAGAAGGACTCCGTCGACGCCCTGCTGGAAGCCAACGATCTGAAGGATCATGGCAGAACCCAGGCCGTGGTGGCCGTCGGCTGCATGGCCGAGCGCTACGGCAAGGAGCTCGCCGAGGCGCTGCCCGAGGCCGACGGTGTGCTCGGCTTTGACGACTACAGCAGCATCTCCGATCGCCTTCAGACCATCCTGAACGGCGGCATCCACGCCGCGCACACCCCGCGCGACCGCCGCAAGCTGCTGCCGATCAGCCCGGCCGAGCGCCAGGGCAGTGCCGAGGTCGCGCTGCCCGGCCACGCCCAGGACACTCCGCCCGAGGATCTTCCGGAGGGCGTCGCGCCCGCCTCCGGGCCGCGTGCGCCGCTGCGCCGCCGGCTCGGCAGCAATCCCGTGGCCTCGGTGAAGCTGGCCTCCGGCTGCGACCGTCGCTGCTCGTTCTGCGCCATCCCCTCCTTCCGCGGCTCCTTCATCTCGCGCCGGCCCTCCGATGTGCTGGGTGAGACGCGCTGGCTGGCCGGGGAGGGCGTCAAGGAGATCATGCTGGTCTCCGAGAACAACACCTCCTACGGCAAGGACCTCGGTGACATCCGACTGCTGGAGACGCTGCTGCCGGAGCTGGCGGCCGTCGACGGCATCGAGCGGATCCGGGTCAGCTACCTCCAGCCGGCCGAGATGCGCCCCGGCCTGATCGACGTGCTGACCGGCACCGACAAGGTCGCGCCCTACTTCGACCTGTCCTTCCAGCACTCGGCGCCCGGTGTGCTGCGGGCGATGCGGCGCTTCGGCGGCACCGACAGCTTCCTGGAGCTGCTGGAGACGATCCGTACGAAGGCGCCGCAGGCCGGTGCCCGCTCGAACTTCATCGTCGGCTTCCCGGGGGAGAGCGAGAGCGACCTCGCGGAGCTGGAGCGCTTCATCACCGAGGCCCGGCTCGATGCCATCGGCGTCTTCGGCTACTCCGACGAGGACGGCACCGAGGCCGCCTCCTACGGGGACAAGGTCGATCCGGACGTGGTCGCCGAGCGGCTGGCGCGGGTCTCGCGGCTGGCTGAGGAGCTGACCGCGCAGCGTGCCGAGGAGCGGGTCGGCGAGACGGTGCGGGTGCTGGTCGACCGGACCGACGACGAGGACGGCATCGTCGGGCGGGCCGCGCACCAGGCACCGGAGACCGACGGCGTCACGCTGCTGTCGACCGACCAGGAGCTGGAGCCCGGTCGTATGGTCGAAGCAAAGGTGGTGGCGAGCGAGGGCGTGGACCTCGTGGCGGAGGTGCTGTCGGTGGAGGGCACGGGGTGTACCGAGGAGGCGGGCAGATGAGCGGAGTCCCGGCTTCCGCAGCTGGTGGCCCGCGCACGGCGCCGGTCGTCCGGCAGGCCGGGCTGTGGAACATCGCCAATCTCCTGACGATGCTGCGGCTGGTGCTGGTCCCGGCCTTCGTGGTGCTGCTGATGCACGACAACGGCACCGATCCCGTCTGGCGCGTCTTCGCCTGGGCCGCCTTCGCCGTCGCCATGATCACCGACGTCTTCGACGGACATCTGGCCCGCGCGTACAACCTGGTCACCGACTTCGGCAAGATCGCGGACCCGATCGCGGACAAGGCGATCATGGGCGCCGCGCTGATCTGTCTGTCGGTGCTGGGTGATCTGTCCTGGTGGGTGACCGGCGTGATCCTCTTCCGGGAGCTCGGCATCACGCTGATGCGGTTCTGGGTGATCAAGCACGGGGTCATTCCGGCCAGTCGTGGCGGCAAAATCAAGACATTGGCACAGGGCACCGCGGTCGGCATGTACGTCCTGGTGCTGAGCGGCCCGCTGGCGACCTTCCGCTGGTGGGTGATGGCGGTGGCGGTGGCGCTGACCGTGGTCACCGGGCTCGACTACATCCGGCAGGCCGTGGTGCTGCGCCGGGCCGGGCTGGCCCGGGAGCGGGCCGAGCGGGACCCGGCCCGGTGAGCGGGCCGGGTTCTGTCGCGGCCGGGGCGCTGGAGCTGCTCGCCGGCCGTGGGCAGAGCCTGGCGGTGGCCGAATCACTGACCGGCGGCCTGGTGGCGGGCGCGCTGACCGCCGTCCCCGGGGCCTCACGGGTCGTCCGTGGCTCGGTCACGGCGTACGCAACCGACCTCAAGCGGGACGTACTGGGCGTGGACGGCGCTCTGCTGGCCGCGTGCGGGGCCGTGGACGGCGAGGTCGCACGGCAGATGGCGAGCGGTGTGCGGCGGGCGCTGGGGGCCGACTGGGGCCTCGCCACCACGGGTGTGGCCGGCCCCGATCCTCAGGACGGCTATCCGGTGGGCACCGTTTTCGTGGCGGTCCAGGGACCGGACGGCGCCGGGGCGGTGCGGCGGCTGGCGCTGGCGGGGGACCGTGACCGTATCCGCCAGGACACCATTCAGGCCGTGCTCGCACTGTTGTTGAGCGAACTGACAGAAAACACGCGGGCAAAGGATACGGAACAACACGGGGGGAATGGATGTTTGCAGCCCTGAGTGAACACGTACTTGCACCCCGCACGCCTACAGCCCGAGGCGGTACGGTGGGGCGAGAAGGATCCGGATCCGAGGTCCGAGGAGGGAGCCAGCGATGATTCTGCTTCGTCGCCTGCTGGGTGACGTGCTGCGCCGACAGCGTCAGCGCCAGGGCCGAACCCTGCGCGAGGTCTCTTCCTCCGCCCGGGTATCGCTCGGCTATTTGTCCGAGGTCGAGAGGGGGCAGAAGGAGGCCTCCTCCGAACTGCTCTCGTCGATCTGTGACGCGCTGGATGTGCGCATGTCCGAGCTCATGCGGGAGGTCAGCGATGAGCTGGCACTCGCCGAGCTGGCAGCGTCCGCGGCCGCGAGCGATCCGGTGCCCGCACCGGTGCGGCCGAAGCTCAATTCGGTGTCCGTCACGTCCCTGGCCGGTGTGCCGGAGGACCGCGTGACCATCAAGTCCCCGGCCGACGTCGTGGATGTCGTCGCGGCCTGACACCCCTGTTCGTACGCATCGGAGCCCCGGCGGGCAGCAGCCCGCCGGGGCTCCGTGCTGCCCGGGGCGGGCGGGTGTGTGCGGCGGGCGGTGCCCGGATGGGTGCGCGGCCGGACCGTCCGGGCCGCTCGGAACGGGCGATTCATTTGTACGATGGCTAAATCGGATAAATCGCCTGAAAACGGGAGCATCTGGATGTCTGTCGTCAAGAGCACACTGTCCGACGAGGATCGCGGTGTCGTGGGTACCGCCCTACAGGGAGCGCTCGTCGATCTGGTGGACCTCTCCCTCGTCGCGAAGCAGGTGCACTGGAACGTCGTCGGCCCGCGGTTCCGCTCCGTGCACCTTCAGCTCGACGACGTGGTCGCCAGCGCGCGGCAGCATGCCGACACGGTGGCCGAGCGGGCGTCCGCGATCGGGGTGTCTCCCGACGGGCGGGCCGGCACCGTCGCCAAGACCAGCGGCATCAGCGAGATCACGGACGGCTGGATCAAGGACGTCGCTGTGGTGCAGGCGATGGTGGACGCGCTGAGCGCGGTCATCGGCCGGATGCGCGAGCGGATCGTCGCCACCGCGGACCCGGACCCGGTCAGTCAGGACATCTTCATCGGTCTGACCGCTGACCTGGAGAAGCACCACTGGATGTTCCAGGCCGAGGCCCACTGACGGGCCGCGGCGACCGCTGAGGGCTCGGGTCCCGGGCATGCCTTCCGGGGCCTGCGGCGTCGGCCTCCGTCCGGGGGCTTGCGGAGCCGAGGTCCGCTCCGGGGCTTGCGGGGGCGCCTGCGCGCCGGAAATGCCCCGGTGCGCCCTCCCGCCGGGCGGCGGGACCCGTCTAGCGTCGGCCGGAGGAGGCAGCCATGGGGTGGCGTGACGTCGCGGTCCGCGGACCGTCCGGCCGGCGTCCGCGGGCCGTGCCGGGTCGCTGGATATCCGGGGCCGTCGTCGGGGGGCTGTGGTGGTGGGCCGTGGTCCGGCTGGTGGTGTGGCCGCAGTCGGCGGGGGTGGTCGAGGGGGTCGTGGCGCTGGGCGGCTGGGGTCTCAGCCTGCTGCCGGTGCACTGTGTTCCACGGACGGGCCGAAGCGGCGGCCGCCGCCGTGCCGTGGCCCGGGCGGTGAGGGGGGTGCGCGGGGTGCGCGGGGCGTGCGGGGTGGTGCTCACCAAGGCATGGCGACGCCGCCGTTGGGGCGGAGGATCTGGCCGGTCATGAAGGACGAGGCGTCCGACGCCAGATGCAGCACGGTGTGGGCGATGTCCTCCGGCTCTCCCACCCTCCCCAGAGGGGACATCCGGATCATCGGCCGCTCCGCCTGCTGCTGTGCCTCCGCGGTGTGGCGCTCGGTCATCGCCGTACGGACCCAGCCCGGGGCGACGGCATTGACGCGGATGCCGTGCCCGCCGACTTCCGTGGCCAGGGTCTTGGTGAGCTGGACGACGGCGGCTTTGGCGGCGCCGTAGCAGAGCAGGCCGGGTGCGCCGGTGTCGATCGCGCCGGACGCCATGTTCACGACGGAGCCCCGGGTGGCGGTGGCGATCATGGCGCGGGCGGCCTCCTGGCAGCCGTACAGCACGCCCTTGAAGTTGGTGTTCCAGACCCGGTCCAGGTCCGCTTCCTCGGTCTCCAGGACGGCGGAGGAGTGCATGATCCCGGCGATGTTCGCCATCACATCGAGGCGGCCGGTGGCGCTGCGGGCGGCGTCGACGACGGCGGCGATCTCGTCGCGCCGGGTGACATCGAGGTGGTGGGCGTGCGCGGAGCCGCCCGAGGCGGTGATCGCCGTCGCGGTCGCCCTGGCGCCCCGGTCGTCGAGGTCCGCGCAGTGGACGGTGGCTCCGGCCTCGGCGAGGAGGACGGCGGTGGCGCGGCCGATGCCTGCGGCGGCGCCGGTGACGATCGCGGTGCGGCCCGTGAGGTCGTACGCCGTGAGGGGCATGGGGCGAGGGTAGAGCGATATCTGACGGAGCGTCAATTGGCGTGCGTCACGGCTCAGTCCGCGGGCCGGGCGGCCGGCCGGTCGGGCTGGCAGGTGGGGCACCAGTAGGTGACGCGCTCCTCGCCGGCGGGGTCCTGGTCGGTGGTGCGGATCGCGGTGCCGCAGCGCAGACAGGGACGGCCGGCCCGGCCGTAGACCCACAGCCGGCGGTCGGGGCGGGAGCTGGGAGTGGTGGTACGCGCGGGGCGGTGCTTGTTGGCTTCGAGGAGCTTCTTGGCGAGCGCCGGCATGCGCTCCGGGTGGGGCAGCTGTCCTACGGGGAGCCAGGGGGAGGCGCGCAGCAGAAAGCACAGCTCGCACTTGTAGACATTGCCGATACCGGCGAGATGGCGCTGGTCGAGCAGGGCCTCGCCGAGGGGGCGTTCGGGGGCGGAGAGCAGTCGGCGCAGGGCTTCGGACGGGTCCCAGTCGGGGCCGAGGAGATCGGGGCCCAGGTGGCCGACGACCCGGGGCTCCTCGGCGGTGCGCAGCAGATCGAGAACGGGAAGGCGGTAGCCGACGGCGGTGTGCCCGGCGGTGCCGAGGATCGCCCGGATCTGGTGGGCGGGGCCGCCGCGCCAGCGCTCGGCCGGGGCGTAGATCTTCCATGCGCCGTCCATCCGCAGATGGGAGTGCAGGGTGAGGCCGCCCTCGAAGCGGGTGAGGAGATGTTTGCCGCGGGGGACCACGTCCAGCACTTCGCGGCCGGTCAGATCCACCGTCGCGAGTCGGGGGACCCGCAGGTCGCAGCGGGTCAGCGGGCTGCCGGTGAGTGCTTCGCGGAGCCGCTGGGCCAAGCGCCAGACGGTGTCACCTTCGGGCATGCCACCATCATGCCGGGTGGGTGGGTACGCGCGGGTGGGTGCGCGCGGGGTGGACGCCCGCGGCGTGGGGACCGCCCGCGGTGTGCCGTCACCCCCGCAGTCGCAGGCCCCTCGGGGTCGGGTGGAAGCCGGCGGACTCCAGGGTGGTGGCGTAGGGGGAGGTGAGCGCCGAGGTGCCGTTGATGCGTTCGGTGGTGATGGTGCCGAGGGCGCCGGCGCGGGCGGCATCCGTGAGTGCCTCGACGGCGAGCTGGAGGCGGGCGTCCGTAGGGGCCGGAGCCGGGTCGTGGCCGAAGGGCCAGATGAGCAGGGTCTTGCCGCCGCGTTCCAGGTAGAGCGTCAGCTCGCCGTCGACGAGGACCACGAGGGAACCCGCCTTGCGGCCGGGTTTGTGCGTCGAGCCTTCGGGCGGCTCGGGCCAGGACAGGGCGGCGCCGTAGGCGTTCGCCGGATCGGCGGCGGCCAGGACGACGGCGCGCTGCGGGCCGCCGCGCCGGGACCGCGCCGGGCCGGAGTCCGGCAGGGCGTCATCGGCGGTGCGCTCCCGCTGGGTGTTGACCGCCCGCAGCCGGTCCACCGCGCCGTCCATCGCGAACTGGGCGGCGCCGAGCCCCTCCACCACATAGCCACGGCGGGCCTGACCGGACTCCTCGAAGGCGGCCAGCACGCGGTAGGCGGCGGAGAACCCGCCCTCGACGCCCTCGGCGGCGACCGCGCCGCGGGTGACGATGCCGTGCCGGTCCAGGAGGGCGCGGGCCAGGGCGTGGGCGCGGTGGGTGGGGTCCGGCTCGGCGGCGGGCAGCAGCGACCAGCGGCCGCCGACGGTCGGCGGGCCGGAGCGGGAGGCGGTGGGGCGGCCGCTGCGGCCCGTGGCCGCGGTCAGCGAGCCGTATCTGCCCCGGGGGACGGCCCGGCGGGCGCGATGGGCGGTCGAGCCGGCCGTACGGCCCGAGCCGAGGAGGGCGCGCAGCGGGGCCAGGGTGTCGTTGGTCAGCCGGCCCGACCAGGCCAGGTCCCACAGGGCGTCGGCGAGTTGGGCGTCGGTGGCCTCGGGGTGGGTGGTGGCGCGCACTTGGTCGGCGAGCTGGCGGAAGAACAGGCCGTAGCCGGGGGCGAGGGCGGTCAGCAACGACTCGTGCACCGCGGTCACTTCCAGCGGGAGCGGCTGCGGGAGCAGGAGCGGGGCGGTGTCGGCGAGATGGAGGGAGACCCAGCCGTCCTTGCCGGGGAGCGCACCGGCACCGGCCCACACCACCTCGCCGGTGGTGGTGAGTTCGTCCAGCAGGGCGGGGGTGTAGCCGCCGACGCGGGAGGGCAGCACCAGCTTTTCCAGGGCGGAGGCGGGCACGGGCGCGCCCTGGAGCTGCTCGATGGCGCGCACCAGCCCGTCGATACCGCGCAGACCGGGCGACGCGCCGCCAAGTGGGGCCGGCACCCCGCTCGCCGCGGCCGGGCGCGGGGCGCTGACGTGCTGCCACTGGGGGAGGAAGGCGGCGAGCGCGGCGGGCGGCACGGGCTCCAGCTCCTCGCGCAGGGCGGCGAGCGAGCGGCGGCGCAGCCTGCGCAGCACCTGGGCGTCGCACCACTCCTGGCCGATGCCCGCGGGGTGGAACTCTCCCTGGACGACCCGTCCTGCGGCGGCGAGAAGATGCAGCGCGCCGTCGGTGACGGCCGTGCCGAGGCCGAAGCGGGCGGCGGCCTGTTCGGAGGTGAACGGGCCGTGGGTGCGGGCGTAGCGGGACAGCAGATCGCCCAGCGGGTCCTTGACCGGTTCGGTGAACGACTCGGGGACGCCCACCGGCAGCGCCGTGCCCAGGGCGTCGCGGAGCCGGCCGGCGTCCTCGACGGCGGCCCAGTGCTCGGCGCCGGCGATCCGCACCGCGATGGCGCGGCGGGCGGCGGCCAGCTCCCTGGGCCAGGCCGGATCCGCGCCGCGCTCGGCCAGCTCGGCGTCGGTCAGCGGCCCCAGCAGCCGCAGGACGTCGGCGACGCCCTCCACGTCCTTGACGCGCCGGTCGTCCGTACGCCACTGGAGCTCACGCTCCAGCTCGGCCAGCACCTCGGCGTCCAGCAGCTCGCGCAGCTCGGCCTGGCCCAGCAGCTCGGCCAGCAGCCGGGAGTCCAGGGACAGGGCGGCGGCGCGGCGCTCGGCGAGCGGGGAATCGCCCTCGTACAGGAACTGGGCGACATAGCCGAAGAGGAGTGACCGGGCGAACGGCGACGCCTCGGGGGTGGTGACCTCCACGAGGCGGACCCGGCGGGCCTCGATGTCCCCCATGAGCTCCGTCAGGCCCGGTACGTCGAAGACGTCCTGGAGGCATTCGCGGACGGCCTCCAGCACGATCGGGAAGGACCCGAACTCGCTCGCCACCTGGAGGAGCTGGGAGGCGCGCTGGCGCTGCTGCCACAGCGGGGTGCGCTTTCCGGGGCTGCGCCGCGGCAGCAGCAGGGCGCGGGCGGCGCATTCGCGGAACCGGGAGGCGAACAGCGCGGAGCCGCCGACCTGGTCCGTGACGAGCTGGTCGACCTCGCCGTGCTCGAAGGCGACATCGGCCGCACCCACGGGGGACTGCTCGGGGTCGTACTCCGCGCCGCGGGCACCGAGGCCCGGGTCGGCGGCCGGATCGAAGCCGCCGTCGCCGTCCAGGAGGTCGAGGCCCATCAGATCGGCGTCGGGCAGCCGCAGCACGATGCCGTCGTCGGCATGCATCACCTGGGCGTCCATGCCGTAGCGCTCGGCGAGACGGGCGCCGAGGGCCAGCGCCCACGGGGCATGGACCTGCGCGCCGAAGGGGGAGTGGATGACCACCCGCCAGTCGCCCAGCTCGTCGCGGAACCGCTCCACGACGATCGTGCGGTCGTCGGGGACATGGCCGCAGGCCTGCTTCTGCTCGGCGAGATAGCTGAGCACATTGGACGCCGCCCAGTCGTCCAGCCCGGCCGCGGACAGCCGGGTCCGGGCGTCCTCCGGGCCGAGCGCGCCGAGCTCGCGCAGGAACGCGCCCAGGGCACGGCCCAGTTCGAGGGGGCGGCCCAGCTGGTCGCCCTTCCAGAAGGGCAGCCGGCCCGGCACCCCGGGGGCGGGGGTGACCAGCACCCGGTCGCGGGTGATGTCCTCGATGCGCCAGGACGTCGTGCCGAGCGTGAAGACATCGCCGACGCGGGACTCGTAGACCATCTCCTCGTCGAGCTCCCCCACCCGGCGGCCGCCCCCCTTCCCGGAGTCGCCGCCCGCCAGGAACACACCGAACAGGCCGCGGTCGGGGATCGTGCCGCCGGAGGTGACGGCCAGCCGCTGGGCGCCGGGGCGGCCCGTGACGGTCCGGGCGACGCGGTCCCACACCAGGCGCGGGCGCAACTCGGCGAAGGCGTCGGAGGGGTAGCGGCCGGCGAGCATGTCCAGCACGGCCGTGTACGCCGACTCGGGAAGCCCGGCGAACGGGGCCGCCCGCCGGACGACGGCCAGCAGCTCCTCGACGTCCCAGGTGTCCATCGCGGCCATGGCGACGAGCTGCTGGGCGAGGACGTCCAGCGGATTGGCCGGCACCCGCAGCGCCTCGATGGCGCCCGAGCGCATCCGCTCGGTGACCACCGCCGCCTGCACGAGATCGCCGCGGTACTTGGGGAAGACGACGCCCGTCGAGACCGCGCCGACCTGATGCCCGGCGCGGCCGACGCGCTGGAGCCCGGAGGCGACCGACGGCGGCGACTCCACCTGGATGACCAGATCGACCGCGCCCATGTCGATGCCCAGCTCCAGACTGGAGGTGGCGACCACGGCCGGCAGCCGGCCGGCCTTCAGGTCCTCCTCCACCTGGGCGCGCTGTTCCTTCGACACGGAGCCGTGGTGGGCGCGGGCCAGCAGCGGCGGGGCTCCCTTGGCGGCACCGGACCCGCCCATCAGCTCGGCGGGGGAGTGGTGCTCGGGCAGCGCCGTGGCGGAGCCGTCCGCCTCGGGCCCGGCAGCCGTGGAGCGCTCGTAGGCGATCTCGTTGAGGCGGTTGCACAGCCGCTCCGCCAGGCGGCGGGAGTTGGCGAAGACGATCGTGGAGCGATGGGCCTGGACGAGATCGGCGATCTTCTCCTCCACCTGCGGCCAGATGGACGGCTTCTCGCCGGTGTCGCCCTCCTGGACCGGTGATCCGCCCAGCTCGCCCATGTCCTCCACCGGGACGACCACCGAGAGGTCGAAGCGCTTCCCGGACGGCGGCTGGACGACCTCCACCCGGCGCCGGGGCGACAGATAGCGGGCCACCTCCTCCACCGGGCGCACCGTCGCCGACAGCCCGATCCGGCGGGCCGGACGGTCCAGCAGCTCGTCCAGCCGCTCCAGGGACAGCGCCAGATGTGCGCCGCGCTTCGTGCCGGCCACCGCATGGACCTCGTCCACGATCACCGTCTCGACGCCCTCCAGCGCCTCCCGGGCGGAGGACGTCAGCATCAGGAACAGCGACTCGGGGGTCGTGATGAGGATGTCCGGCGGGCGGTTGGCGATCGACCGGCGCTCGGCGGGTGAGGTGTCCCCGGAGCGGATGGCGACCTTGATGTCCGGCTCCGGCAGTCCGAGGCGGACCGACTCCTGGCGGATGCCCGTCAGCGGACTGCGCAGATTGCGTTCCACATCGACGGCCAGCGCCTTCATGGGTGAGACGTACAGCACCCGGCAGCGCTTCTTCGGCTCGGCGGGCGGGGGCGTGCTCGCCAGCGCGTCCAGGGACGCGAGGAAGGCGGCGAGGGTCTTGCCGGAGCCCGTCGGCGCCACCACCAGGACGTCGGAGCCGGCGCCGATCGCCCGCCAGGCCCCCTCCTGCGCGGCGGTGGGCGCGCGGAACGCCCCGGCGAACCAACCGCGGGTCGCGGGGGAGAACGAGTCGAGCGCTGCCTGGGCCATGTCCTCCATCGTGCACCGGACCACTGACAACGCGGTCGCCGCGCGCCCGGCCGGCCGTCGCAGGCCGCCCGTCCACGCTGCGGACGCGCAGGTCGGCGGCCACGCGGCGGCCGCAGAATGGAGGCATGGTCACGGTCAGCATTCAGAGCGCGGCCGCCGTCGTGCCCGGTGCGGGCGCCACGCCGCGGGCGAGCGGCGAATGGGCGCGCCACTGGCGCTACTCCGGGCTGCCCGGCCTCGACCTGCTGCGCGCCCGCTACGTCCGGCACTCCTTCCCCCGCCATGCGCACGACGGCTATGTCGTCTGTGCGGTCACCTCCGGCATCGAGGAGGTCGGGCTCCAGCAGGGCACCGTCCGGGCCGGCCACGGCGGCATCATCATGATCAACCCGGAGGTCGCGCACACCGCGCGGGCGGGCGCACCCGAGGGCTGGGCCTATGCGACGCTCTACCCCTCCTCCGAGGTCGTCGCCGAGATCGCCGGGGAGACCACGGCGCTGCGCGGCACCGCGGGTTTCGAGGAGACGGTCGCCGAGGACCCGCACGTCGGCCACCTGATCACCGAGATCCACCGGGCCGCCGAGGCCGGCAACGCCCTCGCCGCCGACAGCCTGCTGCGGATGGCCGTCGCCCGGCTGCTGCGCCGCTACGGAGGCCCGCTCCCGTTGCGTACGCCCCGCAGTGCGGGCGCCCGGACCGCGGCCCGCGCCCGGACCGTCCTGGAGGAGCGGATGGCCGACCCGCCCTCCCTGGAGAAGCTGGCACACGAGCTCGGGACCAGCCCGTTCGCGCTGCTGCGGGCCTTCCGGACCGCCTACGGCATGCCCCCGCACACCTGGCTCACCGACGCCCGGGTGCGCCGGGCCCGCAGGCTCCTGGAAGCGGGCAGCGCACCCGCCGAGGCGGCCGTCGCCGTCGGCTTCACCGACCAGCCGCACCTGAACCGGCACTTCACCCGCATCGTGGGTGTGCCGCCCGGCGCGTACCGCAGGGAGCGCGCGGCTTGAGGCGCGGTGATACGGGGAGCGCGCGGGGCGCAAGAACGTACAAGACCGCCGAGGGCGCCGGCTCCTAAGGTCCGGGGTGTGGCAGAACAGACAGACATACGCACCACGGAGCGGACCCCCGCGCCGCCGCCGGCACCGCCCGCGAAACCCGACTCCGCCGTGATCAGGGACGCGCTCGGCGTCGGTATCGCCGTCGGCCTCTCCGGCTTCGCCTTCGGCGTGACCTCGGCCGGCGCCGGGCTCGGCCTCCTCCAGACCTGTGCGCTGAGCCTGCTGGTGTTCACCGGAGCCTCGCAGTTCGCCCTGGTCGGCGCGCTGGCCGCGGGCGGCAACCCGTTCACCGCCGCGGCCGGCGCGTTCTTCCTGGGCGCCCGCAACGCCTTCTACGGGCTGCGGCTGTCCGCCGTCCTCGGCTACCGGGCACGGGTCAAGCCCTTCGCCGCCCACTGGGTCATCGACGAGACCTCCGCCGTCACCCTGGCCCAGCCCGACCGCCGCAGCGCCCGGCTGGGCTTCACCGTGACCGGGCTGACCCTCTACGTCCTGTGGAACCTCACCACCCTCGTCGGCGCCCTGGGCGCCGGGGCGCTCGGCGACACCGACGCCTGGGGACTGGACGCGGCAGGCCCCGCGGTCTTCCTGGCGCTGCTCGCGCCGATGGTCAAGGACACCGTCGAACGGGTCGCGGCCGGCCTCGCCGTGGTGCTGGTCATGGTCACGCTGCCCCTGCTGCCCACCGGCGTGCCCGTGCTGGTCGCCGCGCTCGCCGCGCCTGCCGTCCTCCTCGCGCAGGGGCTCCGGGAGCGGACCACCGGAGCGGAAGCGCCACCGCAGGCAGGCACCGCAGCGCCGCACGCGCCCCGGGACGGGGCCGCGGAGCTCCGCAACACCACCGAGGAGGACGGGGCATGACCGTCTGGATCGCGATCGCCCTCACCGCCGTCGGCTGCTACCTGGTCAAATACCTCGGCCTGTCGGCGCCCGCCGGTGTACTGGAGCGCCCCCTCGTCAAGCGGCTGGCCGCACTGCTGCCGGTCGCCCTGCTGGCCGCGCTCACCGCTCAGGAGACCTTCGGCGACGGCCCGCATCTGATGCTGGACGCCAAGGCCGCGGGGGTGGCCGCCGCGGCCGTCGCGCTCGTGCTGCGGGCGCCGTTCCTGCTGGTCGTCGGCGTCGCCGTGGCGGTCACCGCGGGGGTACGGGCCCTGGGAGGGTGAGCGCTCAGGTGAGGCGGCGCCCGTACGCCCGGAGGGTCAGCAGCGCCTTGAGCGTCACCATCGGGCGGCCCTCCAGCGCCGTCCCCGGTGCCCACACCCGCCAGTTGACCGGCCAGCCGCCGTCCTCCTCCTGGAGCGCGGTGAGGTGGTCCAGCGCCCGGTCCATCTCCTCGTCGGTGAACCAGTCGCGGGCCAGCGAGCCGGGTGCGGGGGCGAAGTCGTAGGGCAGGTGGTGCTCCCCGGGGGCGTACCCCTGCGCCACGGGGACGTCCGCGGCCCGCTCCGGGTCCAGCAGCACCAGCCGCTGCTCCCGGACGAGCGCGCCGAGCCGCCGCGCCGCCGCGGCGGCCCGCGGCCGGTCCGGGGCGCCGTCCAGGAAGGCCACCGCCGCCTCGACCTCGTACGGATGGGTCTCCTCCAGCGACTCCACGGTCGCCCAGCAGTAGTCCGTGGCCCGGAACAGCCAGGCGTGCCAGACCTCGTTGCGGTGCAGCACCCCCACCACGGGACCGGTGGCCAGCAGCGAGCTCGGCGGGTCGTCGACCACGGGGATCCAGGGCGCGGCCGGATACCCGCGCTGTGACGGGTGCAGCGCGGGCAGCGCCCCCTGCGGCGTGGAGATCTTCGTCAGATAGCGGCAGATCCGTTCCACCTGGCGGCCGTCACAGCGCCCGATCAGATCGAGGACCTTCAGGGCGTGGGCGGTGTGCAGCGGCTGGCTGACCGGGCCGCGAAGATCGGGCTCCAGGGCATGGCCGAAGCCGTCGTCGTCGTTGCGGTACGCGGCGAGCGAGGTCTCGACCTGATCGGCCCCGCCGCCGAGGAAGTGGAACTCGAAAAGCCGCTGCTCGAGCACTCGCGCGGTCAGCCAGACGAAGCGCTCGGCACGCGCCAGAGGGGGCGAAGAAGGTCTTACGTTGTCGGCCATGGCCCGACCGTAGGGCGGAAATCCCCCGGCGGCACCGGCTCGCGCCCCGCTGCCCTCCCAGGGCGGGATACTGAAGGCATGCGGTTGACGGATCTTGCGGTGGCGACGGCCGGACCCTCGTCAACGGCAGGACACGCCCTAGGCGCTGTCCGCGACATCGCCGTCCCGGGAGGCCGCGCCCTCCCGGTCCGCCGCGAGCCGGGCAGAGGCCGCGTGGAAGGCCTCCAGGCCCGCCGCGAGCCGGGCGACGTCAGCGGGTTCCATGCGTTCGAGGGTGGCCGTGACGTCCCGGCTCCGCGCCATCCGGTACTGCTCCAGCAGCACCCGGCCGCGCAGGCTCAGCCGCAGCTCGACCTCCCGTCGGCTGGTCGCGCTGGGGCCCCGTTCCGCGAGGCCCATGGCCTCCAGGCGGTCGCAGAGCCTGCTGACCGCCGGCGGCCGCGAGCCGAGCGCTTCGGCGAGGGTGCGCAGATTGGTGCCTTCGCGCTTCTCGATCACCAGGAGCGCACGCAGCTGGGAGAGCGAGACCTCCGCCGAGCGTGCCGCTTCCTGCCCGCGTCCCCACAACACCTCGAGCAACTCGGAGGTGGCAAGCGCCGCCGCGCTCGCGCGCTCGTGGGAATGGGGCCGACCGGTGAAACGGGACACACGAACACTCTGTCACCCTGTGCGTCCCCTTGTCAGACCGACCCTGCCCTTGGCCCTGGACGAACGGTGTCCGCGAAACCATGACTCAACGCCTCGAAGTGGAAACAGCGCTGCGTGCCGCGGCACCGCATGCGCTGGTCGACACCCTGCAAAGCCTCCTCACCACCGTCCACCGGGCCACCGCCGTGCGCCTGTTCCTGACGGACTACGGCGGGACGGTGCTCAGGGCGTGCGAGCCCTCGGGGCACGGAGGGGAGTCGCTGCCCGTCTCCGACAGCCCGGAGGGGCGGGCGCTGGGGAGCCAGGAGCCCCGCGAGCAGCAGGTGCCGCGGGGGGACGCCATCGACCACCATCTTCCGGTGACGGTGCGCGGCGACCGGATCGGCGTGCTGACGGTGCGGCTCCCGGGCGAGCGCTCCACGCCGGAAGTCCTCGACGAGCTCAGGTACGTGGCGGACCTGCTCGGGCGCGAGATCCTCGTCGCCGAGCGCGACACGGACGTCTACCAGCGGGCACGCCGGGCCAGCCGCCTGACCCTGGCCGCGGAGATGCAGTGGCAGCTGCTGCCCGCCCGTGCGTACACCGACGCCCGGTTCGCCCTCGGCGCCCAGCTGGAGCCCGCCTACGCCGTGCACGGCGACAACTTCGACTGGACGTCGGACGCCGACGAGCTGACGCTCTCCGTCACCAACGGCATGGGCGAGGGCATCGAGGCCTCGCTCCTCACCAACCTCGCCGTCAACGCCCTGCGCAACGCCCGCCGGGCCGGCGTCGGCCTCGCGGACCAGGCGGCACTGGCCGACCAGGCCCTCTACGACCACTACCGGGGCGCGGCCCATGTATCGACGCTGCTCCTGCGCATCCACGTCGCGACGGGGCGGGTGGAAGCCGTCGACGCGGGGTCGCCGCAGATGTGGCGGATGCGGGGGAAGGCGATCGAGCGCGTGGAACTCGATGCCCAGATGCCGCTCGGCATGTTCGAGGAGTCCCACTACGCGCCACAGGGGTTCACGGTCGCACCGGGGGACCGGCTGATCTTCGTGAGCGACGGGGTCTATGAGACGCTCTCGCCACCGGGCGAGAGGTATGCCGAGCGGGCGCTCGCGCGGGCCATCCACGCCACGAGCCTGTTGCCGGCCGCGATGGTGCCGCATGCGCTCCTGCGCGACGTGGCCGATTACCGTGATGCGGAGTCGTTGGACGACGCTTTGGTGCTATGTCTTGACTGGTTCGGTGACGGTCACTGTTGAGCGGAGATCCTTTTCGGTCTCTTCGCCGGGGGTGTGACCGACGGCGGAGGGGCCGGCGCCGGCGGTCGTCCCTGGGTACGCGGCGACCGGTGCCCCAGGGGGAGGCGACCGTACGGATTCGGATGCCGGGCCGCTCGCTGCGCCGGTGGGTGAAGCGCAAGCCCGTGGGTACCGGCCCTTGATCGTGCTCGCTAACATTTGCCGGGCGACAACTGTTAAACGGTGTGCGGGCCGGCCCGGCCGCAACCGCAGGGCCCACCGGCCCGAGGCAGTCATCCGGGCCGGCCGGACCGAAAGGACGATGAGTTGGAACCCGCTGAGGTTGCCGCCCGCGAGCGCGTCACGAGCGTGCTGCGCGAAGAGGCCGATGAGATCTCGGACCGCTGGGTGCAGTTGCAGCTGGCGCAGCCGAGCCTGAACGGGGAAGTGAGCGAGGCCGAGCTGGGAGAGGAGGCCGACGCCCTGGTCGGCGCCCTGCTCTCCGGCCTGGACAGCGGCTTGCCGGTGGAACGCGTGGTCACCTCCGACGAGGAGATACACCGTGCCGTTTCCGAGTTCTCCCTGCGACGTGCCCGCAGGGGGGTGTCGCCGACCGCCACCTCGCTGGCCGTGCTGTCCCTCAAGGAAGCCCTGCTCAAGGCCGTCCAGCGGCGGTCCCGCGACGGGGAGGACCTCTTCCACAGCGCGGTGCTGATCAACCGCCTCCTGGACAGTGCCGGGGCCCTCTCCTTCGAGATCTTCGTGGAGGGCCGCGAGGAAATCATCCGCCGCCAGAGCCAGCAGCTGCTGGAGGTGTCCACCCCGGTGGTCCGGCTGTGGCGCCAGGTTCTGGCCGTCCCGCTGATCGGCACCCTCGACACCGCACGCACCCAGGTGGTGATGGAGAACGTGCTCCAGGCCATCCAGGAGCACGAGGCGCTGGTCGCCATCATCGACATCACCGGCGTACCCACCGTCGACACCGCCGTCGCCCAGCATCTGATGCACACGGTCAACGCGGTGCGTCTGATGGGCGCGGACTGCATCATCAGCGGCATCCGGCCGCCGATCGCCCAGACCATCGCCCAGCTCGGTATCGATCTGTCGACCATCATGACCCGGGCCACCCTTGCCGACGCCCTGGGAGAGGCCGTGAAGCTCACCGACGCGGTTCCGTCGACCTCCGCCCCTCTGGCGCAGCGGTGAACGTCCCCGCCTCGGCCGGTGTGCCGATTCTGCGACTGGGCGACGTCCTGGTCACCGGGCTCCTCAACGAACTCGACGACAAGACGGCCGTGGCCTTCACCGACGAGCTCACCGCCCGCATCACGAGCGACCGGGCCCGTGGTGTGCTCATCGACGTCTCCCGGCTGGAAATCGTCGATTCCTTCGTGGCCCGTACTTTGATGGAGCTGGCCACCATGGCGCGGCTGCTCGGTGCCCGGGTGATCGTTGCCGGGATGCGGCCGCCGGTCGCCATCACCCTGGTCGAGCTGGGCCTCCAGCTGACCGGGGTCGAAACGGCACTCAATGCCGAGCAAGGCATGGTCGCGCTGGGCTGGCATCAGAGCCGGCAGCCGTCCGAGGGGGTCCTGCGTGAGTTCCGCACGGAGTAGTGACCACGCGGTGGGCCTTGCCACGGCCGCCCGGGACGTCGCCGACGCCGGAGGCAACAGGTCGGTGCACCAGGTGCGGACCGAAGAGGACCTGCTGACCGTCCGTCACGCCGTACGGGCCGCCACCCTGCGGGCCGGCTTCAGCATCGTCGACCAGACGCGGGTGGTCACCGCGGCCAGTGAGCTGGCACGTAACGCCTACATCCACGGCGGAGGGGGCACCGTCACCATCGACCACCTCATGGCGCGCGGCACCACGGGACTCCGTCTGACGATCACCGACGACGGGCCCGGCATCGCGGATGTCGGCGCGGCGCTGACCGACGGCTTCACCACCGGCGCGGGCCTCGGCCACGGCCTGGGCGGTGCCCGGCGGCTGATGACCGACTTCGAGCTCCAGACGGTTCCGGGCCGGGGCACGACCGTGATCGCCACGCGATGGGCGAGTCGTTGACCCACCCCGACCCCCAGCCGACGGCACATATCGCTGTGGACCACTACAGCGCCGTTCATCTCGCCGCCGAAACGGCCCGGTCGGTCGCCGAGCGGTGCCGGCTGCCGGGAGCACTGCCCGACCGGGCCGCCGTCATCGCCTCGGAGCTGGCCAGCAATCTGGCCAACCATGCGACCAACGGTGCGCTGTTCCTCCAGCCGCTGCCCCTCGGCGGCGGTATGGAGATCTTCGCTGCGGACCACGGGCCCGGCATCGGCGAACTACAGCAGTGCCTCACCGACGGCTACAGCACCAGCGACACCCTCGGCGCCGGCCTGGGAGCCGTGAAACGGATAGCCACCACCCTCACCATCCGCACCGAGCCCGGGTCCGGCACCCTCGTCTGTGCCCGCCTCACCGCGCCCGACGAGACCGCGTCGGCCGACGCGGAGGTGGGCGCCATCTGCGTACCGGCGGACGAGGAACAGACCAGCGGCGACGCCTGCGCCATCGTCGATCACGGCCCGGCCCGCACCGCGGTCGTCGTGGACGGCCTCGGCCACGGCCCGCAGGCGGCCGAGGCCGCACAGGTGGCGCTGCGGTCCTTCCACCGCGCGCCGGACAGCCCGCTGCCCGAGCTGCTCACCGCGTTCCACCGCGCACTGCGCCGCACCCGCGGGGCGGCCGTCGGCCTGCTGCGCCTGCACCCCGGCCGAGCGGAGTACTGCGGTATCGGCAACGTACGCGTCGTGACACTGACCCCGCTCGACCTGAGCAACCGCCTGAGCGGTCAGCCGGGTATAGCGGGGCTGAACATGACGCCACCGAGGGTGCGCGCCTTCCCCGTACCGGCGGGCGGTACCGTACTTCTCCACTCCGACGGCATCGACCACCGCTGGGCCCAGGCGCCCTCACCCTTCGTGCACCGCCTGCCCCCGCCGCTGCTCGTCGCGTCCCTTGCCCACAGCCACCGCGTCCCCCGCGACGATGCCACCGTGCTCGCCGCCCGTCCCCGCCAGAGACTTCCGTGACCCCCCACACCTTCCACGATCTGTCGGCCCTGCGCCGCGCCGTCCGGCGGATCTGCGCAGCACACCGGCTTCCCTCCCGGACCGGAGGGCGCCTGGTGCTCTCCGTGGCCCGGGCGGCCGGTGCCGTCCTGCGCGCCGGCGGCCCCGTCCGCCTCGAGGCCGCCGAGCAGTCCGCCCCGGGCGGGACCACCCTGCTCGCCGTCACCCTGCGGGCCGGAGCGGCACCGGCACCGCTGAGCACGGCCGGCCTCCCGCTGCCGGGCCGGGCGACGCCGGACGGCGTGGCCTGGCACCTGCCCCTCGGGGAGCCCGAGGATCCGCCACCCGCCGCGCCGCTTCCCAAGACGCGCGCCGGAGTGCCGTCCCAGGGCCGTCCCTGCGAGGCGGCGACCGCCGAGGTGTACGAAGCGGAGATCGCGGCGCTCGAAGGCGATCTCGGCGCGGCGCTCTCCCGCGTGGACACCCTCACCACGGAACTGCACGCCCTCAAGGACGAACTCGGCGAGACCAACAGCGGCGTCCTCGCCCTCTACGTGCAGCTGGAGGAGCGGGACGAACAACTACGGCGGGCCCACGGCCAGATCCTGCGCGAGCTGGAGGACGCACTCCGTCCCTCGCCGATCACCGTGAGCGGCCTGGAGTTCGCCGTCCACTACGAGCCGGCGGACACCGACGCGCCCACGGGGGGCGACTTCTACGACTGGCTCCACCTCCCCGACGGCACCGTGCACATCACCATCGTCGATGCGCTGGGCCATGGTGTGCGCAGCACCCGCAGCGCGCTCAATGTCACGCATGCCGTGCGCACCCTGGCGCTCGAAGGCCATCCGCTCGAATCGATCGTCGCCCGCACCCACGACATCCTGGTCCCGTTCGACCCGGAGATCATGGCGACGGTCCTGCTCGCCCGTATCCACCCCGGAACCGGCGCACTGCGCCTGGCCAACGGCAGCCATCCGCCCGCCCTGCTGCTGCGCGCCGACGGGACCTCCGACTACCTCGAGACCCGCGGCCGGGGTATCGGCTTTCCGCTCCCGGGCAGCGAGTCCGTGCTGGAGGAGACGCTGCACGAGGGCGACCTTCTGGTGCTCTACACCGATGGTCTGACCGAGAGCCGAAGAGACCCCATCGAAGGCGAGGCACGTCTCGTCAAGAGTGCGCGCGCCCATGCCCAACGGCCGGTGGACGAGATCCCCGGCGCCGTCGCGGAGGATATGCACACCGTCATCCTGCATTCCGACGACACCCTTGCCCTTGCCGTCCGCCGGCCCCCGCGAGACGCCCCGGCGGCGAAGGCGAAGGCGGACGGGTGAACTGCCCGCCCGCGCCGCCGCCGCTTCGCGCCACGGGCCGCCGGGGACAGGCGGCCTGCGGCATCCTGAGGGGTCCGGGGAGCGCCGATCCCGGGGCCGCCAAGTGTCCTGTTCCGCGTCGGTTCCGTTGGGTAGACGCCTCACGAACACCTGATGACGCTTCATGCACACCAGCCGAACGAGGAGTTCGACCGACCGGGGTGAAAAGAGCTTATGCACCAACCACTTGCGACTGACGACCCCTCGTCACAGCCGGCCCAGTGCGTCTGCCGTCCGGGGACGGCGGCGGACGCCCGTGACTGCGCTAGGAGCTTCGTCGATCTGCTCCATCCGGCGCCGACCGCACACACCATCCAGAACCTGCTCCTGCTGGTGTCCGAGCTGGTGGCCAACGCGCTCCGTCACGCGGGCGCCGTCACGGCGCTGCGGCTGACCGCGGATCACGAGAGCATCCAGGTCCACGTCGAGGACCCCAGCTCCGCCCGGCCGGAGGGGCGCAGCCCCGATCTGACCGGCCGCGGCGGCGGCTTCGGCTGGCCCATGGTGCACACGCTCGCCCGTGACGTCACCGTCCGGCCCTGCCCCGGCGGCGGCAAGGTCGTGCAGGCGGCCCTGTCCCGCTGAGCCCGGCACGGCCGCCTGCGTACGGGAGGACGGGGAGGCCGTGTGATCCGGAGAGAAGCGGGCAGGGAGCGGGTGTGCGCAGGAGCCTCGGACGGTGCTCCGGGCCGGCCCGCCGTGTGCACCGCACCTGTCGTCGCCCAGTGGGAACGGGATGCGCCCATGCAACGCCACAGCGCCGAACCGCCGTCGGAGACACTGCGCGAGGCGGCGGAACAACTGGCCGTCGCCGGTGAGGCGCTCGCCGCCCTGATGAGGGACGCGGCCGCCCCGGTGGAACCGCGGCCTTCCCCGCACGGCCTGAAAGTGATGTCCGTCGTATCGCGCTGCCCCGGGCGGAATCTGACCGCGGTCGCCGCCGCCGTGGGCATCGGTCTGCCACGCGCCAGCCGGGTGTGCGCCGCATTGGAGGCCGCAGGTCTGCTGCTCCGCCGCCCTGCGGTCGACGACCGGCGCGAGATCGGGCTTCAGCTGAGTCCTGACGGCCGGGCCCTGCTGGAGCGCTTCCGGGCGACCCGGGTGGACCGCATGGCGGCGGTACTGCGCCGGATGCCCGCACAGGAACGGTGCGAGCTGGTCGCGGTGCTGGGCGAGCTGGCCGTCGCCGTCGCTGCCGTCAGCTCCGAACGCGGCTGAGGCTCAGGCCTCCAGGGCCTTGCCGACGGTCTCGTACAGGGGCAGCACCGTGTCGAGTCCGGTGAGCGCGAAGAGCCGTTCCAGCACGGCGGAGGGGGCGGCGAGACGCAGTGCGCTGCCCAGTGCGTCGTGCGCCCGGAGCAGGACATTGACCGTGGCGGAATCCGCGAAGGCCACCGCGGACAGGTCGACGACGACAGGGCCGTCCCCGTCCCGCGCCACCTGCTGGAGGGTCTCGTCGAGCGGGGCGACGCTGTCGAGATCGAGTTGTCCCGTGACGACGAGAACCAGGGCCCCCCGATCCTGCCGCGTGTCGATACGTATCGGTCGGCCTCCACTGGACTGGGGCAGCACGATGAACCTCGCTGTAGGGGCTGACGCTTCGTGGGTGAACAGGTCCTGGGTTTCGACACGGCAAGGATAGAAGCGATAGTTGCCGTTTGACAACATTCGCCGTAAGGCAACAATCTGTTCTCGACACCTGGCAAGAGGGCCGTGCCCGGCGCGGCTTGGGAACGAGAAGCGGCCGGAGACCCGCTACGCGCTGTCAGAAACCCGAGCGTGGCCGCCGACGAGGAGTGGGCCGTCACCCTCATCTGCGAGTGGGGAGGATGCCGCCGCGTGGAACGCTTCGAGTCCCGCCGCACGGTGCGCGACGGCCGCCGGTTCCCTGAGAGGCGCGCCCTCGTGACTCCCGGCCATGCGAAGGGCCCGCAGTTGTGACGGCGAGGCCCCCGCCCGGCGGGACATCTCCTGACCACGCCCCCACAGCGCCTCCAGCAGCTCGGAGGTGGTGAGGGCGGCCGCACTCGCGCGCTCGCGGGGACGCGGCGAGCCAGTGAATCGGGGCACCTGGCCACAGTGTCATCCGGCGCGGTGCCCGTCAGCCCCCCGCCTTTGCGTCGTCCGTGGACGAAGAATGCCTGAGAGACCGTGACTCAACGCTGTGATGTAGAACGAGCACTGCGGGCGTCGGCCCCGCACGCTCTGGTGGACACGCTTCGTGCGGTGCTCACCCGGTGCTACGGAGCGCTCTCCGTACAGTTGCTGCTCGCGGACTACGGGGCGACGGCGCTCACGCCCTTCGACGCGCTGGGAACGTCCGGCGCCTCGATTCCCGTGGCGAACAGCGCCGAGGGCAGGGCGTTCGGGAGCCAGGAGCCCCGCCGTCAGATCCAGCAGGGCGAGGTGGTGGAACACCACCTTCCGGTATCCGTCCGCGGCGAACGCACCGGCATCCTCACCGTGCGCCTGCCCGTGGAGCGGTCCGTTCCGCACACCGTCGACGAACTGGTCCACGCCGCCGACCTGCTCGGCCACGAACTCCTGGTGGCCGAGCGCGACACCGACGTCTACCAGCGCGCGCGACGCATCAGCCGGCTCACCCTCGCCGCCGAGATGCAGTGGCAGCTGCTGCCGGCCAGGGCCTGTTCCGCCGCCGAGTACGCCATCGGCGCCCAGTTGGAGCCCGCCTACGCCATCCACGGCGACAACTACGACTGGGCCTCGGACGCCCACGAGCTGACGCTCGCCGTCACCGACGGCATGGGAACGGGCGTCAACGCCTCACTGCTGACCCACCTCGCCGTCAATGCGCTGCGCAACGCCCGCCGGGCCGGTATCGGCCTCGAAGACCAGGCGGCGCTGGCCGACCAGGCCCTCTACGCCCAGTACCGCGGCGCTTCCCACGTCTCCACCATGCTGCTGCGGTTCGACCTCGCGACCGGCCGGGTGCAGGCGGTGGACGCGGGATCGCCTCAACTGTGGCGGATGCGCGGCAAGTCGGTCGAGCTGATCGATCTCGATCCGCAGATGCCGCTCGGCATGTTCGAGGAGACCCACTACGTGGCAAAGGAATTCGAGGTCCTGCCCGGCGACCGGCTCCTCATCGTCAGCGACGGGGTGTACGCGGCGGTCTCGCCCGAGGGCGAAGGGTACGCACGCCGGGCCCTGGCCCGCGCCCTCCACGCCAGCACGCTGCTTCCGGCCGCCACCGTGCCCCGCGCCGTGCTCCGCGACCTGGCCGACTACCGCGACGCGGAATCCCTGGACGACTCCTTGGTGGTGTGCATCGACTGGTTCGGCAAGACGGGCGGATAGGCGCAGGGCACCCACGACGCGCGCGGCGGCGCAGCCGGGCACCGCCACCGCCGCAGTCGTCACGATCCGGGGTCCGCACCTGATCCTCCGTAACGGAACCTGTGAGAAGGACGGCCCGCCTGGGTACGCGGGCCGAGGCGGCACCGCAATGACGCAGTGGGAGCCCGAGACGGCTCACCGCCTCCTTGCTGTCCCTCGTACGGGAAAGGTGCATCATGCTCTTCCTGGTCGTAGCCCTGTTCCTCTTCGGTGTGCTGATGGGGACGGCGGGGCATGTCCCGGTGCCCGTCACTGTCGTCGCCGGTGTCGCCATCGTGGCCTGGCTGGTGGTCTTCTTCGCCAGAGAGCGCCGTAAGGCGGCGAAGGGGGGCGGCCGGTGACCTCCACCCGGATTCCCGTCAGGACCGGACCGCACCCCCAGGCCGACCGGATGGCCATCGCCGCGTTCGTCTGCGGTCTGCTGGGCGTGCTGGTGTTCAACATCGTCCTCGGGCCGTGCGCGGTGCTCTTCGGCGCCGCGGCCCTCTACCGGGGAACCATCCGACGCCTCCGTGCCTACCTGGGCCTGGCGTTCGGTGTCCTCGACATCGTGCTGCTCGTGGTGCTCTCCTCCCACAGCGGGACGATCAGCTGGCATCTGTAGCAGCCCCAAGGGGATTTGAGCCGGCGGAAGATACTGCAAAAAGGCCGGACGAAAAGCGGCCGAGTAAATGGATCTTGCCGCGGCCGGTCAACGCGGATGCCCCGGAAACCGGTTAAGAAACACATAAGTTCGCAAGGTTGGGGGGAATTCCGCGGGGCACACGATGCCTCGGAGGTTGATAACTATGGTTCCCCTGCTTCTCGTCCTGCTTCTCGCGCTGCTTCTCTTCGGCGCCGGATTCGCCCTGAAGGCCCTCTGGGTCGTGGCGGTCATCGTGCTCGCCGTGTGGCTGCTGGGCTTCGTGCTTCGCTCCGCCGGCGCCGGCGGCAAGCGTGGCCGGTGGTATCGCTGGTGAATTTATGGAGGGGCATTCCTGAAGTGCGGGTGGGGGCCGGAAATCCAAGTTTCCGGCCCCCACCCGTGTGCGAGCACACTTCCACCGGATACGGCAAAAGATCCTTCAGGGTTATGTGCCGCACTCGCCGGCGGAAATCTCCCGGCGGCAGCAAACTCAAGAATTCACCGACCGTGGCGACCGCTCTTCACCGCTTTCCTCGGTCGGCCGGCCATTCCGTGCCCGGGATATCCGCACCGTGTCCGAATGTTCCGCTCCGGGTGAGTCGGGCCGCCGGTTATCCTTCGGGCGCCCGACCGCACCGGGCATTACTCTGCGTACCTCTGCGGATCTCTCCGCACGTCGTTCGCGCGGGCGGGCGCACGAACCCGCGCCACGATGGATGCTGGGTTCCACAGGGAGGACCCCCTGGAAACCCCCTGAGGGGCGCGTGGGGGCACGCGGGGGCGTGCGGAGCAATAGACATGCAGGTCAGAGCGGGTACGGAGCGGAAAGCATGCGGTTGACGATCTTCTGGCAGCGGATGGCCGATCACTTCGGTGCGGCGTATGCCGACTCCTTCGCGCGTGACTATGTGATGTCGGACCTCGGCGGCCGGACCGTCCATGAGGCGCTGGACGCGGGGTGGAGCGCCAAAGAGGTGTGGCGGGTGGTCTGCTCGGTGATGGATGTGCCGTCCGACAAGCGCTGAGCACGGTCTGGCGCAGGGCTCTGACCTGCGAGAAAGGCGCCCTGATGGCCGGATGACGCGGGCGGGCGCCCGGGCCAGGGCCTGGGATGTCGCAGCGGTGCGCGACACTGGGCCCCGTGCCCGAGTCAGATGAGATCACCAGCAACGACGTCCCAGGCCCCGAGGACCGGTCCGCGGACCGGTCCGATGCGCGGATGCCGCGCTGGCTGCCGCGCGCCATGGTGCTCGCACTCGCTCTGGTGGCCTGCTTCCAGCTCGCCACCTGGGGCTTCCACCAGCTGATCAGCCTGCTGCTGAACGTGCTGATCGCGTTCTTCCTCGCGCTTGCCGTCGAACCTGCCGTCGACTGGATGGCGGCCCGTGGCCTGCGGCGCGGCCTGGCCACCGGCCTGGTCTTCGTGAGCATCCTCGTCGTCACGGCCGGTTTCTTCGCGCTGCTGGGCTCCATGCTCGCCGGACAGATCGCCAACATGGTGGAGGAGTTCCCGCAGTATCTGGACTCCGTCATCAGCTGGATCAACAACACGATGCACACCCACCTCTCGCGGGTCGAGGTGCAGAACAATCTGCTGAAGTCCGACTGGCTCCAGAAGTACGTCCAGGACAGCGCCAACAACGTCCTGGCCGTCTCCGCGACGGTGCTGGGCAGCCTGTTCAACCTGCTGACGGTGGCGCTGTTCTCGTTCTACTTCGCCGCCGACGGCCCCCGGCTGCGCCGTGCCCTGTGCTCGGTCCTCCCGCCGCACCGCCAGACGGAGGTGCTGCGCGCCTGGGAGATCGCCGTCGCCAAGACCGGCGGCTATCTCTACTCCCGCGGCCTGATGGCGCTGATCTCCGGTTTCGCGCACTATGTCCTGCTGGAGATCCTGGGTGTGCCGTACGCCCCGGCGCTGGCCATATGGGTGGGGCTGGTCTCCCAGTTCATCCCGACCATAGGCACCTATCTCGCGGGCGCGCTGCCCATCTTGATCGCCTTCACCGTCGACCCCTGGTACGCCCTGTGGGTCTTCGGTTTCGTCGTGATCTACCAGCAGTTCGAGAACTACCTCCTACAGCCGCGGATCACCGCCAAGACGGTGGACATCCATCCCGCCGTCGCCTTCGGCTCGGTCGTCGCCGGTACGGCCCTGATGGGCGCGGTGGGCGCGCTGATCGCGATCCCGGCGACGGCGACGCTTCAGGCGTTCCTCGGTGCGTACGTCAAGCGGTACGAGGTCCCCGACGACCTGCGGGTCCGCGGCAGGAGCAGGCGCGGGGCCAGGGCCCTGGCCCGTGTCCGGCGGACCCTGCACGACGAGCAGCCGTCGGCCCCGCTGGAGGACCGGAAGGCGGACGGCGACGTCCAGGAGGACGGCCAGGGGGTCCGCTGACCCCGCGGGCCCCGGAGCCCGCCGGGTGCCTTGCCGCACGGCGCCGCTGCCGCACGGCCGGGGCGGTCGACGAGCCTCGGCGACCCGTCGGCGACGCGAGCGCGGGCCGCTTGACGCCGAAGCGGGTCGCTTGACACCAAAATCGAACATCCATTCTCATGGGAGATCTGGCCTGTGTCCTCGGGATTTTCGCGGAGTTATCCACAGGTCGGAGCCGGGTCCGGGCGCATTGTCAGTGGCAGGCGTTAGCGTCATGGACGTGAAGCGATCGACTCAAGCAAATCGGGTGGAACCCATGGCAGGCACCGACCGCGAGAAGGCGCTGGACGCCGCACTCGCACAGATTGAACGGCAATTCGGCAAGGGCGCCGTGATGCGCATGGGGGAGCGGCCGAACGAACCCATCGAGGTCATTCCCACCGGCTCCACCGCGCTTGACGTCGCGCTCGGCGTCGGCGGCATCCCCCGCGGCCGCGTGGTCGAGGTCTACGGCCCGGAGTCCTCCGGCAAGACGACCCTGACCCTGCACGCCGTCGCGAACGCGCAGAAGGCCGGCGGCTCCGTCGCGTTCATCGACGCCGAGCACGCCCTCGACCCTGAGTACGCCAAGAAGCTCGGCGTGGACACCGACGCCCTGATCCTGTCCCAGCCGGACAACGGCGAGCAGGCCCTGGAAATCACGGACATGCTGGTCCGCTCCGGCGCGCTCGACCTCATCGTGATCGACTCCGTCGCCGCCCTGGTGCCGCGGGCCGAGATCGAGGGCGAGATGGGCGACTCCCATGTCGGCCTCCAGGCCCGGCTGATGAGCCAGGCGCTGCGCAAGATCACCAGCGCGCTCAACCAGTCCAAGACCACCGCGATCTTCATCAACCAGCTCCGCGAGAAGATCGGCGTGATGTTCGGCTCGCCGGAGACCACGACCGGTGGCCGTGCGCTGAAGTTCTACGCCTCGGTGCGCCTCGACATCCGCCGCATCGAAACCCTCAAGGACGGCACGGACGCGGTCGGCAACCGCACCCGCGTCAAGGTCGTCAAGAACAAGGTCGCGCCGCCCTTCAAGCAGGCCGAGTTCGACATCCTCTACGGCCAGGGCATCAGCCGTGAGGGCGGCCTGATCGACATGGGGGTGGAGCACGGCTTCATCCGCAAGTCCGGCGCTTGGTACACCTACGAAGGCGACCAGCTCGGCCAGGGCAAGGAGAACTCCCGCAACTTCCTGAAGGACAACCCGGATCTCGCCAACGAGATCGAAAAGAAGGTCAAGGAAAAGCTCGGTATCGGCGTGAAGCCGCAGGAGCCGGCGGTGGAGCCCGGCGCGGATGCCGCGGTGGCGGCGGGCGAACCGGCCGTCGCAGCCCCGGCACCGGCGGCCAAGGCCGCCAAGGGCTCCAAGGCCGCCGCGGCCAAGAGCTAGCCCGCCATGACGCGGCGAACGGAATGGCCGGGCAGCGAGGACGACACCCACAGCGCTGCCGGCGACACCGAGCCCCGTCAGGGCCGCAGAGGCCGTCATGGCCGGGAGAACAGCGGTGGTCCCGACTCGTCGAGGGCCGAATCGGGACCACCGCGTACGCCCGAGGAGCAGGCACGGGCCATCTGCCTGCGCCTGCTCACCGGGAACCCGCGTACGCGCAAGCAGCTCGGGGACGCACTGCGGCAGCGGGGCATCCCCGAGGAGGCCGCGGAGGAGGTGCTCTCCCGCTTCGAGGAGGTCGGACTGATCGACGACGCGGCCTTCGCGGACGCCTGGGTGGAGTCCCGCCATCATGGGCGTGGCCTGGCCCGCCGCGCTCTGGCCCGTGAACTGCGCACCAAGGGTGTGGACTCCGCCCTCATCGATGTGGCCGTCGGCCGCCTCGACTCCGAACAGGAGGAGTCCACCGCCCGCGAGCTGGTCGACCGCAAACTCCGCTCCACCCGGGGCCTGGACCGCGAAAAGCGCCTCCGCCGGCTGGCCGGAATGCTGGCCCGCAAGGGCTACTCGGAGGGCCTCGCCCTCCGCGTCGTCAAACAGGCCCTGGAAGAGGAAGGCGAGGATCCGGACCTTCTGGAGGAGCACTACCTGCCGGACGCGTGAGGAACCGGGCATCGCGGCGGCAGGATGAGGGGGCACGAGGGCGGTCCGATCACCACGGCCAGAGCAGGTGCCAGGGGGCCTGATGGCGCGCCACGGGGCCGATGTGCCACAGGGGCGACGCGCCACGGGGCCGAGGGGCGTTCCGGGGTAACCCGAGGCCAGGCGGGGCGGGGCAACCCGGGGCTAGGGGGGGAACGCGGGGCCGGGTGGCACAACCGGGGGTGTGCCGGGGCGGGGTGAGCCGTGGCAAGCCGAGGCTGGACTGAACATCACGGGGCCGGTGGAGTTACCCGAGGCCAGACGGGGCGTGCCGGGGCAACCCGCGGCAAGGAGGTAATCCGGGCTGGGCTGGGTGTCCCAGAGCTGAGCTGGACATCCCGGGGGCCGGGTGGGGCAAACCGGGTAATCCGGTGTCGGGCGGGTGACCCGGGGTCGGGCGAGGCGTCACTGGGCCGGGTGTGACGAACCGGGGCAGGGTGGGGTGCCACTGGACCAGGTGTGACGAACCGGGGCGGGGTGAGGCGTCACTGGGCCGGGCGTGACGAACCGGGTCGGGCGGGCATCCCAGGGCACGGGCTGGGCTCCCCGGGCCGGACGGGCAACCCGGTGCCGGGCGGGCCGCCACGGCTGGGCGATGACTGCGCGCTGTGGCGCGCGGCGACGATGACGGTGGTGCAGCTGCTGGCGCTGGGCCGCGAATGCAATTCGGGGTGGGTGGGGGAGGGGAGGGGGCGGGGGGAAGAGAGGC
>NZ_JAMJFM010000007.1:0-215596 GCF_023544705.1 Streptomyces sp. MCA2
CGGAGGACGTATGACCACCGAACCGACCCAGCTCGCCGACCTCACCGCCACCCGTCTCACGGCCGGGTACGCGGCCGGCGAGTTCTCCCCCGTCGAGGCGGTCCGGGCGGTGCTGGAGCGCGCCGGGGCCGCACAGGACGCGACGAACTGCTTCACCCGGATCGACGCGGACGAGGCGCTGTCGGGCGCCAAGGAGTCGGAGGAACGCTGGCGGGCCGGGGAACCGGCCGGGCCGGTGGACGGGGTGCCCGTCACCGTCAAGGACCTGATCCTCACCCGGGGCACGCCGACGCTGCGCGGTTCGCGGACGGTGCGGGCCGAGGGCCCGTGGGAGGAGGACGCCCCGTCGGTCGCCCGGCTGCGGGAGTCCGGTGCGGTGTTCGTCGGCAAGACCACCACCCCGGAGTTCGGCTGGAAGGGCGTCACCGACAGTCCACGGCACGGGGTGACGGGCAATCCGTACGACCCGGGGCGCACCGCGGGCGGCTCCAGCGGCGGCAGCGCGGCGGCGGTGGCGCTGGGCGCCGGGCCGCTGTCCCTGGGCACGGACGGCGGCGGTTCGGTCCGTATCCCGGCGTCGTTCTGCGGGATCTTCGCCCTCAAGGCGACCTACGGGCGGGTGCCGCTGTATCCGGCGAGCCCGTTCGGGACGCTGGCGCACGTCGGGCCGATGACCCGGGACGCGGCGGACGCGGCGCTGATGATGGACGTGATCTGCGGCGCGGACTGGCGGGACTGGTCCCAGCTCGGTCCGGCCGCGGGCCCGTTCCGCCAGGCGCTGGCCGGCCCGGTCTCCGGGCTGCGGGTGGCCTTCAGCCCGTCGCTCGGCTGGGACGTGCCGGTGGCCCCTCAGGTCGCCGCGGCGGTCAGGCAGGCCGTCGAGACGCTGGCCGGGCTCGGCGCGGTCGTCGAGGAGATCGACCCGGGCATCGCGGACCCGGTGGAGGCCTTCCACACGCTGTGGTTCAGCGGCGCGGCGCGGGTGGTGCAGCATCTGGACGACGCGGACCGGGAGCTGCTGGACCCGGGGCTGCGGGAGATCTGCGAGCAGGGCGCCCGGTACAGCGCGCTGGACTATCTGGCCGCGGTCGATACGCGGATGGCGCTCGGTCAGGCCATGGGCCGCTTCCACAGTGCCTACGACCTGTTGGTGACCCCGACCGTGCCGGTCACCGCCTTCGAGGCGGGCGTCGAGGTCCCCGCCGGATCCGGCCACACCCGCTGGACGGGCTGGACGCCGTTCACCTACCCGTTCAACCTCACCCAGCAGCCGGCCGCGACGCTGCCCTGCGGGGTGGACGGGGACAGGATGCCGATCGGCGTCCAGCTGGTCGGCGCGCGGCACGCGGACGCGCTGGTGCTGCGTGCCGCGCACGCCCTCTACGAGGCGGGGACCGCGGAGATCCCCGCGCCGCCCGCCCGCTGAGGTGACCGCGCGGTCCCGTCATCCGCCCGGTGGGGCGGACGACGGGACCGCGCGCACCCGCTCTAGGCCCGCCGGAAGTTGAGGGTCTCCCCCAGGGCTCCGGCCCGCCACAGGTCCTGACAGGCGTCGGCCATCCGGTCCAGGCCGTCGACGATGCTGCCCCACACGATGCCCGGCACCCAGCCCGCGTCACCGTTGATCAGCAGATTGTTGCGCTCATAGAACAGCGCGAGGTCGACAACGGTGGCGCGGCCCTGGTGCTGGGCCTGCGTCTCGTAACCGTAGGACTTCGTCCCCAGTTGGGTGTCGGTGAAGGTGAAGTAGCACAGATCGCCGGGGATCGGGGTGATCGTCGGATTCTCCAGCGGCGGCTCCTCGGGAGCGAACGGCGCAAGCAGGGCGTAGATCTCGTTGCGGGCGTATTTGGCGTGGTAGACGTCGCCGCCGAGTGGGAGGGCATCCCACACGGCATTGCAGGTGATCGGCGCGCGGTCGTCGAGCAACTTGGCCGTGCAGCTCACGCCGCGCTTGTCCAGGGAGACTTCGATGAAGCGATCGGTCATGCCCCGATCGTAGGTGGGCAATACCGGCGTACGGAACAAGTCCGAGGCGCTTCTATCAAGGGCTGGAAACGATCGGCATATCTGCCAGGCGTTCGGGTAGCCGCGCGCCCATGGCTCCACCACAGGAGAACACCAAAATGATCAAGAGAAAATTGGCAAGCGGCATCCGCCGCCGCTCGCTGCTCGCGGGGGTAGCGGCGCTCGGCGCAGCGGGTGCGGTGGGATCGGCCTCGGGCTGCTCCCGGGTCGATGTCTCCGGGGCGACCGGAGGCGGACACCAGCTGGAGGACCTGCGGAAAAAGGGCACCGTCCGCATGGGAATCGCCAGCGAACCGCCCTACGCCTCCATCAACAGCAAGGGCCAGCTGACCGGCGAGGCCCCCGCCGTCGCCAAGACGATTTTCCGGCGGCTGGGCATCAAGAATTTCGAGCCGGTACCGGTCGAGTTCGGTGCATTGGTGCCGGGACTCCATTCCTTCCAGTACGACGTGATCGTCGCGGGCATGTTCATCAACAAAGCCCGGTGTGCGGCCGTCCTCTTCTCCGACCCGGATTACGAGAACAAGGACGCCTTCCTCGTACTCAAGGGCAACCCGAAGAAAATCCACTCCTATGCGGACATCGCCAAGGGGAAATTCCGGATGGGCTCCGGAATCGGCTATGCGGAGATCGACTACGCGGTCGGCAACGGTGTCAAGAAGGACACGATCCAGACCTACGGCGACCAGATCGCCGGTATGGAGGCTCTGGAAGCGGGCCGTATCGACGCCTTCGCCGGTACGGCGCTGACCATGATCGAGGCGCTGAAGGCCGGTAAGCATCCCAAGGTGGAGATGACCGAGCCGTTCACGCCGGTGGTCGACGGGAAGCCCCAGCGCGACGGCGGCGGCTACGGCTTCCGGATCGGCGAGACCAATCTGCGGGACGCGTTCAACCGCGAGCTCCAGAAGATGAAGAAGAGCGGCGAACTCCTGCGTATCGCCAAGCCGTACGGCTTCACCGAGGAGTTCATGACCGACCTCACGGCGAAGGAGCTCTGTAAAAAGTGACCGGCGCTCTGTGGCAACTCTTCTTCGAAGGACTGTGGATCACCGTCCAGTTGATGGTCTACAGCGCCGCCCTGGCCGCCGCCGTCGCCTTCGGCATCGGTCTGGCCCGCACCTCACGCTTCTGGATCGTCCGCTTCCTGTCCGGTGTCTATGTGGAATTCTTCCGCGGCACCTCGGCACTGGTGCTGATGTTCTGGCTGTTCTTCGCGCTGCCGCTGCTGGGCTGGCAGCTGGTCGGTATCTGGGCGGGCACCCTGGCGCTGGGCCTCTCGTACGGGGCGTACGGCTCCGAGATCGTCCGCGGCGCCCTCCAGTCGGTGGCACCCGCCCAGCAGGAGGCGGCCATCGCGCTGAGCTTCACGCCCTGGCAGCGGCTGCGGAAGGTACTGCTGCCGCAGGCCGTCCCCGAGATGATGCCGCCGTTCAACAACCTGCTGATCGAGCTGCTCAAGGGCACCGCGCTGGCCTCGCTGCTGTCCATCGGCGAACTCACCTTCCAGGCCAAGCTCGCCCGGCTGTCCACGGGCGAGAGCGCCCAGATCTACGGAATCATCCTCGTCCTCTACTTCGCGGTCGCGTTCGTGCTGACCCGGATCATGCGGGTGCTGGAGCGCCGCGCCAAGGCCTCGGTCGGCCGGGCGGTACCCAAGGGTGAGGGCTGGTTCTCCCGCAAACTGCCCGTCGAGAAGCAGGGCCCCGAGGCGCTGGCCACCGGAGGAAAGCCGTGAACAACTGGTCATGGAGCTACGTCGGCGAGATCATGCCCGACATCCTCAAAGGGCTGTGGATCACCGTCCAGGCGACGATCTACGGTTCGCTGGTCTCCTTCGCGCTCGGGCTGGTCTGGGCGGTGGCGCTGCGCTCGCGGAGCCGCTGGGTGACCTGGCCGGTCAGCATCTTCGTCGAGTTCATCCGCAACACCCCGCTGCTGGTGCAGCTGTTCTTCCTGTTCTTCGTCCTGCCGGGCTGGGGGCTGGCCTTCTCGCCGCTGACCACGGGCGTCATCGGGCTGGGCCTGCACTACTCCACGTACACCTCGGAGGTCTACCGCGCCGGGATCGACGGTGTGCCGCCCGGCCAGTGGGAGGCCGCCACGGCGCTGAGCCTGCCGCGCCGGCGCACCTGGACCGCGGTGATCCTGCCGCAGGCGTTCCGCCGGGTGGTGCCCGCGCTGGGCAACTACGTCATCGCGATGTTCAAGGACACGCCGCTGCTGGCCGGTATCACCGTCGCCGACATGCTCTTCCAGGCGAACAGCATCAGCGCCACCACCTTCGACTACCTGGAGCCGATCACCATCGTCGGCATCCTCTTCGTGGTCATCTCCTACCCCACTTCTCTCCTCCTGCGAGCCCTGGAGCGTCGTCTTGTCCGCTGACAGCACCCCCTCGAAAGAAACGGCCAACCCGGCGGTCGACGGCACCGAGCTGATCCGCTTCGACAACGTCACCAAGCGGTTCGGGACCAACACCGTCCTGGACTCCCTGGACTTCACCGTCTCGTCGGGCAAGCACGTCACCCTCATCGGCCCGTCCGGTTCCGGCAAGACCACGATCCTGCGGCTGCTGATGACGCTGCTGAAGCCCGACGAGGGCACCATCAAGGTCGGCGGCGAGTACCTGACGCACGAGGAGAAGGGCGGCAAGCTCATCCCGGCCGGGGAGAAGCACATCCGTGAGGTGCGCAAGAACATCGGCATGGTGTTCCAGCAGTTCAACCTCTTCCCGAACATGAAGGTGCTGCGGAACATCACCGAGGCGCCGGTGCACGTCCTGGGCATGGAGAAGGACGCCGCCGAGGAGCGGGCCCGTGAACTCCTCGACCTGGTGGGCCTGACCGAGCACCTCGACAAGTACCCCACCCAGCTCTCCGGCGGCCAGCAGCAGCGGGTCGCCATCGCCAGGGCGCTGGCGATGCGCCCGCAGGTGCTGCTGCTGGACGAGGTGACCTCCGCGCTCGACCCGGAGCTGGTGGCCGGGGTGCTGGACGTGCTGCGGGACATCGCGCACACCACGGACATCACCATGCTGTGCGTCACCCACGAGATGAACTTCGCCCGGGACATCTCCGACGACGTCCTGATGTTCGACGCCGGCCGGGTCATCGAATCCGGTTCCCCGGAAAAGATCTTCACGGAGCCGGAACACGAGCGCACCCGGGAATTCCTGAGCGCCGTGCTGTGAGGGGCGGCCATTAGGCAGTGAGTTCGGGTGGCGGACCCCCGTCCGGGGGCCGCCGCCCTTTCTCATTTCCGCACACCGGCGCCATGGCAGCCGAATTCCGGAATATCACCCCGCGCCCCCGCGGCGGCTCCGGTAAATCACCCGCCCTGCCGCCGCCGCGGCAGGCTCAACAGTTCCTCAAGTCGATGCCCTATGGCTGAAGTCAGGTCTAGCGTCTACCGTCTATGGACGGTCCGCGCGCCGCGCATGACACGCATATGACACCACCTCATGACCGGAGTGGGAGCGCGGAGCCGGGCCGTACCGGCGTCTTGCCCGGGTGCCCGCCCCAGGTGTCGCACCTCGGGTTTCACGCCACAGAATTCTGTCCGCGAGCACAACAACGGGGTCCCTTTTTCATGGGAAGGACAGGGGAGACGTGAACGTCTCATGTATGGCCACGGGAGTCGGCGCATACCGGAAACCAGTCAGAAACGCCCGTCAGGGCCCAGCGCATTGCCCCTCCTGGTGCATCCCTGAGGAGCTGATGTGAGCACGCATACTCAGGACCCGCCACTGCGGCACCAGGACGCGTACGCGGTCGTCGTCACGGAAACCGTCGACGACATCGAGCAGCTCAACGAATTGCTGCACAGCAATCTGCCGGTCCTGCTCGTCCGCGATCTCGACCAGGCCAGACGCCTGATGGACGGCGAACCGCCCGCCGGGTCCGGCACGGACACCCCGCGGCCGGCCCGGCTCCGGGTCGGCCGGCTGGAGATCCGGCCGGAGGAACAGCGGGCACTGTGGCGGGACGCGCCGCTGGAGCTGACCGCACAGGAGATCGGCCTGCTGGGCTGCCTCGCCGGACACGGCGGCAGCGTGGCCTCCTACCGGGAACTCGTCCAGGACGTCTGGGGAGCGTCCTGCGGAGTGGACACGACGGTGATTCACAGCGCCGTACGACGATTGCGCCGGAAACTGGAAAAGGCCGGTGTCGACGTCGAGATCGAATCGGTCCGCGGTCACGGTCTGCGGATCGCGTACGAGGGTCAGCAACCGTCAGTGAACTGACATCAACCTGACATTGGCCGCCCCGCCGGATTCCTCAAGACTATGAGGCGAATCTCCGGCGGGGACGCCTTTCCCTCACGGCTGGAAATCCCGCAGCCACACGGCGTCTTCGCTTCCTCACCACCATCCGAAGGGGAGGCAGCATGCGCGCACGCAAGACATCTCGCGCACTCCTGGCGAGTGCCGCGACCGTGAGCATTCTCGGTACGACGGGAATCGCTTCCCATGCCGCGGTGGCCGCGGACCACGGCTCCGCCGCGCTGAAGAGGACCTGCAAGGTCTCCGCCTATACCGACCGTGTCGACCGGCGGACCGACAAGTTCGGCAACGGCGCGATCCAGTGCAACTACAAGCCGGCTTATACCAAGATCGTCGTCACCCTCTACAAGGGCAAGAAGAAGATGGCGACGGCCAAGTGCGCCAACCACAAGAAGTCTTGTTTTGTCGCCACCAAGGAAATCAAGGACGACAGGCCCGTCCAGAAGTGGCGTACCAAGGTCACCGGAGCCTGGGGCTCCGGAAAGCACAGGACCGTGTGGAGCAAGCCGCTGCACGGCTGAGCCGGACCCGCACCGCACGCTCACCGGCCTTGGGCCGCTGAGACCTCATCACCGTCACAACCAGCAAAGGCAGATGCGTATGCGCACCATGATCGCGCGCGGTGCGGTGGCCGCTCTCGCCGCCACCGCCCTGGCCGGCTCCCTCGCGGGCTCCGCCTCCGCCCGGACCGCGCCCACCAAGAAGTCCGCCTCGGCGGACCGGACCGTGCACATCAAGAAGACCGTGTACAGCCAGAAGGCGAAGCCCACCACGAAGTCGATCAGGCTCGACGCCGGCTGCAACTTCATCAACAACGGCCGCAAGAAGGCGGGCCAGGCCTGCTTCAAGAAAAAGGGCGACCGGGTCTGGATCCGTGACACCGCCCGCGACGGTATGCGCATCGAGGTGCGCGGTTCGGTCAACAGCAAGGGCCAGCCCGGATACCGCTGCTACGGCAACTACAAGGGCGGCTGGCAGGTCTGCAACTTCGACCGCAAGATGGCCGAGGGCCATGTCTTCCTCTGGTACGTCAACAAGTGGAAGGGCAGCAAACTGAAGGGCACCAGCGACGAGAAGATGATGATGACCTCCTGAGCGGCCCCCCGAAGCGGCCCCCGATGCCATGAACCGCTCGTGACGTCATGGCTGTCACCGGCATCCGAACCGCTCGTGACGCCAAGGCCGTTGCCGGCATGCGAGCCGCTCGTGACGCCATGACCGTTACCGGCATCCGAACCGTTCCCGATGTCATGAGGCCGGATTCAGATCCCCCGTAGCGAGGGGCCGAGCGCCCTCCTGCCGGACCGTCTCGCGGAACCGGCCACAGATGTGGCTGGTTCCGCACCCTTCCGGGGCGCTCCCCCGCCCCTGGCCCGGGGTATCCGGGTGTCATGGGCCGAAAAACACCAGGGCACCGGAAGCCCCATGACCTAGGCATATGCCAAAGTCTCAAGCCCCAGTACAGAAACGTCGGGCACACCTCTTTTCAGTCAAGACCCCCTCCGCCGAGGGCCGTTGACCGCTATCGTGAGAGTCACGCCGTTGTCCGGGATCGGCCGCGCAAGCGCCGGACGAGACCACCAACGACGCTCATGACGCAAGCGGTAACAACCTGGTAGGGGGACACCGTGGCGCTGAAGCCCGAGCCGACCGCGCCGTTCCATTCGGTGCAGTACGCCCTTCGCGTGCTCGAAACGATCTCCAGGCACGCCGACGGCGTGACCGATGCGACGATCGCCCGCGAGACGGGCCTGTCCCCGGGCCAGCTCGCCCAGATGCTGTCGATGCTCCGGCGCGAGGGCTATGTCGAGCAGGTCACCGACGGGGCGTATGTCGTCGGCGAATCGCTCCTGCTCCTCGGAACGGGCGGCGACCGCGACCAGGCACTGCGCGACAAGCTCCAGCTCACCCTCGACCACCTGCGCGACTCGGTCGGCGCGGCGGTCTACATCAGCCGGTACATCGACGGCGAGGTGAAGATCCTCCACTACGCCGACGGACCGCTGGCACCCAAGGTCAACGAGTGGGCCGAGTTCCACCGCACGGCGCACGCCAGCGCGGTCGGCAAATGCCTGCTGGCGCAGCTCGACCACGACGGCCGCAAGGACCACCTCTCCCGCCACAAGACCGCCCGGCTCACCTCCCGGACGATCACCAACGAGAAGGTCCTGTTCCACAAGCTCGACAGCCAGCCGCCCACGGTCCCCGTCCTCGACCTCCAGGAGTACGCCGTCGGCACGGTCTGCGCGGCCGTCCCGATCACCGCCGGTTCGACGGTCGGCTGCCTCGCCCTGTCCATGCCGCTGGAGCACGCCCATCGTCTGCGCCAGGCCGCCGACACCCTGAACCGCCGGGCCGCTCCGGTTCTGCTGTCGCTGGCGATCTGAGCGGGGGCCCGAGCCGGGCGGGTGCGAGCCTTGGGCAGGTGTGAGCCGAGCGGACGCCGGCCGGGCGAGCGCGGGCCGGGAGCGGCGCCGCCCCTCCACCCTCCGCCGCGGCTGTGGTCATGAGCACCCCTCTCGACCAGGTAGTATTTCTTTCGTCAGCGCGCGCCGCTAGCTCAGTTGGTTAGAGCAGCTGACTCTTAATCAGCGGGTCCGGGGTTCGAGTCCCTGGCGGCGCACGTATCAAGTGGGCGTTTCCGGTCTTCCGGGAACGCCCACTTTGTTTGTCATGACGGGGTGGGTGGGACCGCCGGGGCTCCATTGGCCGACGGCCCGTGGTCGACGGCCCATGGTCAACGGCTCATGGCTCACGGTGGGCAGCCGGCCCGGGCCGCTCCCGCCCCGGGATCACCGGTCCAGGAGATGGGCCCGGTCGTGATCGCGGTACAGCGCCAGGAGAGCGGCCCGGTCCCCGGCGGTGAACGGGCGGTACGCACTTCCGGCAGGAACGGCGGGAGCGGCGGGAGCGGCGGGAGCAGGGGGAACGGCCGGAGCGGCGGAAGCGGCAGGGGTGCCGGGGGCGCCAGGCGTGTCACCTGTGTCACCTGTGCCAGTCGTGTCAGGTGCGCCATCGCCGGCAGGGACCGCCGAGCCGAGCGGCGACCACCAGACCGGATCCGGGCAGCGGAAACCGGCCCGTCGCAGGGCGGCCCGATGCACCTTGTTCGTGGCGGTCACCGGCAGCGCGGCCACCGTCCGTACGAACCGGGGCGCCATCTTCGTGCCGAGATCGGGCTGGGCGGCGAGGAAGGCCACGAAGTCGTCCGGGTCGAACACGGCGCCCTCCGTCAGCGCCAGGGCCGCCATGACCTGGTCCCCGGCGACGGGGTCGGGTACCGCGTACACGGCCACTCCCTCGGCCGGGGCGTAACGGGCGAGGATGTTCTCGATCATCGCGGCGGCCAGATTCTCGCTGTCGACCCGTAGCCGGTCGTCCGAGCGCCCGGCGAAGTGGAAGAACCCCTCGGTGTCCCGGAAGAAGAGGTCACCGGTCCAGTACCAGCCCGCGCCGACCCGCCCCTCGCCCCGGCCGCGGGTGCGGGCGGCGGTCGCCTCGGGGTTGCGCCAGTAGCCCTCGAAGGAGCTGCGGCCACGGTTGACCAGCTCCCCTATCGACTGCTCGCCGTTCAGCAGCCGGCCGGCCGGATCGAGGCGGGCGCGCGGCAGTTCGGCGCCGGTCTCCGGGTCGACGACGGCGAGATCAGCTCCTGGTGCGGGCCGCCCGATGGCGCCGGGCGGGGTGTCCGGTGTGCGCTGGATCGCGGCGCCGCCCTCGGAGGAGCCGTACCCCTCGGTCAGTCGGACGCCGAACCGTGCGGCGAAGCGGGCGGCGTCGACGGCGCCCGCCTCGGTGCCGAACCCGGCGCGCAGCGGATGGTCCCGGTCGTCCGGGGAGGGCGGGGTGGCGAGCAGATACTGCACGGCCCGGCCGACGTAGGTGAAGTAGGTGGCCCCGTAGCGGCGTACGTCGGGGAGGAAGGCGGAGGCCGAGAAGCGGCGGCGCAGCGCCACGGCCGCACCGCCGGCGAGCGCCGGGGCCCAGCCGGCGATCACCGCGTTGCCGTGGAACATCGGCATACAGAGATAGTGGACGTCGTCCCGGCGCACCCCGAAGAATCCGGCCAGCGAGTGCCCGGCGGCGGCCAGCCTGCCCTGGGAGCAGAGGGCGGCCTTGGGCGCGCCGGTGGAGCCGGAGGTGAAGTAGAGGAGCATCCGGGAGGCGGGCGTCGGGGTGCGGATGCCGCCGGAGCCGGCGGCGATCTCGTCGGGCGTCGCGCCCTCGTACGGCGCGAGCAGTTCCCGGTAGGCCGGGTCGTCCACGACGAGGATCCGCTCGGGCGGGACGGGGAGGTCCAGACCGGCCAGCAGCGGCAGGTGGGCGCGTTCGGTGATCAGCAGCGCGCAGTCGGTATGGCTGATGTCGCGGGCGAGCTCCGGCCCGCGGCGGGTGGGGTTGATCCCGGCGACCGCGGCCCCGGCGAGTGCCGCCGCGCTCAGCCACAGCGGGTACTCGGGCACATTGCCGAGCAGCACCCCGAGGTGCGCCTGTGCGCCATGCGGCAGCAGTTCCCCCAGCAGCGCGGCCCGCGCGGCGGCACCGCCCGCCAGCTCGTGGTGGGTGAGCACGAGATCCCCGTACTTCGCCCCCGCCCGGTGATCGCCCCACTGCGCCTGTACGAGCTCCGCGACGGTGGCGGCGCCGGAACTTCCCTGCCTGCTGGTGCCGTTGGCTGCCATGGCGAGGGAGGGTAGCTGACGTTGCGTCAGATGTGGACCCGGGCGGGGCGAGGGACGTGGGGCCCGGTGGGGGGGGTGGGGCCGTGGTCCGGCGCCGGAGGGCTCAGGAGAGGTCGACGTCCGAGCAGGCGTAGAAGGCGTTGCCCGTGTCGGCGATGTTCCAGACGCCGAGGATGAGGTGGCGGCCGGACTTCTGAGTGGGGACGGTGCCCTGGTGCTGGACGGTCGAGCCGGGCTGTGCGCCGCCCATGGGGACCGTCATGAACGGCTCGGGTTCGAGGTCGGCGCGGGTGAGCGGCTTGCTGGGGTCGTAGCCGTCCTTGGTGATGAAGTACTCGAAGTCGGTGGTGGCGTGCCGTGCCGTCAGGCGCCAGGTGAAGGTGTAGCCCTGCCCGGGCGAGAGCTTGGTGCCGGGCCACGAGCCGCCGCGCGGATCGTCCAGCTCGGCGAAGTTCTCGTGCCCGCCGGAACAGATCTTGCCGTCCGCGGGGCCGGCGGCCGGGAAGCCCTTGGGGGCCTCGACGCTCTGCGGCTCGTACTGGATCGCGCCGCAGTCCTTCACTGTGCCATTGGCGCAGAGCGCCTGACGGCTGGGGGGCGCGTCGCTGTAGCCGTGACTGGAGGCGCTGCCCGTCGCGAGCAGGGAGACGCCCAGGACGCCGAGGCCGATCACGGCGGCACTGATCTTTTTGCGCATGCTTCGCTCCTGAAGAACGTGGGGGGGGAGTTCCATGAGCCAGGTGAAAGGAGGCAGTGCACTGCGGGCGGTGCCGGATTGTGCGGTCTAGACCAAACGGCAGACTAAGGGCGCGGCTTTGGGCATGTCCATACCAATGACATGACTGGGCCGGGGTGGGGCGGGGCGCCCGGTTGGGGCGGGGTGCCCGGTCGGGGCGGGGCGCGATCGGGGCGCGCCGGGTCGCGTTGCGTCGCCGTTGGTCGCGTCCCGTCGCCGTCGCCGTCGGACGCATTACGTCGCCGCTGGTCGCGTCCCGTCGCCGTCGGGGCGAGTCAGGTCGGGGCGGGCCCCGCCGCCGGGTCGGGCCGGGTCGTCAGGGGCGGGGTCGGGTCGGGTCGGGTCGGGTCGTCAGGCTGCCGCCGTGAGGGGGCCCGTGGTGGGGCGGGCGGCGGCCTGCACCAGAGCGGTGTACGTGCGGCGGAGCGCTATCAGGGACTCCTGGGCCTCGCGATAGACGGCGGCATCCGGGCCGCCGCGGTGGGCGAGCGTGCGCACGGGTGCACAGTGGCGGTCCATCGCGCTGAGCCAGGCACGGTGCTGCGCCGGGAGATGGCGTCGCATCATCTGGCGCCTGCCCTCACCCATACGGCGGCCGCCGATGCCCAGCACCGCCTCGGCGGCCTGGAGCACGGGCGGCTCCAGGGCGCCCTGTTCGGCGAGCGCGCCGAGCACCGCGCGCTGCTGCGGCGTGGCCGGCGCGGCCGTCAGCTCCGCCGCCTCGGCGAGCAGCTGGGCGCGCAGCGCATGCTGGACGCGCACCAGGCGGCGCAGCGCCGTCGGGGTGGAGGAGTCGTCAGGTGACCGGCCCGCGAGGGTCTCGGCGAGACGGAAGAGCCAGATCCCGTGCGCCTCCAGACGGGTCGCGGCCAGCATCAACCGGTCCAGGCGGCTGAGCGGTTGCCCCTCCGGGGCCCACCGGACGATCGGGACGAGCACTTCGGTGCGGGCCAGTTGGTCGATGGGGATGTGGCGGCGGGGTTTGCGCTCGGGGACCCAGTTGTGGAGCGCGAGGGTCGGCAGGGCGACGAACTGATCGTGGTCGATACGGTGCGCGATCGCCGCCCACAGATCGAGAAATGCCCCGTCGGCGACCTCGCGGGCGGCCGGCGCCTGCGGGTCGAGCCCACACCAGCCACAGGACACCGCGATCACCGCGATCCGCATGGCGGCGGCCTCCGCATTACGCAGGGAGAGGCGGGAGACCCGTTGCCGTAGGGCCGACAACTCGTCGGCGCGATGGGCTCGTTCGACGAGCGCGACGGCGGCCTCCCGGTCGGGCACGATCGCGGCCGCGCGCGCCATGGCGTCCAACCGGGTCCAGGTTCCGATCATGGAACGGACGGGCGGCCGCTCGGGCAGAAAGCCGTGCGCGCAGGGGTCGTGCGGGGAGGCGGTGGCGGGTTCCGCGGAGCTGGCGGGTTCCGCGGAAGCGGCGGAGGCAGCGGAGGCGGACGGCAGTATGCCGGGGCCGGGGGCCGACGCGGCATACGGGCCGGACGCGCCGGTCGGTATACGGGAGCCGGGAGCGGCCGCAGGCCTGGTCGCAGGCCTGGCCGCGGGCACACCCGCAGCCCCGCCGGCGCTCCCCGTCACCGTCGTGCTCGGCGTCGTACTCGCCGTCGCGCTCGTGCCCGCCATCGTGGGCGTGGTCGTGGTCGTAGTTGTGGTCGTGGTCATGATCGCCTGTCCCCCATCAGCACTTCCCGGCGAACAGCCGGGCCAGGTGGGTGTCCATGTCGAGGTAGCGGTCCTCATGGCCGGGCGGGACGATCGCCACGGTCTGCTCCAGCCACGCGGTCAGCTCCATCGCGCGCACCGACAGCTCGCACACGCTGTCATCGGTGGACAGCTCGATGTGCACGCGGCGCGATTCGCCCGGCCGGCGGAAGGGCCACACCCGTACGTCCCCCTCGCCTGCTTCGTCGTGCAGCCCCGTCAGCAACAGATCGCGGGCGAACAGCCAGGTGGCCACCTTCTGGCCACGACTGATGAAGGCAACCTCGACCTCGTACGGGCGGTCGCTGCGATAGCTGAACCGGCCGGCCACCGGAACTGCTTCGTCCGGCCCGAGGAGGAGCTGCATCTCAAGGGTGCGCTTGGCTGTCGACACCACGACGATCAACCTTTCCGACGGAGGGGCGAGTCCCGGGGACCCGGTCCGGGGCGCGCGTCCTGGCAGACGTTGCTGTGGAGGGTGGGGTTGCGGCAGGCGGAGGAGGAGTGACGGACGCCATGGCCGGCACTCTCCGGACGTATGGAGTTCTTTCGTCTCGAAGTTCGCTTCAGCCTCTCAACCGGCAGGAGATATCGCATGTTGACGGAGCAACTGATGATCTACCGCCATGGAACCGATGAACTCGATCTTCACAGAGCAATCGGGGCGAACTGCCGGTCGAAAGTCCCAAGATCAAGGGACCTTTGCCCCATACGGGGCAGGATTCTCGTGAGGTAACGCGGGCGGGCCGGGCTCCGTCGCGAGTGGCCGGGATCACATGGCCCGAGTGCGTGATCTACCCGGTCGCGGGTACAGAGCACATCTCCAGTTCGTGTAAAGTTCTTCAGGTCAGCGCGCGCCGCTAGCTCAGTTGGTTAGAGCAGCTGACTCTTAATCAGCGGGTCCGGGGTTCGAGTCCCTGGCGGCGCACGTCAGACTGAGGCCCCTCGCCATGCGGGGGGCCTCAGTCATGTGGTCGGCCGAACGGATGACCGGTTCCGCCACCCCCGTGAAAATGCCCCGGAACTCGATCTCCGCGACACCCCGGACGGCGATGCCCCGCACGGCGACCTCCCGGGCAGCGATCCCCCGGGCGCCGCCCCCCGGACGCCACGCCCCGGACAGCGATGCCCCGAACGGCAGCAATCGAGATCTGTGCGATCACAAACAGTAATTCCCGGATCACCTACAGATTCGTTCACCGGAGGCTCCCTACTCTTTCTCCGCGGGCTCTCCGTTCCGCCGTCTCGCGACTTTCCGGGCCACCCCGGACGTGCCCACGACCGGCGGCCGCCACCCCGACGGCCAATACGGGGGTCGGCGCCGGCACCGACGCCGTGATGGCAGACACGACAGCCGGCACCGAAATCCCGGTGCCACGGCCCACGCCCCGGAGGGATACTCCTGACGTTCCCCCACCGGCCGCCGCTGGAGGGAACGAGATGACGCCCAGGTCGGGGCTCCAGCTTCGGCCAAATTGACATACGCGCAGGTAACTTCACCCAAGTCGGCAAACGGCTGGCGCCCGTCGCGGACCTGTCCCGCACCCGCTTCCCGGTGAATGCGTTCGGATACAGTTCGTATGCCGCACACGTCGAACCTCAAGTCCCTTGACCAGGCCGGTCGTTCACGTCAATGCCGCATCCTCGCCGTCCGTCACGCCGTTCGCCATGCCACCGGAGATTTTCTCGGTACTGCGTTTTTTCTTTGCCGGTTGATGGCCGATCGACGGGGAAGATTACCCGTGGGGGACGACTCCTTTACGCACCGTGTTCTCCCCGCTTCCCCGCAGAGCAGGGCGGTCCCGGCCATTACTCCGATATCCGCCGACAGCGGGAAATTTGACACCAGGTCCGTATCAAAGTGATGTGCTCTGCGCCACACGCCGCACCGTCTTACGTAGTCTTGTGCACAATTCCCTTGGCAACTCTTGCCATCACCACGGCGGTTAGGGACCCTGACCTGGCAACTCGGTGAAATGAGGGACCGCATAGCCGAGTGGTAACAGTCAGGTCCGCCAGTTGGCGTGATGTGACCACGGGGAAATCGCCGCTTGGCAGGATCGCGGCAGCGTTGCATACGCAACCGGAGGATGGTCGCCGCCATCTGACGGTGCAGGCGGTCGACATCACAGCGCCCGGGTCGGCCGCGGGGGACCGTGGACCCGGGCCATCAGCAAACGGCACGCAGCCCGAGTTGCGTGCGGGGGGATGGACTCATGACGTCGCCGCCTGACGGCTCCCGGCCGCAGCGTCCGTACGACCCGTCGGCCACGGCGCGCCTGCGCGTGCCACGCCAGCACTGGCAGCGGCGGAACCAGCGCAAACCGCTGCCGCGCTACGACTACGAGCACTACAGCCGGCTGGCCGGACCACTCACCCGGCCCGACCCGGACAAGCCCTACACGGTCCGCTACCGCTCGCTGCTCGCGGACGAACCACACCGAATACGGGCGGCCCTGCTGCTCGGCGCCGCGCCACTGGTCTCCTTCGGGCTGCTGGTCTGGCTGATGCAGCCGAGCCACTGGACCGAACGCGACTACCCCGCCTACGACTTCCTTCCGGTGCTGGACGTCGTCATGCTGGTCTCGATCGGGCTGATCGAGCTCTTCCGGTGCATGAATGTGCTCTCCAACGCGCACGCCACCCTCGTCGCCCGCGACCCCATCCCGGTCATTCCCGAGAGCGGTACCCGCGTCGCCTTCCTCACCTCTTTCGTGCCCGGCAAGGAACCCCTCGCCATGGTGACGAAGACGCTGGAGGCGGCGGTCAAGATCCGCCACCGCGGTCTGCTGCACGTCTGGCTGCTGGACGAGGGCGACGACCCCGACGTCAAGGAAGTCTGCCGGCGCCTGGGCGTCCATCACTTCAGCCGCAAGGGCGTCCCGGAGTGGAACCAGGCCAAAGGCCCGCACCGCGCCAAGACCAAGCACGGCAACTACAACGCCTGGCTCCAGGCACACGGTGACGCGTACGACTACTTCGCCTCCGTCGACACCGACCACGTCCCGCTGCCCAACTACCTGGAGCGGATGCTCGGCTTCTTCCGCGACCCGGACGTCGGCTTCGTCATCGGCCCGCAGGTGTACGGCAACTACGACACCTTCGTCACCAAGGCCGCCGAGTCACAGCAGTTCCTCTTCCATGCGCTGGTCCAGCGGGCCGGCAACCGCTATGGCGCGCCGATGTTCGTCGGCACGTCCAACGCCGTGCGCATCAGCGCCCTCAAGCAGATCGGCGGGCTGTACGACTCGATCACCGAGGACATGGCGACCGGCTTCGAGATGCACCGGCACAGCAATCCGCGGACCGGGAAGAAGTGGCGCTCGGTCTACACCCCGGATGTGCTCGCGGTCGGCGAGGGGCCCACGGCCTGGACCGACTTCTTCACCCAGCAGCTGCGCTGGTCGCGCGGGACGTACGAGACGATCCTCAAGCAGTTCTGGAAGGCGCCGTTCACGCTGCCCGCGGGCCGGCTCTTCAACTACACCATGATGGTGATCTTCTACCCGATGTCGGCGCTGAACTGGATTCTGGCGGCGCTCAGTTGTGCGCTGTTCCTGGGTCTGGGGGCCTCGGGTGTGCAGATCGATCCGGCCGTGTGGATGATGCTCTACGGCAATGCCTCGGCGCTCCAGATCGGCCTGTACATCTGGAACCGGCGGCACAATGTCTCGCCGCACGAGCCGGAGGGCTCCGGCGGGGTCGCCGGCATGGTGATGTCCGCGCTGTCCGCGCCGATCTACGCCCGGTCGCTGTTCGACACCGTACTGCGCCGCAAGAGCAAGTTCGTGGTCACGCCGAAGGGCGACTCGTCCAGCCCGGACACGCTCTTCGGGACGTTCCGGGTGCATCTGTTCTTCCTGCTCGTCTTCGGGGGCTCGCTGGTCGCCTCGTTCGTGCTGGGGCACAGCCATCCGGCGATGGTCACCTGGGCCGTACTCGCGATGCTGATCACCGCAGCGCCGATCTTCGCCTGGCGGCTGAGCGTACGGAAGGAGAAGCGGGGGCGGGGAGAGAAGCAGACGCAGGGGGAGAAGCAGGGGCAGGGGCAGGGGCAGGGGCAGGGGCAGGCAGCTGATACCGCTGTGGCCGCTACCGCTTCCGCTACTGCCGCTGTCGGTGCCGCGGGGGCTGCCGGTGACACGGTGACCTGGGGCAGGGCCGACGATGGGGGCTCCGCGGACACGATGGTTGCGGAAGCCATCGCTCCGGATACCCGCCCTCTGCCCGCACACGCGCCCGCTCCAGCCGCCGACCAGACGGTGGATCAGCGGGCCGCCGTCCCCGCTCCGGCCACCGACCAGACCGTGGAACAGCGGGCCACTGCCCCGGCTCCGGCCGCTGACCAGACCATGGGGCAGCGGACCGCTGCCCCGGCTCCGGCCGCTGACCAGGCCTCCGACCCGGCCTCCGACCCGGCCTTCACCGCCGAACAGACCTTGCAGATCGCCCTTGGGGGACGTCACACATGAAGTACCGTCCGAGCCGTCGCACCCGCCGAGTGGCGATAGCGGCGGCGGTGGTGCTCGCGCTGGCAGCGATGAACGGGCCGGCCCTCTACGGCTTCGCGTCGGAGCAGTACCACCAGTACAAGATCAACAAGCCCGAGTACAAGGCGGCGAACGGCCACTGGGACGTCGTCGACGTACCGGACAAGTACCGCATCAACACCATCCACGCGGCCCTGCTGCACACCGGGAAGGTGCTGCTGGTCGCGGGCTCCGGCAACAACGCGGCGAACTTCAAGGCCAAGTCGTTCCGTACGGTCCTGTGGGATCCGGAGAAGAACACCTTCAAGAACATCCCCACGCCGAAGGACCTCTTCTGCTCCGGGCACACCCAGCTCCCGGACGGCAAGCTGCTGGTGGCCGGCGGCACCCAGCGCTACGAGAAGCTGAACGGCGATGTGAAGAAGGCCGGCGGCCTCATGATCCTCTACAACGAGAATCCGGACGGCCCGAAGACGTTCCCGGCCGGCACGCTCTTCACCGGCAAGAAGAACGGCAAGACCTTCGCCTCCAAGGACCCGGTCGTGGTGCCGCGGGCGAAGAAGAAGACCGACCCGGCGACCGGCAAGGTCACCGTGGTGCACAGCGAGGCCCGGGTCTACGTCGAGGCCCTCAAGGACGGGCCCAGCCACTCCACGGGCGCCCAGGACAACTACCGCATCCACGGCCTCACCGGCGCGGAGGCCCGTAACCTCTACGGCATCGCGCAGAAGCTGTCCTTCGACAAGAAGGACTTCCAGGGGATCAAGGACTCCTTCGAGTTCGACCCGGTGGCCGAGCGCTACATACCCGTCGACCCGATGAACGAGGCCCGCTGGTATCCGACGCTCACCACGCTTCAGGACGGCAAGGTCCTCTCCGTCTCCGGGCTGGACGAGATCGGGCAGGTCGTCCCAGGCAAGCAGGAGATCTACGACCCGAAGACGAAGAAGTGGCGCTATCTGCCCAAGCGGCGCTTCTTCCCGACCTACCCCGCGCTCTTCCTCACCGACCAGGGCCGGATCTTCTACACCGGCTCCAACGCCGGCTACGGCCCGGACAACATCGGCCGCACGCCCGGCATCTGGGACCTGAAGTCCAACAAGTTCCAGGTCGTGCCCGGGATGAGCGACCCGAAGATCCTGGAGACGTCGATGTCGGTGCTGCTGCCGCCGGCCCAGGAACAGCGGTACATGGTGCTGGGCGGAGGCGGGGTCGGCGAGGACCCGAAGGCCACGGACAAGACCCGGATCGTGGATCTGCACGCCCCGTCGCCGCGCTTCAAGGACGGGCCGCCGCTGTACGCCAAGGCCCGCTACCCGAGCAGCGTGATCATGCCGGACGACACCGTGCTGACCACGAACGGCTCCGGCGACTACCGCGGCCGCAGCGACTCCAACGTCCTCAAGGCGGAGCTGTACGACCCGGCGACCAACTCCGCCCACCAGGTGGCCGACCCGCTGGTGGGCCGTAACTACCACTCCGGTGCGCTGCTGCTGCCCGATGGCCGGGTGATGACCTTCGGCTCCGACTCCCTCTACGCGGACAAGGACAACACCAAGCCGGGCGTCTTCCAGCAGCAGATCGACCTCTACACCCCGCCGTATCTCTACCGGAAGTCCCGGCCCGAGCTCACGGACAAGGGGCCGAAGACGCTCTCCCTCGGCAGCAGCACGACCTTCGGCTCCCCGCGCGCCGCCGCCATCAAGAAGATGCGGCTGATGCGGCCCGGCTCGTTCACCCATGTCACCAACGTGGAACAGCGCTCGATCGCACTGGACTTCACGGTGACGAAGGGCGGGGACGGTGTGACGGTCACGCTGCCCAAGGACCCGTCGTTGGTGCCGCCCGGGTGGTACATGGTGAACGCGGTCGACGGGCAGGGCACGCCGTCGAAGGCGGTGTGGGTGAAGGTGGCGGCGCAGCGCAGCTAGGGGCGTCTCCCGAGAGCGGCCCGTCCGCTCTTGCCGGCTCCTGTCCGCTCCTGCTCGACCCTGATCCGCCGGACAGCCGGGGCGCCGGATGCTGGCGCTCGGGATGTTCAACAGCCGGGGTGCCACGGGCTCGCGCTCGGAATGTTCGAGCCGGGGAGCCACGGGCTCGCGCTCGGGACATTCGTCCGCCGGGGCGGGGCGCCATAGGCTCGCGCTCGGCATGTTCGCCCGCCGTGACGGCGACCGGCTGCGGTCGCCGTCACGGCACGACGCTACTTCGCGCTACGTGCCAGCCCCAGGGCGTACTCGGGCCACCAGGTGCCCGCCTTGGGGCCGCCCTTGCAGGTGCCGTCCGACTCTCCCGGGCGCTTGATCCACAGGTAGGCGGCTATCGAAGGGTCGTCAGTCTTGGTGGTCGGTGGGGTGCCCAGGGCGCGGCCACGCGGGTTGCACCAGTTCTCCGGGTCGTCGCCGCCCGGGGCCGGTCCGTTGCCGTTGCGGCTGGTGTCGATGACGAACGGCTTGCCGCCGACCATGGCGGACAGCCGCTTGCCGTACTTCTTGTTCTCCGCGGTGGTCTGGTAGTTGGAGATGTTGAGGGCGAAGCCGTCGGCGCGGTCGATGCCGGCCCGCTTGAGCGGTTCGACCATCTGGCCCGCGTCCTTGATCCAGTGCGGATTGCCGGCGTCCAGATAGACCTTGGTGTGCGGCAGCGCCTTCAGCTTGCCGACCGCCTCCGTCAGCAGGGCGTAACGCTCCTCGTGGAACTGCTGCGGGGTGCACTTGTCCGCGATGTGCGGCAGTGCGTCGGGCTCCAGGACGACGGTGGTGGCGCGGTCGCCGATGCCCTTGAGCACCCCGTCCAGCCAGGCCCGGTAGGCGTTGCCGTCGGCGGCGCCGCCCTGGGAGTACTTGCCGCAGTCGCGGTGCGGAATGTTGTAGAGCACGAGCAGCGCCTCGCGGTCGGCCTTGGCGGCCGCCTGGGTGAAGCCGCGCGCCTCCCCCTGCGGGTCGTCGACACCTATCCATTCCGCGACCGGCTGCGCCGCGATCTTGTTGGCCAGGCGGGCGTCCGAGGCCTTGCCGTCGTCGCCGTACGAGGACACCTGGCGGGCCGCCTTGCTGTCCGGGTTGACCCAGAACGGCGCCACGGACTTGGGCCGTTGGCCCGGTTTGGACGGGACGCTGTCGTCGCCGCCGGATGAGGAGCAGCCGACGAGCAGCAGGGCCAGTGCCCCCACCGCCGCCCCCGCCGATGCGGACCTGGCATGCCCGGTGCGCCGCCGGCCCTCACGGGGCCCGCCCGGCGGACCGATCCCGGCCGTCCGTCGCAGATTGCCGTACATCCACTCCCCCTCGGAGCATCGAACACGGCCGGCGGAGGCCGCCGACGAGATCCATCGTGGCACACGGCCGCCCGCCGGGGTCGGCCTGTGGAGGGGGCTGTCCACAGGCTGCTAAGGCGCTTGACGAATGGCGGTCGTGGTGGTTCGTCCGTCCCTCGTGCCGACGGGCTGAAGGGACGTCAAGTACGCCGACACCACGACCACGTTCGAGGCGCCGCCACGAGACCGGTCCGTGGCCCGGGTGCGGCTGCCGTCGTCGACGATCAGCCGGAGTTCGGAGCGGCCCCGGTCGCGGGCGGCGTAGGCCTTCCGCGCGTCGAAGCGGTCCCGGTCGTAGAGCTGGACGTCCTCGACGGTGAAGCGTGCGGTACTGCCGTCGGAGCGCTGGATGTCCAGCCGCTCCCCCGGCTTGATACCGGCCAGACGGTGGACGACGGCCCTCTGGACGCGCGGGTCGCGCCCGGTGCCGGCCCGGCCCACGAGCAGGGCCGTACCCGCCTCGCCCGGTTGCGGCCCTGCCGCGTACCAGCCCACGGGGGCCGGGGAGTTGTCCGGCGGCGGGGTGAGGATGCCGTGCTCGTCGAGGCCCCGTTCGGTGATGCCGGCCTCCCGTACACCGAGTGCGCCGATGGTGATCCCCACGGGCCTTGCGGTCACGGCGGTGGGCACCGGGGCGTGCGCATGCGGGGGTGTCTGCCGGCCCAACGGGCGCCCGGCGGCGGCGACATCACCGGTCGTGGCGAGCTGCGCGGCCACCCCCTCCGCCAGTTCGCGGCCCCACAGCCACAGCCCCAGCAACAGCACGGCCCACGCCACACCGGCGAGGAGCCTTGCGGGGGTGGGGGCGTGGGTGCGGGTGCGGGTGTGGGTGGGGCCGGAGCTGATCCTGGTGTGGGGGCGGGCGAGGGGGGTGAGGGGGCTGCGGTAGCCGTGGGTGCCGCATGTATGTGGCGCGCCAGGTGGTCCAGATACGGCTGATGCGTGTGACGCGTCTGACGTGCCTGGTGCATCCGATACACCCGATACGACGCTCGTGAAGGGCACAGCGGCCATGTCACGTACGCCGTCCGCGCCGCGCACAGCGGCCGTGCCATATACGCCGCCCGCGCCGCGTACACCGTCCCTGCTCCGTACACCGCTCCTGCTGCCCACACCGGACAGGGCAGGCACCCCGACCGCGGCCTCGGCCCGCCCCTGGTCCTCAGTGCTCATCGGCTTCGTCGCCCCGCCGCTCGCGGCGCAGTCGGAGCCGGAGCCGGAGCAGCTGCCCCGCGATGACCAGGATGGCGCCGCCGGCCAGCACCAGGCCGACGGCCGAGGTGCTGCTCAGCTCGCGACGCGGGGATGCCTCGGCGGCCGAAGCGGGGTGGGCGGCCGGGGCGACAGGGGCAGCGACAGGGGCGGCCTGGTCGGGGCGGGAAGCCGGCGCGGCATCGGAACGTATCCGGACGCCGCCGGACAGCCCCGTCGCGGGCCGGACGAGCGGTACCGCGTCGGCGAAGACCGTCGATCGCAGAGCGGCCCGCCCGTCACTGCGGCCGGCGGCCCGTGGGGTGACCGCGCCGCCGGGGGCGGCCGACGCGGGGGTGACGGAGACCGTTCCGGTCCCGGTGGCGCGCGCCTCTCCGCCGTAGGCGGGCGTCGTCATCACCGCGCAAGCCGCGACCGTGGCACAGAGAGCAAGTTGCCGTGAGCGCATGGTGAACCTCCGATAATTCCGAAGGTCCGCCCGCACGAGCCCGGCCGCATCCGGTGCGGCCCGAGGCTGCGCCGTTCGGGTGGGGGTTCAGGGCGTCGGTGACCCGGGAGCGACCGGACACCGGATGAACCGGGAGGAGTCGGGCACCGAGTGATCCGGGGCGCGGGGGCAGTGATGACAACGCCCGGGGAGGCTGGTGGCGCCTCTGACGCGCCGGGGCGCCACCGGCCGGCCCACCCCGCCCGACGCCCGACGCCAACGCCGACGCCGACGCCGAGGCCGACCGCCCAGGTCATACGGCCCTGCCACATGGCCTGCCCGGGCCATACGGCCCCGCCGCATGACCCGCCCAGGTCATCCGCCCCAAGCCCCGCTCACACCAGGTCGATGAGGTCCGCGATCGAGTCCACCACGCGGGAGGGCCGGAACGGGTGGCGCTCGACCTCGTCGGGGCGGGTCAGCCCGGTCAGTACGAGGAAGGTCTCCATGCCCGCCTCCAGGCCGGCCAGTACATCGGTGTCCATCCGGTCGCCGATCATGGCGGAGGTCTCGGAGTGGGCGCCGATGACATTCAGCCCGTGCCGCATCATCAGCGGGTTGGGCTTGCCGACGAAGTACGGCTCGATGCCCGTCGCCTTGGTGATCAGCGCGGCCACCGAGCCGGTCGCGGGCAGCGCGCCCTGCGGGGAGGGACCGGTCTCGTCGGGGTTGGTGGCGATGAACCGCGCCCCGTCGTTGATCAGCCGGATCGCCTTCGTCAGCGCCTCGAAGCTGTAGGTGCGGGTCTCGCCGAGGACGACGTAGTCCGGGGAGTGGTCGGTCAGGACGTAGCCGATGTCGTGCAGGGCGGTGGTCAGGCCCGCCTCCCCGATGACGTACGCGGTGCCGCCGGGCCGCTGGTCGTCCAGGAACTGGGCGGTGGCCAGTGCGGACGTCCAGATCGACTCCCACGGCACCTCCAGCCCGATGCGGTTCAGGCGGGCGTGCAGGTCGCGCGGGGTGTAGATGGAGTTGTTGGTCAGCACGAGAAAGGGCTTGCCCGACTCGCGCAGCCGCTTGATGAAGGCGTCCGCCCCGGGGACCGGAACGCCCTCGTGCATCAGGACGCCGTCCATGTCGGTGAGCCATGACTCGATCGGCTTGCGCTCTGCCACTGCCGGACTCCTGCCGTACGCGTTGACGAGGGGCGTCGGCCCGTCTCCCGCACGCGTCGTGACCCATGCGGACATGGTCCACTTGCCGTACGTACGGCCGACACCCCCACCCTAGGTCAGCAGGCCACACCCCTGACCCCGGCGATCACCGGTGATCTTCCGCGACCGCCGGGCCGTCCGGCTCAGCTCCCCGTAGCCGTCCGCCATGCGTCGACGTAGGAGTCCAGGTTCTTGTCGATGTCGTTCCAGTCGGGGTGGAAGATCTCGACGCCGTTCATGATCTTGGCGAGTGCGGTGGCGTTGGCGTCGGTGGGCTTGAGGTCCTTGCGGGAGGTGAAGCCGCCGCCCACCGCGGAGACCTGGCGCTGGACGGGGGCGGAGAGCAGGTAGTCCAGGAACTTCTTGGCGTGGACGCTGTGCGGGGCGTTCTTGACCAGGCCGGCCGCGTACGGGAGGGCGAAGGTGGTGGGCCTGCCGCCGGGCTCGGCGGCGGGGAAGAAGATGCCCTGGTGCGGCATCGACTTCATGTTGGCGTAGTTCATCTGGACATCGCCGTTGGCGACCAGGAGTTCGCCCTTGTCGGTCTTGGGGGCGAGCTGGCCGGTGGAGGAGGACGGGCCGACGTTGTTGGCCTGGAGCTTCTTGAGGAAGGACAGGGCCGGACCCTTGCCGCCGAAGTCGTGCAGGGCCTTGATGAGGACGGCGGTGCCGTCGCCGGCGACGCCGGGGGTGGAGTACTGGAGCTTGTTCTTGAACTTGGGGTCCAGCAGGTCCTGCCAGGTGGCGGGGGCCTGCTTCAGCTCCTTCGTGTGGTGGATGAAGCAGAAGTAGTTGTTGACGATCGAGGTCCACTTGCCGGACGGGTCCTTGTCCGCGGCGGCCACCTGGTCGGAACCCTTGGGGCGGTAGGTGTCCAGGAGGCCCTTGCCGTCGGCCTGCTGGATGAACGGCGGGAGGGTGACGACCACGTCCGCCTTGGTGTTGGCCCGTTCGCGGGCGAGGCGCTGGACGGCCGCGCCGGAGCCGGACTCGACGTAGTGGACCTTGATGCCGGTCTTCTTCTCGAAGTCCTTGAAGACGGTGTCGTAGAAGCCGTCGCCCTTCTCGCTCTTGAGGCCGTCGGCGCTGTAGACGGTGATCTCCTTGGCGTCGGGGTCGGCGGTGGAGGCGCCGCCGCAGGCGGTGAGCGGGGCGCCGAGGACGAGGGCGCCGCAGCAGGCGGCGAGCGGCTTGCGGAAGGGGCGGGGGCTGGGGCTACGGCGGGAGCGGAGGCTGGGGCTGGACATGGCGTGATGGCTCCTCAGGAGGACAGGCACGGCTGTTGCGGGGGTCAGCGGTAGGAGGCCTTGGTGCGGATACGGGAGACGGCCAGGAGGACGAGCAGGGTGGTGGCCATCAGGGCCACCGCCAGCGCGGCACCGGTGAAGAGGGAACCGCGGTCGGTGGCGGCGAAGATCTGGACCGGCAGCGGCAGCCAGTCCGGGGGGTAGATCATCATCGTGGCGCTCAACTCGCCCATGGACAGGGCGAAGCACAGGCCCGCGGCCGCGGTCAGGGACGGCAGCAGCAGGGGGAGCTTGACCCGCCACAGGACGTAGGCGGGGCGGGCGCCGAGGCCGGCGGCGCTCTGTTCGTAGGCCGGGTCGAGGCGGGTCAGCGCGGCCGTCACGGACTGGTAGGCGAAGGCGGTGACCAGCACGGTGTGGGCGATGATCACGATCTGGGGAGTGCCGTTGAGCAGGAAGGGCGGCTGGGAGAAGGCCACCAGCAGGGAGAGGCCGACGACCACGGAGGGGACGGCGACGGGGAGCAGGAACAGCCCGTCGAGGAGGCGGCGGGCGCGGCGGCCGAGCTGCTCGGCGGCCAGGGCCGCCCAGGTGCCGGCGGCGAGTGCGATGACGCTCGCCGCCAGCGCGGTCAGGACGCTGGTGAGCAGGGCGGTCGGCGCCTCGCCGCGCGCCATGTCCTGATAGTGCGCCAGGGTCGCGCCGGAGGGCAGCGGGCCGCTCCAGCTGCTCGCGAAGGACGCGGCGACGATCACCAGCAGCGGCAGCGCGAAGACGGGCAGGAAGAGGACGAAGAAGAGGATGTGGAGGGCCCGGCGGGCGGGCCTGCTATGCACCAGCACGGTGGGGCGCACCTCCTGTACGCGGGCCGGCGCCGCCGCCCGTACGGGACGCCACGGTCCGGTACAGGGCGTAGAGCGCGACGGACAGGGCGACGTTGACGACGGCGACGACGCAGGCTCCGGTGTAGTCGCCGTCGAGCATCGCCTTGGTGTAGACGAGCATCGGCAGGGTGACGACGTCCTTGGCGCCGGTGAAGAGGACGATCCCGAACTCGTTGAGACAGAGGACGAGGACGAGCGAGCCGCCCGCCGCGAGCGAGGGCAGCGCCTCCGGCAGGATCACCTTCCGCACGATCCGCCAGGGCCGGGCGCCGAGTGAGGCGGCGGCCTCCAACTGCCCGGTTTCCACCTGCGAGAAGGCGGCGAGCAGCGGCCGCATCACGAACGGGGTGAAGTAGGTGATCTCGGCGAGCAGTACGCCCCAGGGGGTGTGGAGGAAGTCCAGCGGTCCGCGGGCGGCGCCGGTCATCTCCGTCCACAGGCCGTTGGCCATGCCGACGGTGCCGTAGAGGAACAGCAGGGCGAGGGTGATCAGGAAGGAGGGGAAGGCGAGGAAGATGTCGATGAAGCGGCTGAGCGCCCTGCCTCCGGGGAACGGGACGAAGGCGATGACGAGGGAGAGCGCCAGCCCGAGGAGCAGTGCGCCGGCGGTGGCGCCGACGGCGATCAGCACGGTGTTCGTCAGCGCCTCGCGGAAGGAGGCCTCGGCGAGGACCGCGGTGTAGGGGGCGGTGGAGTGGCCACCGTCCTCCGGGGTGAAGGACTGCCACACCACCAGGGCCAGCGGGTAGAGGAAGACCAGGGCGAGGGCGGCGACGGGCGGCAGGGCCCAGAGGGCGGCCCGGGTGCGGCGGGGCCGGGCCGGCGGGCGGGCCCCCTGCGCCCCATCCGCCCCATCCGCCCTAGCCGCCATATCCGCGCTGACTGCCCTCTCCGCCCTGACCGTCCTAGGCATCGTGGACACCGTCCTCGGTGAGCCCCGCCGGGATGAGGACCGCGTCCTCGGGCGCGAAGTGCAGGGCGACCTGCTCGCCCAGCGCCGGTGTCTCGCGAAGTTCGCGCACGTCCGCCAGGACGCGGTGGCCGTCGACCGCCACGTACAGACGGTGTGTCGAGCCGCGCCACTGCACTTCGGTGACCGTGCCGCGGAGGGTGGTGCCGTGGCCGTCGCCGTGCGGGCTCTCGCCGAGGCCGATGAGGTGCGGGCGCACACAGAGGGTGGCGGTGGCGCCCTCGGCCACGCCGTCGCCGACGGGCACGGTCAGCGTCCGGCCGGCGAAGTCGACGCCGTCACCCTTTCCGTCGCCCTTTCCGTCGCCCTTTCCGGCACCGTTTCCGTCGCCGTTTCCGATTCCGTTTGCGTCACCGTCTCCGGCACTCCTGCCGTCGCCGCCCCGGCGCACCGTCACCGGCAGCAGATTCGCCGTGCCGACGAAGGACGCGGTGAACTCGGTGCGCGGGCGGCGGTAGAGCTGCTGCGGGGTGCCGCAGTCCTGGAGCCGGGCCCGGTCCAGCACCGCGATCCGGTCGGCCAGGGTCAGCGCCTCGACCTGGTCATGGGTGACGTAGAGGATCGACACATCGGGCAACTCGCGGTGCAGCCGGGCGAGTTCGGCGAGCATGCCGGAACGCAGCTGGGCGTCGAGCGCGGACAGCGGTTCGTCCAGAAGAAGCACGCGGGGGCGGATGGCGAGCGCCCGCGCGATGGCGACCCGCTGCTGCTGTCCGCCGGACAGCTCCCTCGGGTGCCGGCCTGCGTAGGCGGCCATCCCGGTCATCTCCAGCGCCTCGGCGACCCGTCCGGGGATCTCGGCGCGCGGTGTCTTCTGCGCCCTGAGTCCGAAGGCGACGTTCTCGGCGACCTTCATGTGCGGGAACAGCGCGTACTGCTGGACGACCATGCCGATCCCGCGCTTGTAGGGCGGCAGCCCGGTCACGTCCCGGCCGCCGATCAGCACCCGCCCGGAAACCGGCCGGACGAAGCCGGCGACCGCCCGCAGCGCGGTGGTCTTGCCGGAGCCGGACGGGCCGAGCAGGGCCATCACCTCGCCCGGTTCGACGGTCAGGTCGAAGGAGTCCAGGACGGTGTGCTGCCCGTGCTTCCCGTAGGCCACGGAGACGTGGTCGAAGCGGATGCCCGATACGGGCTCGGCCGGGGCGGTGGGCCGGCCGGCGGCCCGGCCGGGTGCCGTGAGGGCCGGGGCGGGCATCTCACACCACCCCCAGCAGCGCGGGCAGTTCGGCGACCGAGCCGAGGACGTGGGTGGCGCCGGCGGACTCCAGCTGCGGCCTGTCATGCGCACCGGTGAGCACACCGGCGACGACCGAGGCACCGGCCCGCCGCCCGGAGAGCATGTCGTACGAGGTGTCGCCGGCCACCGCGATCCGCTGGACGGAGTCGGTGGCGCGGGTGCGCAGCAGCGCGGTGAGGACCATGTCGGGGTAGGGGCGGCCGCGGCCGCCCGCGTCGGCCGGGCAGAGGGTGAGCGGGACCAGGTCCTGCCAGCCGAGCGCGCCGAGGAGGGCGTCCTGGGTGACCCGGGCGAAGCCGGTGGAGAGCACGACGGTGCGGCCGGCCGCCCGCAGCGTCTCGATGGCCTCGCGGGCACCGGGCACGGGCGCGATCCGTCCGCCGTCGACCAGTTCCCCGTATGCCGCCTCGAAGGCGGTGTTGGCGCGCTGGGCGGCGGCCTCGTCGCCGAAGAGATGACGGAAGACGGAGATCTTGGATTCGCCCATGGTGGCCCGTACGTACGCGAGCTTCTCGGCGTGGTCGGGGCTGCCCGGTTCGACGCCCAGCCGGCGGGCGGCGGCGTCGAAGGCCTGCTCGACCAGGCCGCCGTCGGCGACGGTGGTACCGGCCATGTCGAGGACGACCAGCCGGATGTGGCGGGGGTCGGGGGTGCTGTGGAGGTCCAGGGAGCTGTGGGGGCCCGGGGTGCTGCCGGGGTCCGGGGGGCCGTCGGGGTGCGGGGTGCTGCCGGGGTGCGTCAACTTTCTCACCAGCCCAGTTCGTTCGCGGTGGTCTCGGCGATTGCCGGGGAACAGGTCATGCCGCGCCCGCCGGGCCCGGTGACCAGCCAGACGCCGTCGCGCGCCTGTTGGCGGTGCACCACGCGCGCGGTGTCGGTGCACTGTGCGTAGACCCCGGCCCAGCGGTGGCGGATACGGGGCAGCGGGCGGCCGAGGATCGACTCGACGACCCCGGTCAGGTGCTCGTACGGCTCCTCGACGGTGTCGAAGGCGAACGGCGTCGCGTACTCATGGGTGTCGCCGATGGTCAGTCCGCCGTCGGCCCGCTGGACCATCAGCAGCTGCATCTTGTGCGCGGCGGCGGTCGGCGCCTGCGCCTGGCCCGCGTTGAGGGCGTCCAGGGCGTCGCTCCGGTACGCCGGGTAGTAGCGGAAGCTGTCGGCGTCGGCGACGGAGGTGGTCAGCGGTTCGCCGAGCGGGTCGGTCTGCATCATCTGCAACCGCACCCGGCGCACCGGCAGATCGGGCACCAGCTCACGGACCAGACCGCCGAGCCAGGCGCCGGTGCAGAGGAGGACGGCGTCGCCGCGGTGGACGTCGCCGTGGTCGTCGCGTACGGCCCGCTCGCCGACCACCTCACGGACCTCACGGCCGCCGAGGTACGTGTACCGGCCGGAGCCCAGCAGCGCCTCCTTCAGGACGCGTTGGGCGGTTCGCGGCTCGACGGCGGCGTCCCGCTCGCACCACAGCGCACCGGCGAACTCGCCGCGCAGGGCGGGGTTGCGGTCGCGGGCCTGGCCGGCGTCCAGCATCCGGTAGCCGCGGGCGGCGGCGTCGGGGCGGCGGGCGGCGGCCTCGGCGACGGCCAGCTCGGCGGCGTTCCTGGCGACGGTCAGCGAGCCGATGGCCCGGAAGCCGAGCCCGGGAACGCGGGCACCGATGCCCTCCCACAGCTCGCGGGCGCGCAGCGCGGTCGTCAGCTCCTCGCCGCCGGCCCGGCCGCTGATCCAGATCTGTCCGAAGTTACGGACCGAGGCGCCGCGGGCCTCGGCCTCGCGCTCGATGTGCAGGACGTCATGGCCCCGCTCGACTGCGTGCCAGGCATGCATGGTCCCCAGCACACCGGCTCCGACAACTATGACTCGCATGCCCCAGACGGTCGCGGCGGTGGGTGGCCCCTCGGGGGTGACGCGGCGACGCGACGGTGAACAGGGTCCCAAAGTTGGCCTAGACCCGTTATCTTCTCGTGACCTTTGGGGTGCTGGTTCGGGGTGAAGGGCCGGGGCGGTCCCTGGGCTCCGGGCGCGCCGGGGACGCTCCCGCCGCTCAGCCCGGTGTCGGCGTCGGCGTCCCCAGATGGGTGGTGAAGGAGAACCGGTCCCCCCGGTAGAGCGAGCGCACCCGCTCCAGGGGGCGGCCCTCGGTGTCCCGCGACAGCCGGTGGATCAGCAGCATCGGCAGCGCGCCCGGCGTGCCGATGAGCAGCGCCTCGCGCGGGGTGGCGAGGACGGTCTCCAGGCGCTCGTCCGCGTCGCCGAAGCCGATGCCCAGCCGCTGGTGGAGGTAGGCGTAGAAGGACGAGTCCGGCGCGAAGCCGGCGGCCAGGTCCGGCACCCTCTCGACCGCGACATAGGTGCTCTCCAGGCCGACCCGCTCGTCGTCGGCGAGCAGCACCCGCTCCATGTGCCATACGGCGTCGCCCACTTCGAGCCCCAGATCACCGGCGAGCTGCGGCGGGCAGGGGAACCGGTCCAGGCTGATGAGGTGCCGGCCGGGCTTGCGGCCCTGGCCGCGTACGCCCTCCGTGTAGCTCGCGAGCGACAGCGGCTGCTCCATCTTGGGGCCCGCGACGACCGTGCCGCGCCCCAGCCGCCGCAGCCGCCCCTCCAGGATCAGTTCCCGCAACGCCTGGCGCAGGGTCTCGCGGGAGACCTCGAAGCGCTGCGCCAGCTCGCGCTCGGCGGGCAGCACTTCCCCCTCGCCCAACTCCTCCAGCAGCGCGGCGATTTCCACCTTGGCCGCGTAGTACTTGGGAATGCGTCCGTGCTCGGGGACGCCGGACCGGATGGGTGCGCCAGGATCCTGGCCGTACGGGAACTCCACGCCGCGATCTTCGCATCACGGCGGGGGGACGGGAGGCGGCAGCCAGGGGGGCGGCAGCCCCCTCCCCCCCCGAGACTCAGGACTGCCGCGCCCCGAACAGCGGCGCCAGCACCAGTTCCGCCGCCCCGTCCGCGACCGCCCGCGCACCGCCCCGGGCGAGCGCCACCGGCACCGCGCGCCCGGCACCGGCCCTGCCGCGGGTGCCGGCCTGCTCGTCGAGCGCCTGGGCCACGCCCCCGAGGAAGGCTTCGGGATGCTCCAGGACGGTGCGCCCGCCGAGCAGCACCCGGTCGATGTCCAGCAGCTCGACGAGGTTGGCGGCGCCCACGCCCAGCGCCCGCGCCGCGCCCGGCAGGTCGCCGCGCGCCACCGCGGCCAGGCACAGCGCCTCGATGCAGCCGCGCCGCCCGCAGCCGCAACGCGGCCCGTCCCACTGCACGATCTGGTGGCCGAACTCCCCTGCGCCGGTACGCGCGCCGCGGTACAGGCTGCCGCCCAGGACGAGCCCGGCGCCGAGGCCGGTGCCCAGATGCAGATAGCCGAACGAGCCGGCGCCCGACGGTATGCCGTGGGCCAGGCCGAGTGCCGCCGCGTTGGTGTCCTTGTCGAGGACGACGGGCAGGCCGAGCCGTTCGGCGAGGGCGTCCCGCAGGGGAAAGCCGTCCCACCGGGGCGCGCCGGTGACCCGGTGCAGGACGCCGGTGAGGTGGTCCAGCGGGCCGGGGCAGGCCACCCCGGCGCCCAGCACCGGCGGCCCGCCGGCTTCCGCGCGCAGCGCCGCGACCTCCCGTCCGGCGGTGGCGAGCACCTGCCCGGCGCCCGCCTCGAAGGCGAGCGGGGCGCGGCGTACGGCGACCGCTTCGCCCGCGAGGTCGGCGAGTACGGCGGTGAGCTCATCGCGGTCCAGGTGCAGCCCGACGGCGTGCCGGGCGCCGGGGACCAGCCGCAGGACGGTGGCGGGCTTACCGCCCGTGGAGGCCCGGCGGCCCGCCTCGGCGACCATGCCGTCGGCCCGCAGCCGGGCGGTGATCTTGCTGACGGCCTGCGGGGTCAGCCCGATGCGGTCGGCGAGCTCCAGCCGGCTGACGCCCTCCTCGCCGGCCGCACGCAGCAGCCCGAGCACCAGTGCGGCGTTGTGGCCGCGCAGGGCGGGAAGGTTGGCGCCCGGGTTGCCGACGAAGCCGCCGTGGGAGATGTCGTTGCTGCTCACCCACCCATTGTCCGCATCGCTTGCACTTTGGCAACACCGTTGCTTAAGTGGGAGCCATGAGCGAGATGAGCGACTCCCCCGGCACCGCCGCCCCCCATGACCCGCTCCGCGTCGGCCTCATCGGCTACGGCCTGGCGGGCTCGGTCTTCCATGCCCCGCTGATCGCGGCCACCGAAGGCCTCCGGCTCGACACCGTCTCGACGGCCAACCCGGAGCGGCAGGCACAGGCCCGCGCCGAGCACCCGGGAGTCCGTACGGTCGACACCCCCGAGGCGGTGCTCGCGCGCGCCGCGGACCTCGATCTGATCGTGCTGGCGACGCCGAACAAGACGCATGTGCCACTCGCCACCGCCGCGCTGGAGGCCGGTCTGCCGGTGGTGGTCGACAAGCCGCTGGCCGCGACCGCCGCCGAGGCCGAGCGGCTCGCCGCGCTCGCCGAGGACCGCGGCCTGCTGCTCTCCGTCTTCCAGAACCGCCGCTGGGACAACGACTTCCGCACCGCCCGCAAGCTGATCGAGGAGGGCGCGCTCGGCGACATCTACCGCTTCGAGTCCCGCTTCGAGCGCTGGCGGCCCGAGCCCAAGGGCGGCTGGCGGGAGTCCGGCGACCCGGCGGAGATCGGCGGACTGCTCTACGACCTCGGCAGCCACCTCGTCGACCAGGCGCTGGTCCTCTTCGGCCCGGCCGTGTCCGTCTACGCCGAGTCCGAGGTCCGCCGCCCGGGAGCGGAGGCCGACGACGACTCCTTCATCGCCCTCACCCATGCCGGCGGCGTCCGCTCCCACCTGTGGATGAGCGCCACCACCGCCATGCTCGGCCCGCGCCTGCGGGTGCTGGGCAGCAGGGCGGGCTATGTGAAGCACGGCCTGGACCCGCAGGAGGCCGCGCTGCGCGAGGGCCGCCGCCCCGGCGACGAGGGCGCCGAGTGGGGCGTGGAGCCGGAGTCCGCATACGGCCGGCTGGGCGCCGGGGCGTCCCCGCGGGCCGGGGGCGGCGAGCCCGTACCGACCCTGCCGGGCGACTACCCCGCGTACTACGCCGCGATCGCACGGGCGCTGCGCGAGGGCGGCCGGCCACCGGTCACCGCCACCGAGGCGGCGGCCGCGCTGCGCGTCCTGGAGGCCGCGAAGCTCTCCGCCGCCGAAGGCCGTACGGTCCGGATCGAGGAGCGCGCATGAGCCCGGCCGGTCCGCGGGCGGCGGACGAGGAGATCCGCGAACTGGCGGCGCAGGAAGACCGGTTGGTCCTCGACGCCTTCAGCAACGAGGACGCCTGGAGCCTGGGCTCGCTGCTGGTGGAGCTGGCGCGCGAGCGCGGCGCCGCGGTGACGGTCGGGATCCGGCGCGGCGCCCAGCAGCTGTTCCACTGCGCGCTGCCGGGCACCTCCGCCGACAACGACGCCTGGATCGCCCGCAAATGTGCCGTCGTCGAACGCTACGGCGAGTCCTCGTTCCTGGTCGGCGCCCGCTTCCGCGCCAAGGGCCGCACTTTCGAGGAGTCCTCCCGGCTGGACCCGGACCGCTACGCCGCGCACGGTGGGGCGTTCCCGGTCCGGCTGCGCGGGACGGGTGTGGTCGGCGCGGTCGCGGTGTCGGGACTGCCCCAGGCCGACGATCACGCGCTGGTGGTGGCAGGGCTGGAGCGGTTCCTCGCGGCGGGCTGAGGGGGCCCGGACCAACTGCTCGCCGTGGGCGCGGACCAACTGGCCGTCACGGGCACGGACGGCCCAACTGCCCGTACGTGGCCACGGCCCGACTGCCCGTCATGGGCACGGCCCGACTGCCCGCGCACGGCGGGAGAGAGAACCCCGGACCGACCGGGGCCTCCCCCTGCCGTGCCACCGCGCCGCCGCACCGCCACACCGCCGCGCTGCCGCACCGCACCGCCGCTCAGGCGTCCTTGAGTTCCTGGCGCTGGCGGCCCAGGCCGTCGATCTCCAGCTCCACGACATCACCGGCCCGCAGATACGGCTTGGGTTCCGGCCGGCCCATGGCGACGCCGGCCGGGGTGCCGGTGTTGATGACGTCGCCCGGGTGGAGGGTCATGAACTGGCTGACGTAGCGGACGACTTCGGCCACCGGGAAGATCTGCTCGGCGGTCGTGCCGTCCTGCTTCAGCTCGCCGTTGACCCACAGCCGCAGGCCCAGGGCCTGCGGGTCGGGCACCTCGTCGGCGGTCACCAGCCACGGTCCCAGCGGGTTGAACGTCTCGCAGTTCTTGCCCTTGTCCCACTGGCCGCCGCGTTCGATCTGGAAGGCGCGCTCGGAGACGTCGTGCGCCACCGCATAGCCGGCCACCGCCGCCAGCGCCTGCTCGTCGCTCTCCAGATAGCGGGCCCTGCGGCCGATGACGACGGCCAGTTCGACCTCCCAGTCGGTCTTCACGCTGCCCCGCGGGACCAGCACCGTGTCGTCGGGGCCGATGACCGTGTCCGGGGCCTTCATGAAGAGGATCGGCTCCTCGGGGGTCGCGGCCCCCGTCTCCCTGGCGTGGTCGTGGTAGTTCAGCCCGATGCACACGATCTTGCCGATCCGGGCCAGCGGCGGACCGGTGCGCAGTCCGGCCGCGTCGAGCCGGGGCAGGTCGCCGGACGCGGCCGCGGCACGGATCCGGGCCAGCGCCCCGTCATCCGCGAGCAGCGCTCCGTCGATGTCCGGCACCAGGACGGACAGGTCCCGCAGGACCCCGTCCCCGTCGAGCAGCGCCGGGCGTTCCGCCCCCACAGTTCCGACACGCAGCAGCTTCATCGGTTCCACTCCCGTGGTCGAAGGGTCGGCCCTGGAAAGGGATTTCCGGGCCGGCCGATGGGGGACGGCCATCGAGCGATTTGGCTGATCGTCCAAGAACGGGGTCCAGTCCGCAAGACCCCGTTCAAGGACTGGACCGTTACTGAGCGGTAGTAACGATCTCCCCGGAAGCCCCGCCCCCGTGCGGCTCCGCCCCGTCGGCCGGGCGGGCGGCGGCCCGGGAGTTGGCCCGCGCCCGCGCCGCCCGCTGCCGTGCCGCGCGGCTCTTCGGCGCCCCCTTACCGCCCGCACGCTGCGGCGCCGGGCCCTGCCGCGGAGCGCCGACACCCGACGCACCGTCAGCAGGTACGGGCACCTGCGCCCCGGACGACGCCGTCCGCGCCGCACCCGCCTCCGCCGTCTTCTTGGCGCGGGCCGGCTTCCCCTTGGCGGGGGCCGCAGCCGCCTTCCCCTTGCCGCCTGCCGGCGCCGGCTTCCCCGTGGCGGAGGCCGCCGCGGTGGCCGCGTCCCGGTCCTCGCTCCCCCGGTCCCGGTGCAGCAGCGCCCGCTCGCACGCCGTCCAGGCCGTCGTCGTGACCATGTAGAGCCCGGCGGCCAGCGGCACCACGGCCACCGTGATCAGCGTGCCGAAGGACAGCAGCGGCATCACCTTGGCCATGGAGGCCATGCCGGGCACCGCGGCACTGCCGCCCGCGGCCGGCTGCGGGGTCTTGGCCATCGTGGCCCGGGCCCGCCGGAAGTTCCAGGTGGCGACCACCGCGATCACCACGAACAGCGCGAGATAGACCAGGCCGTGCGGCCCGAAGACTCCGCCGTCGGCCAGCGCCTCGCTCCAGTGACCGCCGAGCGGCGCGCCCAGCAGCGTGTGGTCCAGGAGACCGCCGCCCCCGGTGGAGAACAGGTGGTACATCACGAAGAAGACGGGCAGCTGGAGCAGGGTCGGCAGACAGCCGGCCAGGGGCGAGGAGCCGGTCTCGGCGTATAGCTCGGACGTCGCCTTCTGGAGCCGCTCGGGGTTGCCCTTGTGTGTGCGCTGGAGTGCGGCGAGCTGCGGGGCGAGCGCCGAGCGGGCCTTCTCGCCACGGGCCGCGGCGCGGGCGAGCGGGTGCAGCGCGGCGCGGACGCCGAGGGTGCACAGAACGATGGTGGCGGCCATGGCCGCGGGGCCGAAGAGCGGGGCGAGCGCCTCGGCGCCGTGCGCCAGCGCGTCGCCGAGAAAGCCGAACATGGACATGGGTGAGCCCTCCACGGGTCTCGTCGTGCCGGGATGTGGATTCGGCGTGACGAGCCGCGCGGACGCGCATTGCGGTGCGGTGCGGTGACCTGACCGTGCGCCTACGCGGCCGTCGGGAGGGGACGGCCCGGTGCTCGGGGACGCGGCCGGCCGGCCGCGTCGGGATCACGTTGGGGCAGGAAGGCCGTACGCCGCTCGCGGTCGCGCAGGGCCGTACGGATCCGGCCCGGTGGTACGGGCCGGGCGCAGGCCGCGATCAGGAAGGCGCGGCACAGGAGCAGCAGCGCGCCGGTGGTCGCGGCGGCGGTCAGGGCGGTGGTGAGCCCGGTCTGCGTGAGCAGGAAGCCCGCCAGGACGAAGAAGAGTGCCGAGGTGTACAGGCGCCAGGCTTCGACGATGCGGTACATCCAGCGCCCTCCTCAGGTTGTCCGGTCGTCAAGACTTATCGGCTTCCGCTCAAGAGTAGCCACACATCTGGGCAGCCGGGAGACCGGCCGATAACTTGCCCCCCTGCCGTCGGGACGGACGGCGGAGCAGGGGGACCAAGGGGGAACACCTAGGAGGTGCTGTGCGCGACATCAGCGTTCCGGCCCTGGCGGCGCCACTGCGGACCGGCGGTCTCGCCGACTCCGTATTCGACACCGCCACGCACCAGCCGGACTTCGCTCAGCTCGCCCGCCGCGACGGCAGAGCGTCCGGCGGCTGGCAGGAGGTGTCCGCGGCGGAATTCCGGGACGAAGTCATGGCCCTGGCCAGGGGGCTGCTGGCGGACGGGGTCCGGCCCGGCACCCGGGTCGCGGTGATGTCCCGGACGCGTTACGAGTGGACGCTGTTCACCTATGCGCTGTGGGCGGTGGGCGCGCAGCTGGTACCGGTCTATCCGACCGCATCGGCCGAACAGCTGCGCTGCATCCTCGTCGGGGCGAAGGTCACCGCGATCATCGTCGAGAACGAGGCGCAGGCCATGACCGTGGCCGAGGCCTGCAACGAGCGGGCCACGCTGCGCCGGCTCTGGCAGCTGGACCTGGACTGCGTCCGGCGGCTGACGGAGGAGGGCACCCGGCTGCCCGAGGCGGACGTGCACCGGCTGCGGCACATGGTCGACCCGGACAGTGTCGCGGCGATCGTGTACACGTCGGGGACCACCGGGAGCCCGCGCGGCTGTGTGATCACCCACGCCAATCTCGCCGCCCAGTGCGACACCCTGTACGCGGGCTGGGGCGGGCTGCTGGCCGCGCCCGGCGAGCGGCCGTCGCTGCTGGCGTTTCTGCCGTTCGCCCACATCTACGGGCTGATGGTGCAGGTGGCGTGTCTGCGCGGCGGGGTGAAGCTCGCCCATCAGCCGGATGTGACGTCGGCGGAGCTGCTGCCGGCCCTCGCCTCGTTCCGTCCGACGTTCCTGTTCGCGGTGCCGTACGTCTTCGAGAAGATCTGCGCCCGCGCCCGGCTCGCGGCGGAAGCGGCGGGCCGGCTGCGGACGTTCGACGCGGCGATGACGGTGGCGGTGCGCTACGCGGAGGCGCTCGCGGAGGAGGCGCGGGGCACCGGGCGCGGTCCCGACCCGTTCCTGCGGGCCCGGCACGCGCTCTACGACCGGCTGGTGTACTCCCGTATCCGGGAGACGCTGGGCGGCCGGGTGCGCACCGCGGTCTCCGGCGGTTCGCCGCTCTTCCGCGAGCTGGGGCTGCTCTTCGCCGGGATCGGTATCACCGTCTATGACGGCTACGGCCTGACGGAGACCAGCGGCGCGATCACCGTGCAGCCGCCCGGCCGGGTGCGGTTCGGGACGGTGGGCCTCCCGCTGCCGGGCAGCGCGGTGCATCTGGCGCTGGACGGTGAGGTGTGGGTGCGCGGTGCGGTGGTGTTCGCCGGCTACCTGGAGGAGGGCGGCTCACCGGGCAGCGGGCTGTACGACGGCTGGCTGCCGACCGGCGACCTGGGGCATCTGGACGAGGACGGCTATCTCGTCATCACCGGCCGCAAGAAGGACGTCATCATCACCAGCAACGGCAAGAGCGTGGCCCCGCAGGGGCTGGAGCAGCGCCTGCGCGCCCATCCGCTGGTCTCGCAGTGTGTGGTGGTCGGCGACAACCGGCCGTACGTCACCGCGCTGATCACGCTGGACCCGGAGGCGCTGGCGCACTGGCGCAGGCTGCGTGACGAGCCCGGCGCGGACAGCACGGCACCGTCGCCGGAGGAGCAGTTGCAGGCGGAGGTGCGGCGGGCGGTGGCACGGGCGAACGCGTCGGTGTCGCGGGCCGAGTCGATCCGCGCCTTCCGGGTGCTGCCGGGCGAGTTCAGCCAGGAGTCGGGGCTGGTGACACCGTCGCTGAAGCTGCGGCGCGCGGCGATCGTGCGGACGTATGCGGCGGAGATCGACGCCCTGTACGCGGAGGGCAAGCACGAGGAGCCCGGCACGCGGCGGGACCGTCGCAGATGGGCGACGGCCGGGCTGTACGCGCGCTGAGCGCGGCCGCACACCGCGCTGGACGGGCCCGGCCGGGCATACGAAATCCGACGCACGTCACCCGTATTCCGGCCGGGCCCGCCCGCGCACCGTAGCAGTGCCGCGGCGGGCCCGGCCGTTATTTGTCCAGGGGTGAGGACCCGGGCCCGCGGGCCCGGTGCGGCACTTAGCGTCCGGTGGGATTCCAGTAGTGACGAACCGGGAGGCCGTGTGCGGTCCATCCTCAGCAATTCCGCAACATCCGGGCGGACCATCGCCACGGGACTGGTGGTATCTGCGCTCGTGGCCACGCTCGCGGCGCTGCTGCTGCCCGTCCAGCTCTTCGGCGAGTCCGCTGCCGCGGCGACCACCACCCTCACGTACGACGACGACGGCGGGGGCACGGTCGGCACCCGCTACGGTCCGCTCACCGCGATGGACCGGGACTTCGTACGCAAGGTCAAGCTGGCCGGGCTGTGGGAGCTGCCCTCGGGCCGGATGGCACAGCAGCGCGGGACGACCACCGCCGTCCGCACGGCCGGCGCCCATCTCATCGCGGGACACACCGAGTTGGACCGGCGGTCGAACGAGGCCGGGCGGGCGCTGGGCATCGACCTGCCCAGTGAGCCCAACGCCGCCCAGCAGGGCTGGCTCGGGCAGCTCAACGCCGCCCAGGGCAAGGACTTCGACCCGCTGTTCGCGGAGCTGCTGCGCCGGGCACACGGCAAGGTCTTCGGGCTGGTGGCCCTGGTCCGTGACCAGACCACGAACACGATGGTGCGCGCTCTGGCCGACCGCGCCAACGACGTCGTGCTGGACCACATCACGTTCCTGGAGAAGACCGGTCGGGTCGACTTCAACACCCTGCACACCAGCTGACCTGGCGCAGGCACCCCGTTGGGAGGCGCCCATCACGACCCTCTGTGAACCGAAACAGGACGACACCCCTCACATCGGACGAAGCGAAGTGATCTCATGAGGCAACGGCAACAGGCCCATAAACGCTCGCGTTTGACGAACAGAATGCTCATCGGCGGCACCGCCCTGCTGCTGGGCGGCGGCGGACTGGCCGCTTACGCCACCACGGCGCTGGCCGGCAACAACACGCCGGACACGATGTCCGGCCACCAGCAGCACACCGCGTCCGCCATCACCATCTCCTGCCCCGATGTGGGGGAACGGCTGCGCACCGTTCCGCGCAGTGCACAGCTCTCGGTCTCCAAGGGGCTGTCCTCGCTCGACAAGCAGGTGCACGACGCCTACCACAAGATGATGGGCGGCAGCGGCGCCGACGTGCTGAACCCGCTCAAGGCGCAGCGGCAGAAGACCATCAAGATGATGGTCAGCGCGATAGCCAAGAACACCAAGCGGCCCAGCTATCTGCTGAAGATGAGCGGCTGTACCACCAAGCCGGTGGACGAGGGCGCCGGCGCGGGCGGCAGCGACTCCACCAAGTCCGTGCAGGACGGCTGGTACCAGGGGCAGAACCAGACCCAGGGCGCCGACCAGAACCAGGATCAGAACCAGCAGGACCAGAACCAGCAGGGTCAGGACCAACAGGGCCAGGACCAACAGGGCCAGGACCAGCAGGGCCAGCAGGGCGGCCAGCAGGGCCAGGCCGGCGGTCCCTCCCCCGACGACTTCGTCGACATCAACAACGTCCAGCCGAACGCGGACGCCCCGCCGTTCGCCGCCCCCCAGGGAGGCAACGCCTCGACGGGCACCTTCACCACCGAGTGCGGCCGCAATGAGGACGGCCACTTCAACTCCGACAACGTCATCGTGACGCCGGGGGTCAGCAACGGCGCCCACCACACCCACGACTACGTCGGCAACAAGGCCACCGACGCCTTCGCCAACGACAACAAGCTCGCCGCCTCCGACACCACCTGCGACAACGGCGACCAGTCGACCCACTACTGGCCCGTGCTGCGCAAGCTGGACGGCAACGCGGAGCAGAAGCCGGGAGCCGCGCAGGACGCCAACGTCGGCACGACGCTGACCCCGGCCACGGTGACCCTGACGTTCCGCGGCAGCCAGGTCGGCCAGGTCGAGGCGATGCCCCGCTTCATGAAGATCATCACCGGTGACGCCAAGGCGTTCACCAACGGCACGAAGAACGCCAACGCCTCCTGGAGCTGCACCGGCTTCGAGGACCGGCAGCTGAAGGACAAGTACCCGCTGTGCCCCCAGGGCTCGCAGGTCGTGCGGACCTTCGCCTTCCAGAACTGCTGGAACGGCCAGGACATCGACAGCGGCAACCACCGGGACCACGTGACGTTCTCGGACCAGAACGGCGCCTGCCCCCAAGGCTTCAAGGCGATCCCGCAGCTCGTCCAGCGGATCACCTACGACGTCCCGCAGGGCCAGAGCTTCGCGGTGGACAGCTTCCCCGAACAGCTGCACAAACCGGTGACCGACCACGGTGACTTCATCAACGTGATGCCGGACCAGCTGATGAGCAAGGCCGTCGACTGCATCAACGGCGGCCGTAACTGCACCTGAGGATCCCGCCCGTGAGCCCCTTGGAGGAGATGTCCCCCAAGGGGCTCACGGGCGCCCTGGGGGACGTGTCCCCTGGGGCGCTCACGGGCCACCTCGGGGAGGCGCCCTCTGAGGGACTCACGAGCTTCCCCGGACGGCTGCCCCCTAAGGGACTCAGGGGCCTCCCCGGAGAGCTGCCCCCTGCGAGACCCACGGCCCCCTGGGACATCACAAAGCGGCGGCCCCGACCCGGATTCCCGGGGGTCGGGGCCGCCGCTCTGCGCCGGCAGGCTGTCGCGGTACCGGAAGGCTCTCGCCGTACCGGCCGGCCGTCAGCTCAACGGGCTCGGTGGGTCAACCGTGCCTCAAAGACCGTTGACGCGGGCCTCGCGGGCGACGCCCAGCGGGCGTATGGACGAGGCGACGGCCCGCGCCCGGCGGCCGGCCCGTGCGCGGTAGCTGCGGACATGCGCCATCAGACGGCGGCTGCGCAGCGCCATCTCCAGCTCGAAGCGGGTACGCGGATCACGCAGCACCGGACCGAAGAGCTTCTCGATCTGGCGCAGGCGGTAGCGCACCGTCTGCGGGTGCACATGCAACAGCTTGGCCGCCTCCGGTGCTCCGCCGCCCTCCAGCCACGCCAGCAGCGTGACTTCGAGCCGCTCGCTCTGCCGCGGCGTCAGCTCCTCCAGCGGGCCCAGCCAGCGGGACGTCAGCGCGTCCGCCAGCGACTCGTCCTGGAGCAGCAGGAGCGCCGAGAGATGGTCGTCGACGAACGCGGGCCGCGACTCCGGGCCGACCCGGCCCGGGGCCAGCGTCAGCAGATAGCGGGCCCACCGCAGCGACGACGCGGTGTCGGTGGCCGGGACGACGTGTCCGACCGCGGCCGGCCTGCCCTTGAGCGCCGCCTCCAGGCGGGCCCGGGTCTGGGTGGCCGGGTCGGGGACGAACAGACAGGTGTACCCGTCGACGGAGCCGATGAGGGCATGCCCGAGCGCCGCGGCGAGTTGGGCGGCTTCTGCGGGAGTGGCGAGGACCACGGCCTGGAGGGTCTCGGGGATCGGCCAGCCCGCCGCGCGGGACAGGTCGGCCAAGCCCTCCTCCGGCAGCTCCCGTTGTCCGGCGAGCACATCGAACAGGTCCTGACGCGCCCGGGCCACGGGCATCGGAGTCACAACGGACGGTACTGCCCGAGGTTTACTCTCCGACTCTTTTTGGTACCCAAGAACTGTCAGCAAGGCCTGTTCAAGTGCCCATTGTGCCTCTTCTACGGGAGTATCCCCGAGAAGTGCGGACAATGCGGGAAATCCGCGTTGCAACTCCGCGACCAACTTGTCGGCGAGATCCGGAAGTTCATTTCTGACTACCCGGTTCCACTCACCTCGTGGACGCGACCAGATGCGGTTCAGGAGATCACACATCGCTACCTCGATCCTGGCGGGGATGCGGCTGTTACTGGGGATTGGCGCCCCCCGTGCGCCTGAGTCGGCATCATCCGGAGTCACCCCGCGGGACCGCGATGCCAGTGCAGGAATTTGTCACAGCGCGATAAACCTTACGAAAGCCTGAACGCGTTCGGAGATGCTTTTACACATCCGGATTACGGCCCTGCGTATCCGACCGGTTACAGAATGTTTAGTGTTACCGGGGGTCACCCGAACAAAAGCCCCGGGCAAATTACGCCCCCGGGAGATTTCATCGAAATTCGCATCCCGCACCCGCGCCCTGACACCGGGAGGTCCGATGTCCGCACCGCGTATGCAGAGCCGACGCGCCGCACACCGAGCCCGGCCTTCGCCTTTCGTGCCTCGCCCCCGGCGTCCCCCGAACGAACCCGGGCCGCCGGCCCGCCGACCGGCCGGCGGCTTCGCCGGAACTGCCGTGCTCCGCCCGGCGCTTCCGGCCGCACTGCTGCTCTTCCTCGCCGTCATGCTGCGCTCCGGCGCGATGGACGGCCTGATGAACTTCCTCGACTTCGGCGCCGGGGTGCTCGCGCTGGTCTCCCTGTCGGTCACCGTGCTGTGGGGCCTGGCCGCCACCGACCGGATGGTGCTGAAGTCCGGCCACCGGCTGCTCGCCCAGGCCGTGCACCGCGGCACCGGCGTCGCCGGCCTCGGCTTCCTCGGCCTGCACATCTGGGTCAAGGTCACCGAGGGCCACACCGATGCGGCGGCCGCCGCGGTGCCCTTCACCGATGGCGCCCGCCCCGGCCTCATCGGCCTGGGCACCCTCGCCGCCTACGTGTTCATCGCCGTCGCGGTGACCGGCGCGGTGCGCGGCGCCTTCACCGGCATCACCGCCTCCCGGTGGTGGCGGGGGCTGCACATGAGCGCGTACGCCGCCTGGGGGCTGGCCCTGGTGCACGGCCTCAGGGCGGGCCGCCCCGCGGCCGGCTATGCCCTCGTCGGCTATGCCATCTGCCTCGTCGCGGTGGCCGTACGACTCGCGCTGCGGATGCGCGACTCACGCAGGAACACAGGAGAACTCCCATGACCGCCCCCGCCCCTACCCGCCCGCTCCCGGTCGTCCCCGGCCCGGAGCCCGTACCGACGCTGGCGTCCTTCGGTCCGCCCCGGCTGCTGGCCGGCCTCGACGAGATGCCGCGCATGGACCGGGTGGCGCATCTGTCCCGGCACGGCAGCCTGCCCCAGCTCAACTCCACGGAGCTGGTGGCGCTGGCCGAGGACATCGATCTGCGCGGCCGGGGAGGTGCGGGCTTCCCCTTCGCCCGCAAGCTGACCGCCGTCATGGACGGGATGCGCAAGGCCGACGGCAAGGGCGCGGTGGTCGTCAACGGCAGCGAGGGCGAGCCCAGCTGCCTCAAGGACACCGCGATGCTGCTGCACGCGCCGCACCTGGTGATCGACGGCGCCCTGCTGGCCGCCGACGCCCTGGGCGCCCACGAGGTCGCCATCGGGGTGACCCGTCTGGACGTCCTGAGCTCGGTGCAGCGCGCGATCGACGAACGGGGCCCGGTGCGGCCGACGTTACGGGTCAGCCTGCTGACCGAACGCTTCGTCACCGGCGAGGGCTCCGCGATGACGAACGGGCTGGGCGGCGGCCCCGGCCTCCCCTCGGGCCGCAAGATCCGCTCCAGCGAGCGCGGCCTGAACGGTGTGCCGACCCTGCTGTCGAACACCGAGACCTACGCCCAGCTCGCCGTGGCCGCCCGGCTCGGCGCGCTCGGCTACCGCACCGCGGGCCTGCCGACGGAGCCCGGCACGCTGCTGCTGACCGTCGCCGGCAGCATGGTCGTGGAGGTCCCCTACGGGGTTTCGCTGGCCCGGGTCCTGGCGCTGTGCGGCATGGACCAGGGCCAGGGCGTGCTGATCGGCGGCTACCACGGCACCTTCGTGTCCCCGGCCGACGCGCTGACCGCGAAGCTGTCGAAGGAGTCGCTGGCCGAGTACAAGGCGGTGCTCGGTGCCGGTGCGGTGCTGCCGCTGCCGTACGACACCTGCCCCGCGGGCGAGACGGTACGTGTCGCCCAGTGGATGGGCGCCGAATCGGCCGGCCAGTGCGGCCCCTGCGTGCTGGGACTGCCCGCCCTCGCCGAGCAGCTCGACCGCGCCGTACGGGGCGGCGGTGCCGGCGCCCTGGAGGCCGTACAGGCGCGGATGCGGGCCGTCGAGAAGCGCGGCGCGTGCAGCCATCCGGACGGCACCTCGCGCTTCGTCGCCTCGGCCCTCGGCGCCTTCCCCGAGGAGTTCGAGCGGCATGCGCAGGGGTTCGGATGCGGCCGCCCGGTGACCGGCGCGCTGCCGGTCACCGGGAGCCGGCCGCTGCCGTCCACCGTGCCGACGCCGCCGACCGCCCCGCCCAAGTCCGCCGCGCCGCCGCAGGAGAGGCTGCTGGTCGACTGGACGCTGTGCCGCGGCCACGGCCTGTGCGCGGATGTGGTGCCCGGCATCATCAAGCTGGGCCCGGACGGCTATCCGGAGAAGGCCAGCATGCCGCTGCCGGCCCGGATGCGGCGCCGTGCGCAGCTCGCGGTGCGCCGCTGCCCGGCACTCGCGCTGCGGGTACAGGGCGGCAACTGAGGTGCCGGGCAGGGTTTTTGCCCGCGGAGAAAATTCTTCGGCTCCGTTGAACGCCCGGCACCCCGTAGCCCGTATTCCCCCGGCGACGGCACCCCGCCGGGGCCCCGGGCCACCACGGCACCCGGGCCACCTTCTCAGCCACCACCTCAGCAAGCGACGGAATCACCACCCGACAGAGGAGACATCATGATCACTCGACGTCGTGCGGGTCTCGCGGCCACGGCGGTCGCCACCCTGGCCCTGACCGCCGCCTGCGGCAGCAGCGGCAACCAGAGCGCCGGCACCCCCACCACCGACAACGTCCAGCCCGCAGGACAGGGCACCAGCGACTACGGCTACGGCTCCTCCGGCGGCGGCGGCCAGGCGGGCGGCGACACCGCCAACACCGGCGGCAAGGCCCCGCAGGCCGCCCCCAGCGCCGGCACGCTGGCCCTGCACCAGGACGCCAAGCTCGGCCCGGTCGTCACCGACTCCAAGGGCATGACCCTCTACCGCTTCGACAAGGACACCCCGGACCCGTCGAAGTCCAACTGCTCCGGCTCCTGCGCCACCACCTGGCCGGTGGTCCCCGCCGACGGCGCCAGCGCCCCGGCCGGCATCGACAAGAGCAAGCTCGGCTCGGTCACCCGCGCCGACGGCACCAAGCAGCTCACCATCGGCGGCTGGCCCGCCTACCGCTTCGCCAAGGACACCAAGCCCGGCGACACCAAGGGCCAGGGCGTGGGCGGCACCTGGAACGCGCTGGCCTCCGACGGCAAGAAGGCCGGCGCCCAGAAGCCCGGCGACGTCTCGGTGTTCGACCACCCCCAGCTCGGCTCGATCCTCGTCGACGGCAAGGGCCGCACCCTCTACCGCTTCAACAAGGACAGCGCCTGGCCGATGAAGTTCGGCTGCAACGACGCCTGCCTGGACACCTGGAAGCCCGCCAAGCCCGCCGACCGCTCCAAGCTCAACGGCATCGCCCCCAAGCTCATCAGCACCGTCACCCGCCCCGACGGCACCCGTCAGCTGGCCGTCGACTGCTGGCCGGTCTACTGGTTCACCGGCGACGAGCAGCCCGGTGACATCAACGGCCAGGGCAAGATGGGCCTGTGGTTCGCGGTCTCCAAGGAGGGCAAGAAGATCACGACGACACCGGAGGGCTGACCGCACCGCCCTGCGGCAACGCACCGTCCCGGGGGAACTCGTCCTCCAGCGCCAGCACCTCGGCGTCCGGCCTCTCGTCCGTATCGCGCGGCCCCAGCCAGGTGACCAGGAGCGCCACCGCCACATTCACGGCGAGAGCGACGATCCCCGCGTTCATCCCCCAGACCGGGTCGTGTCCCCCGAAGACCAGGACACAGACGAGCGCAAAGCCCGCCACCAGGCCGCTCACCGCGGCGCATCGCGTCAGCCGCCGCCACACCAGCCCCAGCAGCAGCATCGGCACGAGCTGCGCCATGCCCTCGTACGAAATCAAGGACAGCCGGACGAGGGTGTCGGGGGCGGTGTAGGTCAGCAGCAGCGCCAGCGCGCCGGCCACCACCACGACCAGCTGCGACCACAGTTTCTGCCGCCCGCCCGACGCCCCCGGGCGTCCTTCCCCGGAAGCCTCCCCGGCTGCCCCGCCGCCCGCACGCGACAGCGCGCCCAGCACGCTCCTCCCCCACATCGTGCCGATGACCAGCATGAAAACGGCCATCGGCACGATGGAGGAGAGGGCGGCGGCCACCCCGATCAGCCCCACGGCCCAGGCCGGAAGGGAGTCCACCACCAGCTTGAACAGCGCGAGATTGGAGTCCGCGCCCACCAGCCCGGGCACCACGAACAGCGCCGCCATCCCCAGCAGCATCGGCACGAACAACAGCACGTTGTAGAAGGGCAGGTACATCGCGTTGCGGCGCAGCGCATCGGCGTTGCGGGCGCCCAGATAGCCCGCCACGGTCGTCGGGAAGATCACCACGGTGAGGGAGTTGACCACGGTGGTGGTGACGAACCAGACCGAGCCCAGACCGCCCGACGCATGGCCCGGGAAGGCCAGCCACTGCGGCTTCTCGGCGACTATCCGGTCCAGGAAGGGGCCGTAGCCGTCGAAGTAGTGCAGCGGCACATAGACCGCGAGGAAGCCGAGGGTGCCGATGACGAGGACGTCCTTGAGCACCGACACCCAGGCGCTGCCGCGCAGTCCGCTGACCACGACGAAGCCGGTGGTGACGGCGAAGGCCAGGAAATAGGCCCAGTTGAGGCTGATGGCGCCGTAGGAAATGGTGGACACGACCACGCCCATGCCGGTGATCTGGAGCTGGATGTACGGCAGCAGGCAGACGGTGGCCAGCAGGGCGACGGCGGCGCCGAGCCAGGGCGACCGGTAGCGGTGCGCGATCATGTCGGTGATGCCGACCAGGCCGTGCCGGCGGGCGTAGGCCCACAGCATCGGCCCGACGACGTACCCGAGCGCATAGCCGCAGGACATGTAGGCCAGGACGTAGAGCACCGGGGCGCCGAAGTTGTAGCCCCAGCCGGCCGCGCCGAGGTAGCTGAAGCTCGTATAGCTCTCACCGGCCATCAGCACCCAGATGAAGACGGTGCCCAGGCTCCGGCCGCCCACCGACCACTCCGTCAGCCCCCCGCCGGAGCCGCGGCCGCGCACCGCGAGCAGGCCGAGGACGACGGTGAGCACCATGAAGCCGCCGAACACGGCGGTGGACACCGTGGCGTTCATACCCGGCCCCGCTTTATGTCGCCGCGTCGCGCCAGCCACACCGACAGCGGTGTCGCCAGCGTCGCCACCAGCATCCAGAAGAACAGGAACGGCAGACCGAGCACGGTCGGTGTCACCCGGTTCACCAGCGGCAGCGCCGCCAGGAACAGCACATACGGCAGCAGCAGCCACAGCAGCGCGGGGCGCTTTCTCGAACCCGGGGTCCGCCCGGCGCGGGACTCGTTTCGCACGGGGCGAGAGCCTAGGCGACGCGCCGCCGCCCTCACCGTGACTGTGTCGACCGCAACACTCCCCAGACCACCAGCCGGTAGGCGGAGGTGTAGGCGGGCGTACAGGTCGTCAGGGTGAGATAGGCGCCTGGCGCCGTGAAGCGGTAGGAGGGGTGCACGCTGCTGTACGGGACCGTGGCGAGGACCGTGCCGTCGGCGGGTGTGGTCCGCGCCAGGATGCGCCGGACGGCATAGGTGTAGCGGGCCTCGGCGGTGTCGATGAGGACGGTGTCGCCGGTGCGCAGCCGGTCGAGGTGACGGAACGGCTCGCCATGGGTGTTGCGGTGCCCGGCCAGCGCGGCATTGCCGGCCTCGCCGGGCTGCGCGCTGTGCGGATAGTGGCCGACATAGCCCTTGTTGAGGACCGCGGCCTTGCCGACGCCCTGGGCGACGGGCGCGGTGAGGCCGATCCGGGGAATGCGCAGGACGGCGTACGCGAGGTCCCGGGCGGGCGGCGGAGGCCGGCCGGCGGCGCGGTGGGCGGGCCTGCCGGACGGCGGCGCGCTCTCCGGCGTCCGCGCCGCTGCCTCGTCGTCACCGGCCGCCGGGGGCGCGGCGGATGACGGCGGCCCGGCGTCCCACTGCCGCTCCAGCCGCGCCACCTGGTCGTGTGCCGCGTGCTGCGCCTGACGGTTGGTCCACCACAGCTGGTGGACCACGAGCAGCAGGAGGACGACGCCGAGCGTCACGGCCAGCTCCGCACCCGTCCACAGCGCCCGCGCGGCACGGGAGCGACGGGTGCGCCGCCCCTGTACGACTACCGGTATCCGCTCCCGCACGCGGGCACCGTAAGCCCTGCGGGCACAAGCCACCAGAGGCGGCGCACGGTCCGGCCGGCGGACGGGGGGTCAGCCGCCGAAGGCCTGCGAGACGGCGTAGATGGCGAGCCCGGCCAGTGCGCCGACGACGGTGCCGTTGATGCGGATGAACTGGAGGTCACGGCCGATGTGCGCCTCGATCTTCTTCGAGGTGTGCTCGGCGTCCCAGCCGGCGACGGTGTCGGTGATCAGGGACGTGATCTCGCTCTGATAGGTCGTCACCACATAGACGGCCGCGCCCTCCAGCCAGCCGTCCACCTTGTCCTGGAGCCGCTCCTCGGCGGCCAGCCGCCGGCCGAGGGACAGCAGCCCCGCCCGCACCCGCAGCCGCAGTTCGCTGCGCTCGTCCTCGGCGGCGGCGACGATCATCGCGCGCACCGAGCCCCAGGCCGAGGCGATCAGATCCTGCACCTCGCCGCGCCCCAGCACCTCGGACTTCAGCCGCTCGACCTTGGCCCGGGTCTCCGCGTCGGACTGGAGATCGCCCGCGAAGTCCCGCAGGAAACGGTCGATCGCGCCGCGCGCCGGATGCTCGGGCATGTCCCGCATCTCGGTGACGAAGCGCATCAGCTCCTTGTAGACCCGGTCGCCCACCTTGCGGTCGACGAACCGCGGGGTCCATCCGGGCGCACCGCCGGAGACCGCGCTCATGACGGAGTCGCCGTGCATGACCAGCCAGTCGTGGGCGCGGGAGATGACCAGATCCACCACCCGCTTGTGGCCGCCCTCGGCGACGATCTTCTCCAGCATCGTGCCGATACCGGGCGCGATCTCCTGGGCGTTGGCGCGGCGGGTGATCGCCTCGCCGACCACCGCCTGCACATCGGAGTCGCGCAGCACGGTCAGCGCGCCGCGCAGCGCGGTGGAGAGCTCGGCGGTGACCCGGTCGGCGTTTTTGGGTTCGGCGAGCCAGCCGCCGACCCGGCGGCCGATGCCGACGGAGCGCAGCCGGTGGCGGACGACCTCACCGGAGAGGAAGTTCTCCCCGACGAAATCACCCAGACTCTGACCCAGTTGGTCCTTTTTGGTAGGGATGATGGCGGTGTGCGGGATGGGCAGGCCCATCGGCCGTTTGAACAGCGCGGTGACCGCGAACCAGTCGGCCAGCGCACCGACCATCCCGGCCTCCGCGGCCGCCGCGACGAACCCGGTCCAGCCGCCCGCCCCGGAGGCCCCGGCCCATTTCGCCAGGACGTAGACCAGCGCGACGGCCAGCAGCAGACCGGTGGCGAGTGTCTTCATCCGGCGTACGGCGCGCCGGCGCTCCTCGTCGGCGGCGCCGTAGGGGAAACCGCCGGCCGCCGCGGGCCGGCCCGCCGACGCCGCGTCCGGCGCCTGCACCCGTTCCGCTCCGGGCGCCGTATCCGCTTTTGTGCGTTCCATCCGCTCCACCGCTCCCACCGTGCCCCCGCCATCCATCCGGACCGTCCTGCTCCGCACACCGGCCGACGGTCCGGCCGTAGTCCCACTGTGACCTACTCCTGGAACGAACCACGAGTTCCCCGCGTCCCTGCCATGGAGGCATCGACGGGGCGCCCTGCGGCGCACCTGAGGTCCGTGGGATCATGAGGGACCGATCGGACCGCAACGGTGCCGCTGATCATCCGCTGCCCTTGCCCGCCCGGAGCGTGCCGCTCCGCTTTACCCAGGAGACCCCTCCCGCATGAAGAAAAGTGTGGGTTACTCCCTGCTCGCCGGTCTGGCGGCAGTGGTGGTGCTGATCTCGACCGCGATATTCGTCGGCTTCGGCGGCGATGACGGCGGGCTGGGCAGCTCCTCGCACAAGCCGCGCGACCCGGCGGCGCCGGCGGTCTCCGGACAGTGGGTCGGCACCTGGTCGGCGGCCGCGGCGGCGGCCGAGCCCGGCACCCTCAACGGCTACGCGGGGATGTCGATACGCAACGTCGTGCACACCAGCGTCGGCGGCTCCGGTGTCCGCATCCAGCTCTCCAACCTCTACGGCACCCGCCCGCTGGTGGTCAGCCATGCCACCCTGGCGCTGGCCGCGGCCCCCAGCAACCCCACGGCCGCGAGCGGCACCATGCGGCGGCTGTCCTTCGGCAGCAAGCCCGCGGTGACCATCCCGGCGGGCGGCGCGGTCACCAGCGACCCGACCCGGCTGAAGGTGCCGGGCGACGCGGACCTGCTGGTCACGACGTACTCCCCGTCCCCCTCGGGGCCCGCCACCTATCACCCGTACGCCCGGCAGACCTCCTACCTGGCGCGCGGCGACCGGGCCGAGGACGCCACCGGCGCGGCCTACACCGAGCAGAGCCCGTACTGGCGCTATCTGACCGGTGTGGACGTGTGGAGCACCCAGGCCCGGGGCTCGGTCGTCGCGATCGGCGACTCGATCACCGACGGCATCACCTCCACCGCCGGCGCCAACCACCGCTGGACGGACTTCCTCGCGGCGCGGCTGCGCACCGAGCCCGGCGCGCCCCGCTACGGCGTCCTCAACCAGGGCATCAGCGGCAACCGTCTGCTGGTCAACGGCTCCAAGTTCTCCCCGAACAACGGGCCCAGCGTGCTCTCCCGCCTGGAACGCGACGCGCTGTCACGTACCGGGGTGAAGGCGGTGATCGTCGAGATCGGGCTGAACGACCTGTTCAAGACGCCGCGCCAGCTCGACCCGCAGAAGATCGCCGAGGGCATGCGGCAGGTCGTCCGGGAGGCGCACGCACGCGGTCTGCGCGTCACCGGCAGCACCCTTACGCCGTTCGGGGGGCACCGCGGTTACTCCAACCTGCTGAATTCGGTGCGCGAACAGGTCAACCGCATCATCCGCTCCGGCGCCGTCTACGACGAGGTCGTGGACTTCGACAAGGCGCTGCGCGACCCGTCGGCACCGGTGCGGCTGCGGCCCTCCTACGACTCCGGTGACCATCTCCACCCGAGCGACGAGGGCTTCCGGGCGATGGCCCACGCGGTGAACCTCGCCCACCTCAAGCTGGGCGCGCCCGCCTCGCTGTAGCACGAACGGAGCAGATGCCGCCTCAGTCCAACTCCTTGCGGGGGTTGTCCGCCAGGCGGCGCCGCTCCTCCTTCAGACGGCGCCTCTCGGCCCTGAGCAGCTTGCGTTCGACGCCGACGCCGCCCATCAGCGCCAGCCCCTTGACGATCACCCGGGGCGCGCCCGGATCGCCCGGCACCCCGTCCTCGCCCGCGTCGAAGCCGCCCATGATGCCCAGGCCGCGCACATCGACCTCGACGCCCGGCGGCACCACGATGTTCACCCCGCCCATGACCGCCCAGCAGGTGATGACGACTTCGGGCCCGGCGAAGTCCGCCTCGCGCAGATCGATCTCCCCGCCGCCCATGAGGCAGGCGGCCGTGAACCGGCGCCCGATCGTCCACCGCCCCTTGCGCTGGAAGCCGCCCAGGAGGGCGATACCGACCGCGGAGCCTTCCGTGCCGCTGACGATCCGCTCCGACCACGGCGTCGGCGCCCCGCTCTCCTTGCGCAGCGACAGCGGCGCCGGGCCGGCCGCGGCCGCAGCGGCCGCCGGCAGATCGGCGGTGAGCGGCTCCAACTCCCCGTAGGTGCGGGCCTTGTACGCCGCGTCGAGCCGCTCGTCGAACTCCTCCATCGCCAGCCGCCCTTCCGCGACGGCGTCCCGCAGGATCTCGGCGACCCGCTCACGGTCGGCGTCGGAGGCGCGCAATTCAGGGAGGTCTTCAGTCATACGGACACATTAGAGCGCCGAGCCCCCGTTGCTCCCGCTCCGCCCGGCATCCGCCCGCATCCCGCCGCCCGCGTACAGCTCGGCGATCAAGGTCTCGATCTCCGGCTCCCGCACCGACAGATCCACCAGCGGATAGCGCGCGGCGACCGCCGCGACCAGCGGCGCCGCGCTCTGCGACGCCGGGAACGCCAGCCACTGCCGGGGCCCGTCCACCTTGACCGTACGGGCGCCCGGTACGCCCTCGATCGGCGGCAGTTCCCGCTCCAGGTCCACCACGAGCGTGCGCTCCCCGTCACCGGCCGCCCGCAGCCCGTCGAGCCCGCCGTCGTAGACCAGCCGGCCGTGGTCGATGACCATCACCCGGCGGCACAACTGCTCGATGTCGGTGAGGTCGTGGGTCGTCAGCAGGACCGTGGTGCCCCGCTCGGCGTTCACCTCGCGCAGGAACCCACGCACCTTCGCCTTGCTGATCACGTCGAGGCCGATGGTCGGCTCGTCCAGATACAGCACCTCGGGGTCGTGCAGCAGCGCCGCCGCGATATCGCCGCGCATCCGCTGCCCCAGCGACAGCTGCCGCACCGGCACGGCCAGCAGCGGGCCCAGGTCCAGCAGCTCGACACAGCGCTCCAGGTTGGCGCGGTAGACGGCGTCCGGTACCCGGTACATCCGCCGCACCAGCTCGTAGGAGTCCTTCAGCGGCAGGTCCCACCACAGGGTGGTGCGCTGCCCGAAGACCACCCCGATCCGGCGGGCGAGGCGGGTGCGTTCGCGCGCCGGGTCGATACCGGCGATCCGCAGCCGGCCGCCGCTGGGCACCAGAATGCCCGTCAGCATCTTGATGGTGGTGGACTTCCCGGCGCCGTTCGGGCCGATGTAGCCGACCATCTCACCGCGCGGCACCCGGAAGGAGATGCCGTCCACCGCCCGGACCTCCTGCCGCACCCGCCGCAGCCGGCCCGCCTTGCGCCGCACCGAGAAGACCTTCTCGACGCCGTCCACCTCGATCAGCTGCGGTGCCCCGGCGGTATCGCCCACCACGTGCCTCCTCCGTCGTCCCGTTCGTGTGTGTTCGTACGCCCTGGCTTGACGTCCCGTCAGCTGCCGGTGCTGCGGTACGCCCTGAGTCCCAGCCGCCACGCCAGCCCCGCCCCCGCACACATCAGCGCCGCCACCACCGGCCCCATGAAGTCCACCCAGCCCGGCAGCCCCAGCGGATCGGGCCGGCCCAGCAGCCACAGCGCGGGCAGCCAGTTCACGAAGGCCAGCGGGACGAGGAAGGTGACCCCCCGCACCAGTTCCCTGGCGAACACCGTCGGCGGGTACTGGAGCATCGCGTTGCCCCCGTAGGTGAAGGAGTTCTGCACCTCGGCCGCGTCCTGCGCCCAGAACTGGAAGGCGGCGCCCGCCGTGAAGACCGCCGCGAAAATGGCCGCTCCGCACACCGCCATCAGCGGCACCATCAGCACCCGGCCCACCGTCCACTCCACCTGGAGAAGGGGCAGCGACCAGCCGAGCACCAGCAGCGCCTGGGTGATCCGGCCCAGCCTGCGCAGCGCGAAGCGGTCCGCCGCGATCTGCGCGAAGACCGGTACGGGGCGCAGCAGCAGGGTGTCGAGGGTGCCGTCCCGCACCCGCCGGCCCAGCCCCTCGACGCTGCCCAGCAGCAGATCCGCCAGCCCCAGCGAGACACCGGACGTCCCGTACAGAAAGGCCACTTCGGGCAGCGAGAACCCGCCGAGGGCATCGATCCGCGAGAACATCAGCATGATCGCGACGAAGTCCAGTCCGTTGGCTGCGAAGTTGCCGACCGCCATCATCACGAACGAGGTCCGGTAGGCGAGGGCCGAGCGCACCCACATCCGTACGATCAGCCCGTACGCGAAGAGCCCCTGGACGACCCGCCCCCTCCCGTCACCGGCCCACTCCCCCGGCCCGTCGCTAGCCACCGTGCACCACCACCTTGCGGGTCGCCGCCGACTGCACCAGCCGCCCCAGCGCCAGCAGCGCCACGGCCCACGCGGCCTGGAACACCAGGCCCCGCCACAGGGCGCCCCCGCTGCGCGCGCCCACCAGCACATCGGCCGGCACCTGGAGGACCGCCGCCCACGGCAGCACCTGGGCCACCTCGCCCAGGGCGCCGGGGAAGACCCGCAGCGGCAGCACCATCCCCGAGAAGAACATGCAGGCCAGGCCGCTGATCAGGGCCAGCCCCGCACCGTCGAGGAGCCAGAACGAGGCCAGCGCGACGAGATAGCGCAGCGCGAAACTGACCAGCACCCCGAACAGCACCGACAGCAGAAAGCAGCCCCAGGTCAGCGGATCACCGGGCAGCGCGAGCGGAAAGGCCAGGGCGCCCACCGCCATCGGCACCACCCCGCGCCCGATCAGCTGGAGCCCGGCCCGCCCCAGATCCGCGGCCAGCCACCACAGCTGGAGATCGGCGGGCCGGTAGAGGTCCACCGCGATGTCGCCGGTGCGGATCCGCTCCTGGAGCTCGTCCAGGCCGCCGCCGCCCATCAGCGCCGCGGTGGCCAGCAGCGCCTGCGCCGTCCACACGAAGGCCAGTGCCTGCGCCTGGTCGTAGCCGCCCAGATGCGGCCGCTCGTCCCACAGTGCGATATAGGTGTAGGCGACGATGAAGCCGAAGACGGTGTTGGTGAACACGCCGGCCACGGTGGCGATCCGATAGGTGGCGTACCGCCGGAAGCTGCCGGCCGCCACCGCGACGTACCACACGACCCGTTCCCCCAGCCCCGTTGTCGTCGGACGGACAAAACACCGGAGCCTAATGTCGCGGGCGCGGCGGGCACCATCGAATTATCACCGCTTCGGGTGAGCCGTGACGGCCGTTCAGCCGGTCGGCCTACGGACTTCGGTGTGTGCCAACCCGCCCGACCGGGGCACATGATGCGAGAGTTTCCCAACGGGCGGCAGTTGCTCTGGCGGCGTACCGCGCGAAACCCCCGACACGACACGACCGCCGCAGTACAACCTTCGGCGGCGGCCGAGGAGTCCTTACCGACATGAGCGGACAACGCACAGGCTGGCGCCGTGTCCTCCCCACCTGGCGCATGGTGCTGGGCACCGTGCTGCTGTTCCTGCTGCTCATCGTCGGCGGGCTGGTCGCCGGCTATCTGCTCGTCGGCATCCCCGCGGCCAACAGCGCCGCCAAGGCCCAGAGCACCGTCTACCTCTACTCCGACGGCTCCGAGCTGGCCCGCGACGGCGAGGTCAACCGGCAGAACGTCAAACTCAGCCAGGTCCCGAAGTCCGTCCAGCAGGCCGTACTCGCCGCCGAGGACCGGGACTTCTACTCCGAGTCCGCGGTCGATCCCGCCGCGATGCTGCGCGCCGCCTGGAACACCGTGACCGGCAAGGGCAAACAGTCCGGCTCCACCATCACCCAGCAGTACGTGAAGAACTACTACCTGGGCCAGGAACAGACCGTCACCCGCAAGGCCAAGGAATTCTTCATCGCCATCAAGCTGGACCGCGAGGTGAGCAAGGACAACATCCTGGAGGGCTACCTCAACTCCAGCTACTACGGCCGCAACGCCTACGGCATCCAGGCCGCCGCCCAGTCCTACTACGGCCGCAACGCCGAGCAGCTGACCCTCGCCCAGGGCGCCTATCTCGCCACCCTCCTCAACGCCCCCAGCGCCTACGACATCAGCGCCCACCCCGGGAACCGCGCACGGGTACTGGCGCGCTGGCACTACGTCCTGGACGGCATGGTGTCGCAGAAGTGGCTCAGCAGGGCCGACCGGGCCGCGCTGGAGTTCCCCATGCCGCAGCCCGCCAAGCCCTCCGCGGGGCTGTCCGGCCAGCGCGGCTACCTCGTCGAGGCGGTCAAGGACTACCTCACCGACAACGACATCCTCGACGAGGACACCCTGCGGGCCGGCGGCTACCGCATCACCACCACCATCAGCAAGAAGCGCCAGAACGCCTTCGTCAAAGCGGTCAACACCCGGGTGATGGACCGCCTCGACGACTCCCGGAAGGTCGACGGCTACGTCCGGGCCGGCGGCGCCTCCATCGACCCCGCGAGCGGCCGGGTCGTCGCCCTCTACGGCGGCATCGACTACGCCCAGCAGTTCGTCAACGGCGCCACCCGCCGCGACTACCAGGTGGGCTCCACCTTCAAGCCGCTCGTCTTCGCCTCCGCCGTGCAGAACAACTCCACCACCCAGGACGGCGAGCGGATCACCCCCAACACCGTCTACGACGGCACCAACAAGCGGATGACGGTCAGTCACGGCTCCCGCACCGGTTTCGCGCCCGCCAACGAGGACGACCGCTCCTACGGCCCGATCACCGTCTCCGAGGCCACCGACAAATCCGTCAACGCCGTCTACGCCCAGATGGGCATCGACGTCGGTCCCGCCAAGGTCAAGGCCACCGCCGTCGACCTGGGCATTCCCGCCGACACCCCCAGCCTCGCCTCGTCCGAGGGCGCGATCTCGCTGGGCACCGCCACCCCCAGCGTCCTGGACATGACCCAGGTCTACGCCACCCTCGCCCACCACGGCACCCACCGGCCGTACTCCCTCGTCGACAAGGTCACCAAGAGCGAGGAGGACCTCGAACTCCCCGAGCGCGAGGAGACCACCGCGATCCCGCGCGCGGCCGCCGACACCACCACCTCGATCCTGCGCAGCGTCGTCGACGGCGGCACCGGCACCGCCGCGCAGGGCGCCGGGCGGCCCGCGGCCGGCAAGACCGGCACCGCCGAGGAGGACAAGGCCGCGTGGTTCGCGGGCTACACCCCCGATCTCGCCACGGTCGTCGCGGTGCTGGGCCAGAACCCGAAGAGCGCCGCGCAGGAGCCCCTGTACGGCGCGGGGGGCCTCTCCCGGGTCAACGGCGGCGACTACCCCGCCCAGATCTGGGCCGACTACACCGCGGCCGCGCTGAACGGGCGCCCGGTCCGCGGCTTCGACCTGCAACTGGCGGAGGGCTCGGAGCCGGTGTCGCCCTCGCCGTCCGGCAGCGACTCGGCCTCGCCCGGCGAGTCGGGCGCGCCGTCCACCGGCCCGACCGGATCCACCCCCCTCCCCACGCCGCCCACCGGCGCCCCGACGACCCCTCCGACCGCCGAACCGCCCACCCCCACCCCCGCCACCGAGCCCGCACCGACCACCGAGCCCACCAACGACTTCCCGACGGTGGCGCCCCAGAGCGGCGACGACCTGGAGCAGCGGATGCGGTGGAGGTGGGGCGACGGGTAGGGCGGCCGGGGGCAGGGCGCGCGCCCGTACGGGGACGCCGTACGGGGACGCGGGGAGCCGCCGTACGGGGGACGCGGGGAGCGCCGGACAGGGGACGCGGGAAGTGCCGGACGGGTGGCGGCCGCCAGGGGTGCGCGGACGTACCGTCAGTGCCCGGACGTCGCCTTGAGGCCGACGACCGCCACGAGCAACAGGCAGATGAAGAAGATCCGGGCCGCCGTCGCCGGCTCGCCGAGCACCAGCATGCCGACCACCGCCGCCCCGGCCGCGCCGATGCCGACCCACACGCCGTAGGCCGTCCCTATCGGCAGGGTCCGGGCCGCGTACGAGAGCAGCAGCATGCTGACGACGATGCCCGCGCCGGTGAACACGCTGGGCCACAGCCGGGTGAAACCGTCGGTGAACTTCATTCCGACCGACCAGCCGACCTCCAGCAGGCCGGCGACCATGAGCAGGATCCATGCCATGACGGGCACCTCCGCGAAAAGAGCTTCAACAGGGGTGCGTCGTCTTGTCCTGACCCGGTACGGCGCGTCTCGTCGGGTGCGTCCCGAGGCTAGCAAAGGGCAGCGGAACGGGCGGTGACCGCGGTCACCGCCCGTTCCGGGGGCTACAGGTTATGGGGGCTACAGTCCCGGGGCTACAGTCCCGGGGCTACAGGTCCCGGGGGCTACAGATACAGCCCGGTCGCGTCCTCCGCGCCCTCCAGCCGCTCCGCGGCCACCGCATGCAGATCGCGCTCGCGCATCAGCACATACGCCACCCCGCGCACCTCGACCTCGGCCCGGTCCTCCGGGTCGTACAGCACCCGGTCCCCGACCTCCACGGTCCGCACGTTCTGCCCGACCGCGACCACCTCGGCCCAGGCCAGCCGGCGGCCGACCGCCGCGGTCGCGGGAATGACGATGCCCCCCGACGAGCGGCGCTCGCCCTCGGGGATGTCCGTCCGGACCAGCACACGGTCGTGCAGCATCCGGATCGGCAGCTTGTCGTGGGTGTCCTTGGTGTTATTCGGGCTCACGGCATGACCGTACCTGCCCGGCGACGCCCGGCACGCACCACGGGCCGCCCCGGGGCCGGGCGTGATCCGTCAGGCGCACGCCGCGGAACAACCCTCAGCAGCGCCGCTTGGAGGCACGCAGCGTCAGCAGGCCGACCACGGCCACACCGACCATCGCCACCGGAATAATCCGCTCCAGTCGCGGCGCCCCGTCCTCCGATACCAACTGGGCCCGCACATCCGTGAGCGCACGGTTGGCGGCCACATACGCCCGCCCCGCCGTACGGTCCACGGCGGCCGACGCCCTCGCCTTGGCATCGTCCATGATCGTCTTCGGGTGCAGCCGCACACCGATCTCGTCGAGCGTGACGGCGAGCTCCTGCCGCCTGCGGACGATATCCGCCTCGATCTGCGTCGGGGTCCTGGCTTCCGCCACCGCGCTGCCTCCGTCGTCTCGCGCCGATGCGTACGAGGGCCGGGCACGAGCCCCGTACGGAACCGGCCACCTGGCTGACTGCCGATTCGTGATGGACAGTCTGTCAGCTCATGCCCCCCTGCGCCCCACAGCACCCCCGTTTCGCACCCCCGAGACGCCCCCGGCACCGTTCCGCGCCCCGGCTGGCTAGTGTCGGGGCGTACGGATCCACGCTAAGGAGAGCCATGAGCGAGCGACTACAGCCCGGCGACACCGCCCCGGCCTTCACCCTGCCCGACGCGGACGGCAAGCAGGTCTCGCTCGCCGACCACAAGGGCCGCAAGGTCATCGTGTACTTCTACCCGGCCGCCCTGACCCCCGGCTGCACCAAGCAGGCCTGCGACTTCACCGACAACCTCGACTTCCTCGCCGGCCACGGCTACGACGTCATCGGCATCTCCCCCGACAAGCCGGAGAAGCTCGCCAAGTTCCGCGAGAAGGAAGAGCTCAAGGTCACCCTGCTCGGCGACCCCGACAAGGAGGTCCTGGAGGCCTACGGCGCCTTCGGCGAGAAGAAGCTCTACGGCAAGACCGTCACCGGCGTCATCCGCTCCACCGTCATCCTCGACGAGGACGGCAAGGTCGAGCGCGCCCTCTACAACGTCAAGGCCACCGGCCATGTCGCCAAGATCATCAAGGACCTGGGGCTGTAGGACACGCCGTCCCCACCCGGTCCGGCAGCTCCAGCACGGCCTCGGCGCCGCCCTCCGCGGCGGCGCCGAAGTCCAGCCGCGCCCCCAGCACATCCGCCTGCCCGGCCGCGATCGTCAGCCCCAGACCGTGCCCGGTCCCCCGCTCCGGCGCCGCCGTACGGAACCGCCGCGGCCCCTCCGCACACAGCTCCGCCGGATAGCCCGGGCCGTGATCGCGCACCACGATCCGCGACCCGGCCACCACCACCTCGATCGGCGGCTTGCCGTGCTTGGCCGCGTTGGCCAGGAGATTCACCAGCACCCGCTCCACCCGCCGCCGGTCCGTCTCCACGATCCGCGGCTCCCCCTCCACAGTCACCGACACCTCGTCCACCCCGCGCTGCCGCGCCGCCCGCTTCACGATCCCGCGCACCAGCGACGGCAGCTCACAGGCGTCCACATCCGCCCGCTCCACCCCCGCGTCCAGCCGCGAGACCTCCAACAGGTCCTCCACCAGCCGCCGCATCGCCTGCGCCCGGTCCTGCACCATCTCCACCGCCCGCGGCTGCGGCAACAGCTCCGCGGCGGCCACCAGACCGGCCACCGGCGTCCGCAGCTCATGCGCCACATCCGCGGTGAACTCCCGCTCCGCCTGCGCCTGGGCCGCCAGCGACGTCGCCATGTGATGCACACTGCGGCCCAACTCGGCCACCTCGTCGCGGCCGTGACTCGCCAGCGCATCCGCGTCGGGCGCCTCCCCCGCCGCGATCCGCCGCGCCGCCGCCGCACTCATCCGCAGCCGCCGCGACAGCCGCTGCGACACGAACCACGACACCACCGCCATCAGCGTGACCGTGCCGCACCCCGCGATCAGCAGCGCCCGGTTCAGCGCCAGCTGCGTCGGATCGTCGTCCGGATACGGCGCCGACACCGACAGCGTCCGCATCGAAGCCCCCTCACCGCCCTCGCCGACCCCGGTCGCCGCCCACACCCGCGGATCCTCACCACCGCTGATGTACGTCCCCGACTGCTTCCTGAACACCGCGTCGCGCAACGGCGACGGCAGCGTCGCATCGTCCAGCTGCGCGCCCAGCGCCCGCGTGCCGTCCCGCTCATAGATCTGTAGCGCCGAACTCAGCCGGTCGTCCTGATACGCCCGCGCCGACCGCTCGCGCTCGACCTCCGCTATGTGCTGCACCGCGAACCCGAGCACCACCACGGCCAGCGCCGTCATACACGAAATGGCCAGGGCGATCCGGCCTCGAATGCCCATCACGCGAGGGTGTACATCTCCGTCGTGTCACCGAGCGGCGTCGAGCCCTCGTAGGTCACCTCGAGGCCGGTGAACACCTGCCCGCCGTCGACCGGCTTCGGCCCGAAGAGCCGGAAGGTCGCCGGGAAACCACCGTCCCTGCCCACGCCCGCACCGACCTTCTCCACCTGCACCACACCGGCCCCCAGCGCCTCGCGCGAACCGTAGTACTTCCACGCGATCCCGGTCGCCACCATTCCGACATCCTTGCAGGTCAGCGTGATCACATGAGGTTTCGCCTCCGGCGCGCCGACCCCGCAGTCCCGGACACCCGGCAGGCCCCCCGACGACTTGCCGTCCTCCTTCACGTCCTGCGCCGCGGCCGTCTTCGGCGCGGCACCCACCGCCGACGCACGGTCCGACGCCTGGCCGAACCACACCCCGCCGGCCGTCAGCGCCGTCACCACGGCAAAGGCCACCAGCGCGGTACGCCCCCGGATCCAGCGGGACCCTTCGCGGTCCGTCATCACGATCTCCTCCCGGGGACCACGCCCCGTACCCCCACCCCGCAACACGAATGCCGCACCCGGCGCCCCACTCTCCCGTGCCCCGGACACAGGCTGATTGCCCCAACGCTGCGGTGACCGCTCGGCTGTGTACCAGTCCTGTAACAAGCCCTGTCGCACCTCTGGCGCTTCCCCGCTCCACCCCTGCTCAGAGCCCTTCCCGGTACCCCCGGGAGGACCAGCCGCGCGTGACGAATATCGCTTCGTCCGACCAGAGTGGTTTGGAGTGGCGCTCCGCTGCGCAGGCGCACCTGTCGTATCCCCACCGCGCACCGCGCGGTGACCGACCGAGAGGACCGCCTCGTGCCGACCGGCAGCACCGAAGCAGAACCCGTTCCCGAGCCGGACCGGGAAGCGCTCAAACGCCACCGGGTGCTCTTCCGTGCCGTCGCCCGGCGCAAGAACCCCAAACTGCGGCGCACCGACATCACCGTCACCGACGAACCCACCGTCAAGCGCGCCGTGAAGGCCGCCGCGCTCGGTAACGCCATGGAATGGTTCGACTTCGGGATCTACAGCTATCTCGCGGTCACCATCGGCAAGGTCTTCTTCCCCGGCGGCAGCGACACCGCCAGCCTGCTGTCGTCCTTCGCGACGTTCGCCGTGGCCTTCCTCGTACGCCCCATCGGCGGCGCCTACTTCGGCCCGCTCGGCGACCGCGTCGGCCGCAAGAAGGTCCTCGCCCTCACCATGATCATGATGGCGCTGGGCACCTTCTGCATCGGCCTGATCCCGTCCTACGACACCATCGGCTTCTGGTCGCCCGTCCTGCTCATCCTCTTCCGCCTCGTCCAGGGCTTCTCCACCGGCGGCGAGTACGGCGGTGCCTCCACCTTCATCGCCGAATACGCCCCCGACAAGAAGCGCGGCTACTTCGGCAGCTTCCTGGAGATGGGCACCCTCATCGGCTACACCGGCGCCGCCGGCATCGTGCTGCTGCTCAACACCACCCTCGGCGACGACGCCATGCTCCACTGGGGCTGGCGCCTCCCGTTCCTGATCGCCGGCCCGCTCGGCCTGGTGGGTCTCTACCTCCGGGTCAAGCTCGACGAGACCCCGGCCTTCCAGAAGTTCGAGGCCTCCCACACCCACAGCGCCACCGGCTCCGTCGTCGAGGCCGAGGCCGAGTTCTCGCACCTCTCCGAGAACGCCCCCAAGAAGAAGATCGGCGAGATCTTCACCCAGCAGTGGCCCACCCTGATCCTCTGCATCGCCCTGGTCGGCGCGTACAACATCACCGACTACATGCTGCTGTCGTACATGCCGACGTACCTGACGGACACCCTCCACTACGAGGAGTCCCACGGTCTGCTGATCCTCCTCGGCACGATGATCGCCCTGATGTGCGTCATCAGCACCGTCGGCAAACTGAACGACCGCTACGGCCGCAAGCCCCTCCTGATGGCCGGCATGCTCGGCTTCTTCATCTTCGCGATCCCGGCGTTCCTGCTGGTCAAGCAGGGCAGCATCCCCGCCGTCTGCGGCGGTATGGCGCTGCTCGGACTCTCCCTGGTCTGCCTCCTGGGCACCATGTCCGCCGCCCTGCCCGCCCTCTTCCCCACCAGCGTCCGCTACGGCTCGCTCTCCATCGGCTACAACCTGGCGGTCTCCCTCTTCGGCGGCACCACCCCCCTGGTGATCACCGCCCTCATGGACGCCTTCCACGGCAACGTCATGGTCCCCGCCTACTACACGATGGGCGCCGCCCTCGTCGGCGTCATCGCCGTGGCCTGCATGAAGGAAACCGCCCAACAGCCCCTCGAAGGCTCCCCGCCCTCGGTGGCCACCAAGGAAGAAGCCGTCGAACTCATCGAGTCCCAGACACCGGAACCGCGCTTCTGACCCACCTGGCACAGCACACAAGGGGCCTCGGGGAATCCCCCCCGAGGCCCCTTCCTCCTTTCCCGCCACCCGCCGTAACCGCCCCCACGTTCGATCGTTGTTCTGTTCGAGGGGCGCGCGGGGGTGGGCCTGGTGCGCGGGACGGGGGAATCATGCCGGTCAGTCCGTACACCCGGGAACGGCTCGCGGAGGCGGCTTCGTCTTCGCGGACGCTCTCGGAGGCGTTGATCAAGCTCGGAGTGGATCCGAAGGGGGCGTCGCGGCGATACCTCCATGACCGAATGAGGTCAATGGGCGTAGCGACTTCACACTTTGAGCGGGAAGGGACGCGCTGGACCAAGGAGCTCCTCGAGGAGGCGGTGGCGCTGTCGACGAATGTGTGCGAGGTCTTACGACGGCTCGGTCTCGACCCCGTAGGCGGCCAGCACACCCACATCAGCCGACGCATCCAGGACCTGGGGATCGACACTTCGCACTTTTCGCCGGTCGGCCGGAGAAAGACCAAGGCTCGTCGGCGGCGCAGCCCCGAGGAGCTCCTTGTGCACGCAGAAAACCCGGGACGACGCATGCCGAGCAACCGGCTCAAGGCCGCGATGCTCGCGCTCGGGGCGGACGAGCGGTGCGCCGTCTGCCGTACCGGGCCCGTCTGGCGCAACCGTCCGCTGCCGCTGGAAGTCGATCACATCGACGGAAACTGGCGTAACAACTGTCGGGAGAACCTGCGGTTCCTGTGCCCCAATTGCCACTTGGCCACGGATACTTACCGGGGACGCAACAAGGGCATCCGCGCCCGCGGCACCGGAACGGCGCAATGAGTGACAGCATGCGCTACACCCGGGAATTGTTGACCGAAGCCGCGGGGCGTTGCACGAACATCGACGAAGTCATCGCGTTCTGCGGCGGCCGCTCCTACCATCAGCTGCGGCGGCATCTGTTCAGGCGCTTCGCGCACTTCGGAATCGATGTATCGCACTTCAAGCCCGTCACACGGCGCGCCGCTCATCTCCGCCGCCCCAGCAGGGACGCCCTTCAGGAAGCCGTCAGCGCCTCGCCCTCCATCGCTGCTGCCCTGCGGCATCTGGAGAGGCCCGACAACTCTCACACTCGCGCGCTGTTCCACCAGTGGGTATCCGACTACGGCATCGACACGGGTCAGTTCCTGGGGCAGGCACATATGCGCGGGAAGCCGGGGACCACGCCGGTCAAGGGTCCTGAGCAGATACTCGTGAAGCACTGCGGGAAGCGCCGGACAAGAACCGTGATGCTACGGCGAGCCCTGCGGCAGGTCGGCATGCCGGAGCGATGTGCCGAGTGCGGGACAGGCCCCGCCTGGCATGGCAAGCCCATGACTCTGGAGATCGACCACATCAACGGCGACTGGCGAGACGACCGCCCCGAGAATTTGCGGCTTCTCTGCCCCAACTGCCATGCGGTGACCGACACTTGGTGTCGCGGTGGCCGACACCGGCGGTAGACCTCCCGCTGCGTCGACCAACAAGTATCATGGCCGTGGCAAGCGGCCGTGATGGAATTGGCAGTCATGCTGGCTTTAGGTGCCAGTGGGGTAACACCCGTGAGGGTTCGAGTCCCTCCGGCCGCACACCTCGGATTCGAAGGCCCGGCCCCGCCGAAGCGCGGGGCCGGGCCTTCGCCATTCATGTACGGTCCGGCTCAGCCCAGCAACTCCCGCACCACCGGTGCCAGTGCCCGGAAGGCCTGGCCTCGGTGGCTGATGGCGTTCTTTTCGTCGGGGGTCAGTTCGGCGCAGGTGCGGGTGTCGCCGAGGGGCTGGAGGACGGGGTCGTAGCCGAAGCCGCCGGTGCCGGCGGGGGTGTGGCGGAGGGTGCCTTCGAGCCTGCCCTCCACGACGCGCTGGGTGCCGTCGGGGAGGGCGAGGGCCGCGGCGCAGGCGAAGTGGGCGGCGCGGTGTTCGTCGGCGATGTCGGCGAGCTGGGCGAGGAGCAGGGTGAGGTTGGCCTGGTCGTCGCCGTGCCTGCCGGCCCAGCGGGCGGAGAAGATCCCCGGGGCGCCGCCGAGGACGTCGACACAGAGGCCGGAGTCGTCGGCGACGGCGGGGTGACCGGTGGCCTCGGCGAGGGCGTGGGCCTTGAGGAGCGCGTTCTCGGCGAAGGTGACGCCGGTTTCCTTGACGTCCGGGATGTCGGGATAGGCGTCGGCGCCGACCAGGTCGACGTCGAGGTCGGCGGCCTCCAGGATGGCCCGGAGTTCGATGACCTTGCCCGCGTTACGGGTGGCGAGGATGAGGCGACGGGGGGCTGTGGAACGTCCACCGGTGTGAGGCTGCATGGGGAGTGATTATCCCGGTGTGCAGATCTTGGTCATGGCACTGGTCCCGTCGACGATCGGCTGAATGTCGGGGGCCTTGTTGTTGTCGAGGTCCTTGCGGGCGGCCTTGATGCCGTTGTTCGTCTTGTCGATGGCCTTGGAAAGCTCCGGGTCGTGCGCGTCCTTGCTGAGCTTCTTCAGGTTGGTGTCGATGTTGTCGAGGGCCTGCTCGGCCTTCTGCGGATCGGTGAGGGAGTTGTCCGCGGCCTGCTGGAGCTTGTCGACGGCGTTGACGACGGAGGTGGCGGTCTTGGCGCAGTCCATGGCCTTCTCGACCGCTCCGCACGCGGAGAGCAGCGGTATCGCGAGGGTGGCGGCTGCTAATGCGGCGAGTGCGGTGGTGGCGGGGCGACGGTGCCGGCGCGTACGCGGGGCCATGGTGCGTTTCCTTCCCTTGGGTCATGCTCGGGCAAAGGAAGAAACGCCGGGCGGGGGTGTTTTGGTTGCCCCGATGCCGCGACAAGGGGCGAGGACCGGACAACAGGGCCAAACGGCAGGACCGGACGGCAGGGCCGGACGGCGGGGCCGGACGGCAGCGGTCCGCAACAAGAGCCGGGCAGCCGGGGCCGGACAGCAGCAGGACCGGGCGCCGCGAATCACTCCCGCGATCAGACAGGACCCGCGGCCAGACAGGACCCGCCGTCAGGCAAGACCCGCCATCACCCAGCCCCCGCCGTCAGACGAGCCCGGTCTGGGTGAGCAGCATGGCGAGGACGACGACGAGGGTCCAGCCGAGGACGTGTTCGAGGAGTCGGGAGTCGTCCTGCGGCCCGCCGGTGCGGGCGCGGACGCGGGGCGCGGTCACGGCAGTCGTGGGCATGCCCCCACCATGCGACGGGCCGGGGAGGGTTTTCCAGAGATGGATGTCCCATGAGAAAAGGGTCACAGGGGGAGGTTTCCGGGGTTCTCCGGGTCCTCCCCCTGTGTCCCTGGGTGGCTTCAGAGCGTGCGGGCCAGCGCCGCCCGCTGGGCCTCGTCGAGCTCGGCGCAGCCTGCCACGGCGAGGTCGAGGAGGGAGTTGAGTTCCTCGCGGGCGAAGGGTTCGGCTTCGGCGGTGCCCTGGACCTCGACGAAGCGGCCGTCGCCGGTGCAGACGACGTTCATGTCGGTGTCGGCGCGGACGTCTTCCTCGTAGCAGAGGTCGAGGAGGGGGGCGCCGTCGACGATGCCGACGCTGATGGCGGAGACGGTGCCGGTGAGGGGCTTGCGGCCGTGCTTGATGAGCTTCTTGCCCTGGGCCCAGGTGATGGCGTCGGCGAGGGCGACATAGGCGCCGGTGATGGCGGCGGTGCGGGTGCCGCCGTCGGCCTGGAGGACGTCGCAGTCCAGGACGATGGTGTTCTCGCCGAGGGCCTTGTAGTCGATGACGGCGCGCAGGGAGCGGCCGATGAGGCGGCTGATTTCGTGGGTGCGGCCGCCGATCTTGCCGCGTACGGATTCGCGGTCGCCGCGGGTGTTGGTGGAGCGGGGCAGCATCGAGTATTCGGCGGTGACCCAGCCTTCGCCGGTGCCCTTGCGCCAGCGCGGTACGCCCTCGGTGACGGTTGCGGTGCAGAAGACTTTGGTGTCGCCGAAGGAGATGAGGACGGAGCCTTCGGCGTGCTTGCTCCAGCCGCGTTCGATGGTGACCGGGCGGAGTTGTTCGGCGGTGCGGCCGTCGATGCGAGACATGGCGTAGACCCTATCGGGAACGGCGAGGGCCCCACTCCGGGGCGGTGGATCGTCCGGGGCGGGGCCTTCAGGAGCGGCCGGGAGGCCGGCTCGTCAGCTCACATCATGTCTTCGATCTCGGCGGCGATGGGGTCCGCGTCGGTGCCGATGACAACCTGGATCGCGGTGCCCATCTTGACGACGCCGTGGGCGCCGGCGGCCTTGAGGGCGGCCTCGTCGACGAGGGAGGAGTCGACGACCTCGGTGCGGAGGCGGGTGATGCAGCCCTCGACCTCTTCGATGTTGTCGAGTCCGCCGAGCCCGGCGACGATCTTCTCAGCCTTGCTGGCCATGTCCACTCCTGCTTGTCTCGGCCGCCGGCGGTCCCGCCGTGCGGTTTTCACACCGTAACGCACGTTCAGCCCAACTATGTGGGCGTTTGTCCGCTGTCTGACGAAGGATGGCGATCATCGGAGTGCGCACCGGAACGGCGTGCACCACGAGTGGTCTACACCACCAGTATGCGGCAAGCACGAGGTCGGTTGCCGACGGGCCGACTGCCGGGAGGACACCGATGAGTTCGAACGCAGCGGCGGCGGCACCGTGGAAGGGCTGGGCGTCGAATCTCTTCCAGGGCTTGCAGAAGATGGGGCGCAGCCTCCAGCTGCCGATTGCCGTCCTGCCCGCTGCGGGGATTCTCAACCGTCTTGGCCAGCCGGATGTGTTCGGCGCGGACGGTCTGGGCTGGGACGCCGTCGGCAAGGTCTTCGCGGCCGCGGGCGGTGCGCTGCTGGATTCGGGGCTCGGGCTGCCGCTGCTGTTCTGCATCGGTGTGTCGATCGGTATGGCCAAGAAGGCGGACGGGTCGACGGCGCTGGCCGGGGTGACCGGGTTCCTCGTCTACTTCTCGGTGCTGCACGCGTTCCCGTCCGGCTGCGCCTCGGGCCAGACGTACACGCAGGCGGGCCTGTGGAGCGGGGTGTGCGTGGACAAGACGCAGACGGTCACGCCGGCCGCCTTCCAGAACCCGGGGGTGTTCGGCGGCATCGTCATGGGGTTCCTGACGGCCTGGCTCTGGCAGCGCTTTCACCGGGTGAAGCTGGTGGACTGGCTGGGGTTCTTCAACGGCCGCCGGCTGGTCCCGATCATCATGGCCTTCGTGGGCCTGGTGTTCGCGGTGCTGTGCCTGTTCGTCTGGCAGCCGGTCGGCGACGGGCTGACGAGCTTCAGTGAGTGGCTGTCGGGGCTGGGTTCGTGGGGTTCGGGCATCTTCGGTGTCGCCAACCGTGCGCTGCTGGTGATCGGCCTGCACCAGTTCCTGAACACCTTCGTCTGGTTCCAGTTCGGCAGTTTCACCAAGCCGGACGGCACGGTCGTCCACGGTGACATCAACCGGTTCCTGGCGGGCGACCCGGATGCGGGGCAGTTCACCACCGGCTTCTTCCCGATCATGATGTTCGCGCTGCCGGCCGCGGCGCTGGCGATCGCGCACTGCGCCAAGCCGCATCGCCGCAAGGAGATCGCGGGCATGATGCTGTCGGTCGGTCTGACGTCGTTCGTGACGGGTGTGACCGAGCCGATCGAGTATTCGTTCATGTTCGTGGCGCCGGCGCTGTACGTGATCCATGCCGTGCTGACGGGTGTGTCGATGGCGGTGAGCTGGGCGCTGGGGGTGCACGACAGCTTCAGCTTCTCGGCGGGTCTGATCGACTACGTCATCAACTGGGGGCTGGCGACCAAGCCCTGGCTGATCATTCCCATCGGATTGTGTTTCGCGGTGGTCTACTACGCCCTCTTCCGTTTCGTCATCACGAAATTCAAGCTGACGACGCCCGGCCGCGAGCCGGACGAAGTGGGGGACGCGATGGAGCAGGAGAACGTGAAGTAGGACGGCGCGCACTGCGCGGGAATTCCCCGCCGGGGCAGCCGTACCAGCCCCCACCTCAGCCTTTGTTGGCGCATCCGCCGGCCCCTGGGTCCCGTGACCCAGGGGCCGGTCTCCATGTGGTCCACACCACTTGGAAGAATGGATTCCTTTATGTCGGCTCTACGTGCTAAGAATGGTCTAAACCACCAGTGGTGTAGACCAAGGTGTAGACCAACGAGCGGGCCGTCCCCCCTTGCGAGTGCCCGCCTCACCAGGAGGAATCCGATGAGTTCGGCCACCGCCACGGCGGCCCCCGAGAAGAAGGGCCGCGGCTCCGGCGCCATGGCAGTAGCCCAGCGCATTGGCCGCAGCCTCATGCTGCCGATCGCCACGCTGCCCGCCGCCGCGCTGATGGTCCGCCTGGGCCAGCCGGACATGCTCGGCCGGGAGTCGTTGCCCGCCTTCCTGAACAAGATCGCCGAGTTCATGGCGGCGGGCGGCGGCGCGCTCCTGGACAACATGCCGCTGCTGTTCGCGGTCGGTATCGCCATCGGCTTCGCCAAGAAGGCGGACGGCTCCACCGCGCTGGCCGCCGTCGTCGGCTACCTGGTCTTCAGCAAGGTGCTGGGCACCTTCGGCGACGCCAGCCTGCCGAAGATCCAGAAGGTCGTCGACGGGAAGATAGCCGACGTCGCACCCCCGGTGGACGCGGGCGTGCTCGGCGGTGTGGTGATGGGCATCGTGGTCGCCCTGCTCTACCAGCGCTACAGCCGCAAGAAGCTCCCGGACTGGCTGGGCTTCTTCAGCGGCCGGCGCCTCGTACCGATCCTGGCCTCCTTCGCCGGCCTGGTGATCGGCATCGTCTTCGGCTACATCTGGCCGGTCCTGGGCACGGCCCTGCACGACTTCGGCCAGTGGCTGGTCGGCTCCGGCGCCGTCGGCGCGGGCATCTTCGGTGTCGCCAACCGCGCGCTGATCCCGGTCGGCATGCACCACCTGCTGAACTCCTTCCCGTGGTTCCAGGCCGGCGACTTCGACGGCAAGCACGGTGACATCGCCCGCTTCCTCGCCGGCGACCCGCACGCCGGCCAGTTCATGACCGGCTTCTTCCCGATCATGATGTTCGCGCTCCCGGCCGCCTGCCTGGCGATCGTGCACTGCGCCCGCCCAGAGCGCCGCAAGGTCGTCGGCGGCATGATGCTCTCGCTCGCGCTGACCGCCTTCGTCACCGGCGTCACCGAGCCGATCGAATTCACGTTCATGTTCATCGCCCCGGTGCTGTACGCGATCCACGCGGTGCTGACCGGCATCTCGATGGCGCTGACCTGGGCCCTGGGCATGAAGGACGGCTTCGGCTTCTCGGCCGGCGCCATCGACTACGTGCTGAACCTGGGCATCGCCACCAAGCCGTGGCTGCTGGCGCTGGTGGGACTCTGCTTCGCGGCGCTGTACTACGTCGTCTTCCGCTTCGCCATCACGAAGTTCAACCTCCCCACCCCGGGCCGCGAGTCCGACGAGGAGATCGCCGAGCTGGACAAGGCGCAGTTCAAGGCCTGAGCCACCCGTACGGCACAGCGAAGGGGCCCGGAGCCGAGAGACTCCGGGGCCCTTCGCCGTTCTGCGGGACGCCGTTCCGCCGGACGCCCGCTCAGATCTCGTAGACCGCGCCCGCCTTGGCCACCTCGACCAGCCGGTCATAGACCTTCTGGGCGTCACGGGTGCTGATGCCCGGGTCGGTCCACGGCGGGATGTGGGTCAGCACCAGCCGCCCCGCACCGGCCCGCTGGGCGCTCTCGCCGGCCTCCCGGCCGTTGAGGTGCAGATCCGGGATGTCTTCCTTGCCGTAGGTGAAGGACGCCTCGCACAGGAAGAAGTCGGCGCCCGCGGCGAGGCTCTCCAGCGCGTCGCAGGGGCCGGTGTCCCCGGAGTACGTCAGGGACCGGCCGCCGTGTTCGATGCGGAAGGCGAAGGACTCCACCGGGTGGCTGACCCGCTCCGTGCGGATCGTGAACGGCCCGATGGTGAAGGTGCCCGGCGTCAGGGTGCGGAACTCGAAGACCTCGCTCATCGCGCCGTCGTACGGCAGATCGGCGTGCGCGACGGTCAGCCGGCGCTCGGTGCCGGCCGGCCCGTAGACCGGCATCGGCGCACAACGGCCGCCGTCCGGGCGGTAATAGCGCACCACGAAATAGCCGCACAGGTCGATGCAGTGATCGGCATGCAGATGCGACAGGAGTACGGCGTCCAGGTCGTAGAGGCCGATGTGGCGCTGGAGCTCGCCCAGGGCGCCGTTGCCCATGTCGAGGAGCAGCCTGAAGCCGTCGGCCTCCAGGAGGTAGCTCGAACAGGCCGATTCCATGGAAGGGAACGACCCCGAGCATCCGACGACAGTGAGCTTCATAGCGGGCGTGAACCTCCGTGGGCGGGGGCGGCGGTGTAGGGGTCTCCCCTGCTGGAATCCCGTCGGGAGCTCGGGGAAGGTCCATGCGGGGTTTCCCGGCGGGGCCTTGCCGGGTGGTGCCGGGTCCTGGGCGGTCGGTGCGGTGCCCACGAGCGTAAGGCGCAAAAGGTCCTGTGGCTCCTCCAGCGGGGCGAGCTGTGGGCGGAATCACCAGTCTGGGCTGTCGCCCCGTACGCCCGTACGCAGTCACCGGTGCCGCCGGGCTTCCGCCGGGCCCTCGTCAGGAGGGCGGACCGTCACGGCCGGAAGGTGGTGCGGGGGGTGCCCCGGCGTTCGCGGGTGCACCCCCGGGAATTCGCGGGTGCACCCCCGGAAAGAGTCCCGCCGCCGCGGTACGGGACCACGACGGCGAGGGCCCGGCGGTACACCCGCCGGGCGCGGCGGGCCTGTGCGGCCGGTCCGCCGGCCGGCGGGCCCGCGGCCGGGAGGTGTCTCCCCGAGGAGACACCCCCTACGCCCAGAGCTGGCCGTGCAGCGCGGCGATCGCCGCTTCCGTGGACTCGGCGGTGTACACGCCGGTGGAGAGGTACTTCCAGCCGCCGTCGGCGACGACGAAGACGATGTCGGCGCTCTCGCCCGCCTTGACGGCCTTCTTGCCGACGCCGATCGCGGCGTGCAGCGCCGCGCCGGTGGAGATGCCCGCGAAGATGCCTTCCTCGGCGAGGAGTTCACGGGTGCGGCGGACCGCGTCCTGTGAGCCGACCGAGAAGCGGGTGGTGAGCACGGACTCGTCGTAGAGCTCGGGGATGAAGCCCTCGTCGAGGTTGCGCAGACCGTAGACGACATCGTCGTAGCGCGGCTCGGCGGCGACGATCTGGACGCCGGGGACCTGCTCGCGCAGATAGCGGCCGACGCCCATGAGCGTGCCGGTGGTGCCCAGACCGGCCACGAAATGGGTCACGGAGGGGAGGTCGGCGAGGATCTCGGGGCCGGTGGTGGCGTAGTGCGCACCGGCGTTGTCGGGGTTCCCGTACTGGTAGAGCATCACCCAGTCGGGGTGCTCGGCGGACAGCTCCTTGGCCACCCGGACGGCCGTGTTGGAGCCGCCCGCCGCGGGTGAGGAGATGATCTCGGCGCCCCACATCGCGAGCAGCTCCCGCCGCTCGGACGAGGTGTTCTCCGGCATGACGCACACGATGCGGTAGCCCTTGAGCTTGGCCGCCATGGCGAGCGAGATGCCGGTGTTGCCGCTGGTCGGTTCGAGGATGGTGCAGCCGGGGGTGAGCCGGCCGTCCTTCTCGGCCTGTTCGATCATGTGCAGCGCGGGACGGTCCTTCACCGAACCCGTGGGGTTGCGGTCCTCCAGCTTCGCCCAGATGCGGACGTCGTCGGAGGGTGACAGGCGCGGGAGGCGGACGAGAGGGGTGTTCCCGACCGCCGCCAGCGGGGAGTCGTACCGCACGTCACACCATTCCGCCGGCCACTGCCGGGAGGATCGTCACGTTGTCGCCGTCGGCGAGCTTGGTGGAGATGCCTTCCAGGAAGCGGACGTCCTCGTCGTTGAGGTAGACGTTCACGAAGCGGCGCAGCTGCTCGCCGTCGACAATGCGCTCACGGATGCCGGTGTGCCGGCTGTCCAGGTCGGCGAAGAGGTCGGCGAGGGTCTCTCCGCTGCCCTCGACGGCCTTCTGACCGTCGGTGTAGGTGCGCAGGATGGTGGGGATTCGGACCTCGATGGCCATGAGAGTGCTCCTGTCGGAGTGCGGTGGCGGGGGCTGTGCGTCCCGTGTGCACGGCGCTACGGCGTGCCGGGAGGGCGTCGGGTGACGCCGGAAGTACGGGGCTGGGGCGGCGCGCGCGCCGCGCTGCCGGTACGGGCCCGGTCAGGCGGCGGCGCAGCGCGGACAGATGGCGCTGGAAAGGCGGCACAGATCCACGTGCAGCCGTGCGGCTCCGCAGCCGAACGCGCCCAGCAGTGCGGATGCCGAGCGACGCGTGGCGAGCGGAGCGAGCAGCAGCATGCCCGGCCTCTTCTCGCTCACGTCGTGGTCAACCATGCGGTCATCGTATCGATTCCCGGTCCGGGTATTGGAACCTCGTCCCATGATGTGGACGATTGGTGTACACCAGGTGGGACGGCTCAGGAGTACGCCGCCACGACCTCGACCTCTTCCTCGGTGACCTCGCCGTCCACGATCCGGTACGAGCGGAACTGGAAGGGCCCGGCGTCGTCGGTGTCGGCGGTGGAGACCAGGACATAGTGGGCGCCGGGCTCGTTCGCGTAGGAGATGTCGGTGCGTGAGGGGTAGGCCTCGGTGGCGGTGTGCGAGTGATAGATGATCACCGGCTCCTCGTCCCGGTCGTCCATCTCGCGGTAGAGCTTGAGCAGGTCGGCGGAGTCGAATTCGTAGAACGTGGGCGAACGGGCGGCGTTCAGCATCGGGATGAACCGCTCGGGGCGGCCACTGCCCGCCGGGCCCGCGACCACGCCGCAGGCCTCGTCGGGGTGGTCCTGGCGGGAGTGCTCGACGATCTGGTCGAAGAGCGCCTTGGTGAGGGTCAGCATGGCGCCAAGAATAGACAGCGGGCCCGCACGTACCGAAGAGTGGTACGCACGGGCCCGCATGCTGGACGGGCGGGGGATTCGCCCTCTTCCGTCCGGGTACTGCCTCAGTCCTTGGTGCCCTTGGTGGGGGCGTCCTGCGGTGCCGCGCCGGCCGTCAGGCCGTTCGAGGCGTCCCGCCGCTTGATGCAGAGGTAGCCCACGCCCAGGATGAGCGCCCACACGGGAGCCGCGTAGAGCGAGATCCTGGCGTCCGGGTCGACACCCATCATCACGATCACCATGGCGATGAAGGCCAGCGCGAAGATCGAGGTGTAGGGGCTGCCGGGCGCCTTGAACTCGGACTGCGGCAGCTCGCCGCGGTTCGCCTTGGCGCGGTAGCGCAGCTGCGAGGCCAGGATGACGATCCACGCCCACATACCGGAGATGGTGGCGAAGGAGACGACGTAGTTGAACGCCTCACCGGGCCACTGGTAGTTGATGTAGACGCCGAACAGCATCATCGCGACCGAGACGCCGGTGCCCCAGGTGGGCAGGCCGTTCTTGCTGAGCCTGGTGAAGAGCTTCGGGCCCTGGCCGTTGAGCGCGAGGTCGCGCAGCATCCGGCCGGTGGAGTACATGCCGGAGTTGGCCGAGGAGAGCGCGGCGGTCAGCACGACGAAGTTGACGATGCCGGCGCCGGCGGGCAGGCCGATCTCCTGGAAGGCACGGACGAACGGGCTGACGCCCGGCTCGAAGACCGTCCAGCTGACGACGGACAGGATGATGATCAGCGCGCCGATGTAGAAGAGGCCGATCCGCCACGGCACGGTGTTGATCGCCTGGGGCAGGACCTTCTTCGGGTTGGTCGCCTCGCCCGCGGTCACGCCGACGAGCTCGACGGCGAGGAAGGCGAACATCACGATTTGCAGCGTCATCAGCGTGCCGCCGATGCCCTTGGGGAAGAAGCCGCCGTGGGACCACAGGTTGGTGAAGGAGGCGGTGTCACCGGCGTTGGAGAAGCCGAGGGTGATCACGCCGAGACCGATCAGGATCATGCCGATGATCGCGGTGACCTTGACCATCGAGAACCAGAATTCCAGCTCACCGAAGATCTTCACGGAGATCAGGTTGATACCGAAGAGCGCGCACGTGAAGACGAGCGCCGCAGCCCATTGCGGTATGTCCTTGTTCCAGTACTGCACATAGGTGGCCGCGGCGGTCACTTCCGTGATGCCGGTGACGACCCAGAAGAGCCAGTACGTCCATCCGGTCACGAAGCCGATGAACGGGCCGAGGAACTCGCGGCCGTACTCCGAGAAGGATCCGGAGACGGGGCGGTACATGAGCAGCTCGCCCAGGGCCCGCATGATGAAGAAGATGACCAGACCGACGATGGCGTAGGCGAGGATGATGCTCGGCCCGGCCATGGAGATCGCCTTGCCGGCTCCGAGGAAGAGGCCGGTACCGATGGCGCCACCGATGGCGATCATCTGGATCTGACGGTTTCCCAGACCCCGCTGGTAGCCCTCTTCGGAGGCCTCGCCAGGTGCCTCATTGCCGTCGTGGTGCTTGTCGACCTGCATAGAGGTCATGTGTGGTGCGCCTTTCTCCATACCGACCCGGTCTGTCCGGATCGGGTCCCGATCCCCCCGGATGGAGTTCCTGCACGCCGACGGTCGGCCGGCACAGCGCTCCCGCGGCGACAGGGGTGGCGTCGCTCGCGGCAGGTCGTGAACATGTATCACGGCGGTTCGCGGACCGCCTAGGGATGGCGTGAATCAAACCATGAGAGAAAGGGGACAAGGTCGCTTAAGTGCCGCAATTCACATGGGGGCAGTGATGCGATCGTTATCCGGATTTGAGCATCCGCTGAGCGAACGCTGCGCCAACGGAGGGGGTAGTACGCCCCGATTTCAGCCCATCAAGGACTCGACGAGAGTCTCCTGGAGGCCGCCGAGCCAGAGGTAAGCCATCACCATCGGCTTGCGCGGATCGCTGTCCGGCAGCCGCAGCAGCACGCCGCCGTCCTCTTCATCGGTCACTTCAAGCCGTGTTCCGATGGCCAGCCGGAGGTCATTGAGCGCCCCCAGCCACTGCCGGCACTCCCCCGGGTCGAGGCGGAGCGTCGCGCGGTCACCGGCGGGCGCCAGCGTGTCCAGCGCGCGGATCAGCGCCAGGGCGTCCTCGCGCTTGCGGGAGCGCAGATCGTTCTCGGTGTAGCGGCGGAACTCGGCGGAGGCGGCGCGCACATCGTCGTCGGGGACGAGGTCGGGCCCGCCGTAGGCGTCGGGGAAGAGCCGGGCCAGGACCGGGTCGGCGGGCGGCTCGCTGGGGCCGTCGTTGAAGATCGACGCCAGCAGGTCGTCGCTCTCGCTCTCCCCGGCCTCCTCGCCCGGACCGAGCAGCTCCATCAGCTGGACGGCGAGGCTGCGCAGGATGGAGATCTCGACCTCGTCGAGGGGTACGGCGGCGCCGCCGCCGGGCTGCGGCTCGAAGTGCCCGGTCATTTGCGGTCCTGCTGGAGGGTCGCCCACAGGCCGTAGCCGTGCATGGCCTGCACGTCGCGTTCCATCTCCTCGCGGCTGCCGCTGGAGACCACCGCGCGTCCCTTGTGATGGACGTCGAGCATCAACTGGTGCGCCTTGTCCTTGGAGTAGCCGAAGTACGACTGGAAGACGTACGAGACATAGCTCATGAGGTTGACCGGGTCGTTGTGGACGATCGTGACCCACGGGACGTCGGGTTCGGGGACCTCGAAGGGAGCCTCGCTCGACTCGGGACGCTCGGTCTCGACCGGGACACTGAGGGTGCAGCGATGCGGCCGGAGCGTAATCGTGGGTGACGGGTGGGCGCTCACAGGCCCCATGCTGCCACCCGGGGGCGGGCGACGCACAAATGCCCCTCGCGCGGGCCGCGTCGGCAGGTGGCACACCGAGGCCGCGAACGGCCTTTTGTCCGCCCCGGAGCACTATCGTCAGAGTGACGAGTATCGGGGGTAGCATTTCCCCCATGAACACAGCAGACCTGGGGCTGCCGGTGGCCGTGCCGTCGACTGCGCTCTTCACCGACCAGTACGAACTCACCATGCTGCAAGCCGCGTTGCGGTCCGGCACCGGGGACCGGCGCTCGGTCTTCGAGGTCTTCACCCGCCGGCTTCCCGAGGGCCGCCGCTACGGCGTGGTGGGCGGCACCGGCCGGGTGCTGGACGCGGTGGAGAACTTCCGCTTCGACGAGACGATCCTCGGCTTCCTGCGCGAGCGCGGCATCCTCGACGAGCCGACGCTGGAGTGGCTGGCCGACTACCGCTTCCGCGGCGACATCTGGGGCTACCCGGAGGGCGAGGTCTACTTCCCCGGCTCCCCGGTCATGCGGGTCGAGGGCACCTTCGCCGAGGCGGTCCTCCTGGAGACGGTGATCCTCTCGATCCTCAACCACGACTCCGCGGTGGCCGCGGCCGCCTCCCGGATGTCGGTGGCGGCCGGCGACCGCCCGCTGATGGAGATGGGCGCCCGCCGCACCCACGAGCTCTCGGCGGTGGCCGCGTCCCGCGCCGCGTACGTCGGCGGCTTCCACACCACCTCCGACCTGGCGGCCGGGTTCCGCTACAACATCCCCACCGTCGGCACCAGCGCCCACGCCTTCACCCTGCTGCACGACACCGAGCGGGACGCCTTCACCGCGCAGGTCGAGACCCTCGGCAGCGGTACGACCCTGCTCGTGGACACCTTCGACGTCACCCAGGCGGTGCGCACCGCCGTGGAGGTGGCCGGGCCCGGTCTCGGCGCCGTACGGATCGACTCCGGCGATCTGCTGCTGATCGCCCACCGGGTGCGCCACCAGCTGGACGAGCTGGGCGCCCGGAAGACCAGGATCGTGGTGACCAGCGATCTGGACGAGTACGCCATCGCCTCGCTGGCCGCCGCGCCGGTGGACGCGTACGGCGTCGGCACCCAGGTGGTGACCGGCAGCGGGCACCCGACCTGCTCGATGGTCTACAAGCTGGTCGCCCGCGCCGACGGCGAGGAGCCCGGCACGCCGCTGCGGCCGGTCGCGAAGAAGTCGATGGGCGCCAAGACCTCGCACGGCGGCCGTAAGTGGGCCGCGCGCCGGGTCGACGAGGACGGTGTGGCCGTCGCCGAGGTCATCGGCACCGGGCCGGTCCCGGCGGAGCTGGCCGACCGGCAGCTGCTGGTGCCGCTGGTGAGCGCCGGCAAGGTGGTCGCCCGCGAGCCGCTGGACGCCGCCCGTGACCGGCACATCGCCGCCCGCGACCGGCTGCCGCTGTCGGCGACCCAGCTCTCCCGCGGCGAGCCCGTCCTGCCCACCGAGTACGTCTGACCGGGCGCCGTCGCCCGCGGGGGGTGCCGGGCGGCGGCTGCCGCAGGCCGTGCCCGGCATCCGCCGGGCTCCGCACCTCTCCCGCAATCCCCCGCCAGTGGCTACCCTCGGTCACACCACCGCTCCGCGCCCCTCCCCCGATTTCCAGCCGGAAGGCACGCACCATGCACCGGGCATTGATCGTCGTTGATGTGCAGAACGACTTCTGCGAGGGCGGCAGCCTCGCGGTGGCGGGAGGCGCGGATGTCGCGGCGGCCATCACCGATCTGATCGGCCAGGCGGCCGGCGGCTGCTACCGCCATGTCGTGGCCAGCCGGGACCACCACATCGATCCCGGCGACCACTTCTCCGACACCCCGGACTACGAGCACTCCTGGCCGGTGCACTGCGTGGCCGGCACGGAAGGCAGCAGCTTCCACCCCAATTTCGCCCCGGCGCTCGCCTCCGGCGCCATCGACGCGGTCTTCGACAAGGGCTCCTACACCGGCGCCTACAGCGGTTTCGAGGGCGGGGACGAGAACGGCACGTCGCTCCAGGACTGGCTGCGCGCGCACCGCGTCAGCGAGGTCGACGTGGTCGGCATCGCCACCGACCACTGCGTACGCGCCACCGCCCTGGACGCGGTCCGCGCCGGACTGCGCACCCATGTCCTGCTGGATCTGACCGCCGGTGTGTCCGCGCACACCACCGAGCGGGCGCTGGCGGAGCTGCGGGCGGCCGGCGCCGAGCTGACCGGCAAGCCGGTGGTCCTCGGCGGCTGAGCCGCCCGCGGGGCTGTCAGGCGGCCGATGCGGGGCGCTCGTCGTCCCCGTCCGGGCCCTCCCCCCTGACCGGGAGCGCCGGATTGCGCAGCAGCGCCCGTATCGGGTGCCAGGACTCGGTGTCGTCCTCCGGGGCCTCGCGCCAGACCAGGCCGTCCGGATGGTGCAGCACGGCCGTGATCTCGTCGGGTGTGGGCGGCTCGCTGTTGCCGCGCAGGTAGACGGCCCGCAGCCCGAGGTTGCGCAGCCTGGTCAGGGCGCGCTGTCGGTTCACGGCGTGGACCAGGACCCGCACCCGGCAACCGCAGTCGTAGAGGCCGCCGCGCGCCCCGTGGGGCGGTCTGGGCAGCGAGAGGGCGACCACCACGCTTCCGCCAGGAAGCCTGATGAAACCGCCACCGGACATCGTCATATCTCCCCCGTGAGACTTCGCGTCAACAAGGAACTGTAGACGCATCTAAACGCGAATCGGCCGCCGCCCGCTAGGGGGCGACGGCCGAATAGCATCTGACCTGCGATTTTACCTTTTACTTACCGGAGCGGCCGACCTGGAGCGTCACCGTGGAGCCGTCCCGGGCCTCCTTGGTGATCTTGATCCGGGTGTCGGTGTCAGGAACGATCACACCGCCGGTCGGGTTCGCCTTGTCGTAGTAGACGCCGTTCCGGTCGTCGAAGAGCGTCACGCCCGGCTTCGACTTGATCTTGACCTGCTTGCCGTCCTTGTGGAGCGTCAGGGCGTCGGTCCGGTAGCGCGTGAACGTCGAGTCGTAGGACTGGAAGCGGTTGCGCATCAGCTTGCCGTCGGTCCACCGCTCGGCCTTCGGGTGCGCGTCCACCGGCAGGATCTGCCCGTAGCCGGGGTGCTGGCCGACGTTGTTGTCCGCCTGCGAGGTGTCCCACAGCCAGATCAGCACGCCGTTCTGGTACGGGAAGTGCTCCACCCAGCTCGGCTTGTCGGTGGTCCAGCCGAAGTTGTACGGGCCGGCCTTGAGGGTCTTGTCGTACGACACGTACTGGCGGTTCTCCGCGATGTAGTACTGCGGGTAGTCCTTGGTGAAGGACGCACCGATGCGCGAGAAGCCCTTGCTGGTCCAGCCGTTGTCGTCGCCCTCGGCGTTGTCGCTGAACAGCGGCTTGCCGTCGGCCGTGACGCCGATGCTGTCGGCCGCGAAGCCCTTCTGCGCCGCGCCGCCGTCGGTCTGGTAGCGGAAGCGGAGGTCGATCTTCTTGCCCGCGTAGGCGTCCAGCGGGTAGGCGAGGTCCTGGTAGGCGCCGACGGTGCCGGTCAGCGCGGGCTTGTCGCTGCCGTCACGCGGCAGGGCCTTGCCGTTCGCGGTGCCGTCCAGGGCGGTCCAGTTGGCGCCGCCGTCGGTGGAGACCTCGGCGTAGAGGTAGTCGTAGTCCTTCTCGATGTCCCACCAGCCCTTGAGCGTCAGCGACGCCTTGGCCTTGCCGGTGAGGTCCACCGGCCGGGACAGCGTGTTCTTCAGGTCGTCGCCCATGCCGCTCCACCACTGGTGGGAGCCTTCCGCGGGCGCGACGATCTCCGTCTTGACCTTCTTGGCGGGCAGTTCGACGACCACCGCCTGCTTGTTCTTGGTGTTGTACTCCGCGACGCCCAGCTTGTGGGTGGACTTCTTCGCGGCCTTCGCCTTGCCGTAGTTGAGCCAGCCCAGCTGGAGCTTGTCCCAGGCGCTCATGTCGCCGGGCAGGTCGCCGATGCTGTTCTTGCCGGTGCCGAGCCAGGAGCCGCCCGACATCAGCGACCAGAAGTCCACGGAGGACTCGCCGGTGCCGCTGGTGTCGTACTCGTCCGGCAGGCCCAGGTCATGGCCGTACTCGTGGGCGAAGACGCCGAGTCCGCCGTTCTCCGGCTGCATGGTGTAGTCGCCGACCCAGATCCCGGTGTCGCCGATCTGGGTGCCGCCCGCCTTGTTCGCACCGGGGCCGGTCCGGCCGGCGTCGGTGCCGTAGGCGTACCAGCGGTGCGCCCAGATGGCGTTGGTCTTCTGGACGCCGCCGCCCGCGGACTCGTCCTCGCCGGCGTGCACGATCTGGAAGTGGTCGATGTAGCCGTCGGGCTCGTTGAAGTTGCCGTCGCCGTCGTGGTCGTAGCGGTCCCACTGGTCGTACTTGGCCAGGTCGGTCTTGATCTGGGTGTCGGTACGGCCCTTGGCCTTCTGGTCCTTGGCCCACTGGTTGACGCCGTCGCGGATCAGGTCCCAGGCGCTGGCGCAGTTGGTCTGGCCGCAGTAGTTGGAGCCGTAACGGGCCTCGTTGTAGTCGACCTTGACCCAGTCGGAGACCTCACCCTGGACCGAGTAGCGGCCCGAGGACTGCTTCTCGTAGTACTTGGCCAGCGACTGCTTCTTCTTGTCGTGCGAGAAGTAGAGGTCCTGGAAGTGCTTCTGGTTGAAGTCCTTCTGCCAGGCCGTGCTGTTGTCCTCGGCACGGTCCGGCTCGGCTATCTTGTTGTGCGCCGGGCCGGGGTCGCCGCCGTACTTCTTCACCGGGGGCTTCGGGCCGTCGCCGTCCGGGTCGAACATCGTGGTGTCGTCGACCTTGTCGCCGAAGTCCACGAGGACGGTGAAGATCTTGTCGGTCTTCTGCCGGGCGAGCTCGACGTACTTGCTCTTGCCGAGCTTGACGACCTTGGAGCCGTTCCGCTCGGTCGTCTTCGCGTCACCGGAGATGACCTGCTGGAGCGCTTCCTTGCGCTCGGCCGCCTGCCGCTCGCTGAACGGCCCCTTGAGGTCGTGGTCCACGGTCCGCTCGGGGGCGGGGTCATGGCGCCTGGCGAGGGGCGACGGTCCCTGCGCGTCGGCCGCAGCCACCCCCGAAGACAAAGCGGCCGCCCCGATCGCGGCGATTGCCGTGGCCAGGGCGGCCGATCTGAACACCGTTCTGTTGTCTCTCACTTGGCGCTGTCCTCCCCTTCGAACCGGTCACTGTTCGACGGCATTCGACCGGAAGTACGGGGAAAAAGACAGATCTTGACTTGGGCACGTCAGCGAAGTACGTTTCTCGGTCCGCGAGTTACGGGTATCGGACGCCGCGCGGCAGCAGCGCTCCGGGCGTCACCGCGGCGGGCAGGGACCCGGTGTATATGCCCGACGGGCATGCGCCCCCGCCCCCAACAGCCATGACGGCGCCGGGCATGCGTAGACACGGCCGCGCGGTGCGCCCCCTGTGCACCGGAACCGTGGGTTAGGTCACGCTTACTTGGCGTTCCGCCCGGGCAAAAAGGACCGTAGGCTCGTTTGATGGCGCGCCCTTGACCGACACCCCCCTGCCGACCCTCCGAGGACGGATTCCGCCATGCCTCGTCCGACTGCCGCACAGCTCGCCTACGGTTCGGCCACCGTCTTTCTCTCCACCCTCGCGATGCTGCTGCTCTCGCAGACGCAGACCGGGGTCGGGGTCGCGGTCATCGCCATCGCCGGGCTCGGGCTCGGGCTGCTGGTGGCCATGACGGTCCCGATGCCCGGGGTGCCGCAGGCGGTCCGCCGGCGTCTCGTACGGGACGAATCACCCGCCGCGCCCGCCCCCTTGAGGTCCGTACCGACGTCGCCCGAGCCCGTCCGGCCCGTGGCGGGACCTCCCCGCACCCGCTGGGGAAGCTTCACCGCCCCGGCCGCCACCACGGACGCCCGGGTCGGCGAGCACTCACGCTGAGCGGGCACTCACGCTGAGGGGCACTCACGCCGAGGGGGCGCTCACGCCGAGCGGGCGCCATCCGTCTCCGTGGACACCACCACGGTCTTCGCCGCCTTGTCGTGCAGACACTGGTGATACGGCTGGTCCCAGGTACACCACAGGACGTTGACCAGCCAGAAGATGAAGCCGCAGCACGGCACGATCTCCGGCAGCGTATAGACCGCGGCCCGGATCCAGCTCGCCTGGGCGGTCGGGGTCGAGCCGTTCGAGAGCATCGCGACCCGGATCTTCATCGCCATCTTGCCGAGGGTCTGGCCGCGGCTGGAGATCATCAGCCCGTCGTAGATGAGATACGCCAGCATGGTGACGCCCGATACCGTCGACTGCCTACCGGCCTCCACGCTGTCGGTACTGAAGTAGTCCACACCACCGACGATCAGCGTCATGATCACGGACACCGGTACCCCGATGATGATCGCGTCGATGATGCGCGCCACGAGGCGGCGGCCGCGGTTCGCCAGCGGCGGCATCCCGGCCAGCGGGTCGGCCGGCCCGGGTTGTCCGCCGTAGGGGTCGCCGGCATACGGGCCGCTGCCGTAGGGGTCGCCCGCATAGGGCGGCGGGGTGCCACCGGGCGGCGGGGGCGGCGGGCCTCCCGGGGGTGGCGTACCGCCCTCACCAGCGCCCGTACCGCCCGCGCCCGCACCGTTGCCGCGCGGCGCGTGGTTGCGAGGGGCGCCGTTCTCACGGGGAGAACTGTTACGGGGAGCGCCGCCCGCCGGGGGCTCCTGCGGCTTCTTCAGGAACGGGTCGTTCTCCGGCGGCTCACCGGGGGGCTGGTCGGTACTCATGGCCCGAGTCGACCCCTTGTCGCGGCCCGCCGCATCCGGCGAAGTCCGTTCGGGGGAAGGAGGCCGCTCCCCGGGGCCCGTCTTCGAAGTCCCGCCTGCCGCCCATGCACCGGACGCCGCGAGGCCCGCCCTACGGCCGGACGACGGGGCTTTGACGACCGGCCCTGCGACCGCGGTGCGCCGCGGCGGCGCCCGGCCACCGCGGCGGCCGGGCGGAGGACAGGCCGGGCGAACGGCCCGGCGGACGGCCTCAGCCGGAGGCGACGAACGTCCGCGCCAGCTTGTCGTGCCAGCACTGGCGCCACGGCTGGTCGAACAGGCACCAGACGACGTTCAGCACGCCGACGACGAGCACGCCGAGCACGCAGTAGACGAACCAGCGCTTGAGCGCGGCGCCGAGGGTCGGGGTGTCATGGCTCTCGATGTCCAGGACCCGTACGCCGCACAGCTTCTTGCCCAGGGTGCGGCCCCACTTGAGGGTCGGCAGCGCCTCGTAGAGCGCACCGCCGATCAGCAGGACGGCCAGGATCGTGGCGAAGACCGGGATGGTGGTGCCGTCGATCAGATAGACCGTCACCTGGCGTCCGGACTGCTTGGCCGCCTCGACCTTGGCGTCGAGGTGGTCGGTGACCGTGCCCCACATGGGGACGGCGACCGCCGCCGTGAGCGCGCCCAGCACCAGGGTGTCGATCAGCCGGGCCGCCAGCCTGCGGCCGAGGCCGGCCGGATGGCCCTGCGCGGCCTCCGCCAGCGCCGAGAAGGGGTCGGCGGCGGCCGGCGGCTTCCAGGGGATGACGCCGTCGGGGTCGGCGCCCTGCGCGCCGGTCCCGGCCGGTGCGGCACCGCCCTGCGGCGGGAAGCCCGCCGAGGGCGCGGCCGCCTGCTGGGCGGGGGGCTGCTGCACCGGGCTCTGCGCGGCGGGGCGCGGTGCGGGACTGTGCGGGGCCGGGTTCTGCGGGGCCTGGTTCCGGGCCGCCGGGCCCGTGCTCTGCTGCGGGGCGGGGCTCTGCGGGGCCGGGTGGCCCTGCTGCGGTTCGCCGACGGACGGCAGCGACTGCGGGGAGCCGTCACCGGGCGCGGCGGACGGGCCGCGGCCCGCGCCCGCGACGCGGATCGCCATCGTCTCGCCGCCCTTGGCGGGCTTGCCGGCGTCGGGGCGTACCGCACGGATCGCGGTGGTGCCCTGGTCGCCGGAGTTCGCGCCGCGGCGCGCGGCCGGGTTCACGGCCCGGATGGCGACCGTCCCGTCGGACGGGCCCTCGGGGCGCGCGGCGGGCGCGGACGCACCGGGCGTCTCGCCGGCCGGGGCCTCGGCACCGCCCTGCTGCTCGCGCTGCGGCGGCACCGTGCCCCACGAAGCGCCGCCCGACGGCGTGCCGGCGGGCGCCTGGTCCGGTGAGCCCCAGGAGATCCGGCGGTCGTTCTCGCCGCCGTAGCCGCCCTGCCGGGAGGCGTCGGCCTGCCAGGCGGCGGCCGGTTCGGGGCCGTTGCCGTGCAGCCGGGCCGGGTCGTCCCAGCCGAGGGCGGGCCGGGCCTCGACCTCGCCGCCGCGGCGTACGGCCGGCACCGCGGAACCGCCGGCCGCCTCCTCCTCGTCGAAGAAGACCGGGCCGGTCTCCTCGACGGCGGATGGGGGTCCCCCCTGCTCGAGCGGAGCCGAGAGCTCGGGGGAGGGGGCCACGCCGGGCGGCGGGGCGGGCATCGCCTCGCCCTCGGCGGGGGCGGGCCGGCTGGTACCCGGCACCCATGCGGCACCGTTCCAGTACCGGATGTAGCCGGGGATGGACGGGTCCGGGTAGAAGCCTGGCGTGGGGCTACCGCCGGCGGATCCTGAGGTAGGGGCGCTCATGTCCGAAGTCCCGTATCTGTACTCGGCCTGGTGGGTGTGGGGTGCAGTCTGCCGCAACGCGGCGTCCACATCTATCAGACCCCGGGTCGCATCGGGGCTCATGCCCGCCCACGACCACCTGGAAGAGGCCCGGGAAAAAAGTTGTACGAAGTCGTGTAATGGTCCGGCGTCCGGCGCCTCTTCCTCTGTGCGGGCCCGGTACCGGGTGTCCGCGGGGAGCGATGAGAGGCGGACCTGATGCACACCGTGGTGGAACGAGAGCTGGAGCTGGGCCTGGTTGTATCGCCGGAGCAGAGCGTTCCGGTGCCGGCCCGGCTGACGTACCGGACGGACGACCCGTACGCCGTCCATGTCACCTTTCATATCGGTTCGGACTCCCCGGTCGACTGGACCTTCGCCCGCGAACTGCTCGTCGAGGGGGTCTTCCGGCCGTGCGGCGACGGTGATGTGCGGGTGTGGCCGACCAAGTTCGACGGCCGCAGCCTGGTCTGCGTCGAGCTCGACTCGCCGGACGGCCGGGCGCTGCTGGAGGCACCGGCCCCGGCGGTCTCCGCCTGGCTGGAGCGCACCCTGCGGGTGGTCCCGCCGGGGTCCGAGCAGGCGCATCTGGGCCTCGACGAAGGGCTGAGCGAGCTGCTCGCCATGGCGTCGTCGGACGAGCTGCGGCCGGGCGGCGCCCTGCCCTCCGAGGAGTCCCCCGAGCCCGGGGCGTAGGGGTGGCGTACCGGGCCGCCAGGGGGACGGACCGCGACGGGGAGGCCGGTGCCGCACCGCGCTGCGCCGGCCGGGCCGGTGGAATGTTCCACCGGTCCGCACTGTTGGGCCCGGTATGACCGAGAGCTACCGCGCACCGACGGGCCAGGACACCGGCTTCACGGCGTACGGCACCGGTGTCACGGCGTACGACACCGGCTCGACGCCGTACGACGAGGGCTATTACGAGCACGGCGTCGCCGCCGACCGCTGGGCGCGGGCCCAGCTGTTCTTCGAGGCGAAGGACTTCACCGCCGCGGCCCGGATCCTGCGCGGGCTGGTGGACGAGGACCCGCAGCCGGTCGCCCCGCGGCTGCTGCTCGCCCGCGCCTACTACCACTCCGCCCAACTGGGGCGCGCCGAAGCCGAGTTGCGCGCCGTCCTGGAGCGCGATCCGGTCGAGGAGTACGCCCGGCTGATGCTCGGCCGCACCCTGGAGCGCCAGGGGCGTGACGGCGAGGCCGCCGGGCAGCTGCGGATCGCCGCGGCCCTGGGCGCGGACGGCGCCTGACCGCGAGGGGGCGGGCGCGCCGCGTCAGCCGCGGTACGCCTCCAGCAGTCGCAGCCACACCTCGCTGATCGTCGGGTAGGAGGGCACCGCGTGCCACAGCCGCTCGATGGGGACCTCGCCGGCCACCGCGACGGTCGCGGAGTGCAGCAGCTCGCCGACGCCGGAGCCGACGAAGGTGGCGCCGAGCACCACCTCACGGTCCAGGTCGACGACCATCCGGGCCCGGCCGCGGTAGCCGTCCGCGTACAGGGAGGCCCCGGCCACGGCCGCCACGTCCTGGTCGATCACCTGGAGGCGGTAGCCGGCCTGCTCCGCCGCGGCTGCCGTCAGGCCCACCGAGGCGACTTCGGGGTCGGTGAAGACGACCTGCGGGACGGCGAGGCGGTCTGCGGTGGCGGCGTGCGCGCCCCAGCGGTCGGACTCCAGGATCGGGACGCCCCGGGCGCGTGCGGACATCGCGGCACCGGCGATCCTGGCCTGGTATTTGCCCTGATGGGTCAGGAGCGCGCGGTGGTTGACGTCGCCGACGCCGTAGAGCCAGCCGCCGGTCACCCCCGTCACCCGGAGGCTGTCGTCGACGTCCAGCCAGGAGCCGGGGGTCAGGCCGACCGTCTCCAGGCCCACGTCGTCGGTGCGCGGGGCCCGGCCGGTGGCGATCAGGATTTCATCGGCGATGATCTCGTCCCCGGAGTCCAGCAGGACGGTGACCGGGCCGCCGGGGGCTTCCCGGCGTACCTCGCGCACCTCGACACCGGTCCGCAGGAAGACACCGGCCTCGGCGAGCGACTCCGTGACGAGGTGGCCGGCGAACGGCTCCATACGGGGCAGCAGCCCGTCGCCGCGCACCAGCAGCGTCACGGAGGAGCCCAGGGCCCGCCAGGCGGTGGCCATCTCGACGCCCACCACGCCGCCGCCGACCACCACCAGGCGGCCCGGTACGGCCTTGGCGCTGGTGGCGTCGCGGCTGGTCCAGGGCCTGGCCTCGGCGAGCCCGGGGACGGGGGGCACCACCGCGCGGCTGCCGGTGCACACCGCGACCGCATGGCGTGCCGTGAGCACCCGTTCGCCGTCGACGACCACGCGCCGCGGCCCGGCCAGCCGGCCGTGGCCGCGGACCAGGTCGATGCCGGCCGAGTCCAGCCAGCGGACCTGTCCGTCGTCCTTCCAGTAGGACGTGAACTCGTCACGGTGGGCGAGCACCGCGGGCACGTCCAGGGGCACGTCCGCGGTGTCCTTGAGGCCGGGGACCCGGCGCGCCTCGGCACGGGCGGTGACCGGGCGCAGCAGGGCCTTGCTGGGCATACACGCCCAGTAGGAGCATTCGCCGCCGACCAGTTCGCTCTCCACGAGCACCGCGCTCAGCCCCGCGGCATGCGCCCGGTCGGCGACGTTCTCACCGGTCGGCCCGGCTCCCAGCACGATGACGTCATACGCCTCATCAGCGGCTTTGGTCGCTTCGGTCGCTGCCATCGGCTCTCGCTTCCTGGGTGGGCATGAGGTGGCCAGGTGGGGCCCGGCGGGGGCCTTCTGGCCATCCTCTGCCCAACGGCCCGTCAGCGCATCCGGCGTTCGACCGCTTCCTTGGCCTCGACGAGGTCGGAACCGGTCACCTCGCGGTGCACCTTGATGGCCTGGATCTTCTTGCCCTGGGCGAGCAGGTCGTCGATCTCGGCCATCTTGGGGTCCTCGGGCTCGGCGACACCCGCATGGGCCAGCAGCAGGTCCACTTTGCGCTCCAGCCGCTGGAGCCGGCGGTCGACCGCCTTGGAGCGGCGGTCGGTGGTGGAGGCCACGAGGGCGATGGAGATGACGAGGAGGGCTATTCCGGGGAGAAAGGAGTCCATGGCGGAACTCTATGAGGCGGCGGCGCGTGCCATGAACACGGCGGTCGCCGCGGGGCCGTGGACGGTGCCGCGGACGGCCGGTGCGCCGTCGGTGAGGATCTCGCACTCCGCGTGGGCGTCGGGCCCTTCGAGGGTGAGGGTGAGCATCGGCATGGCGCCCACGCCCCGCGCGTCGGTCACCACGAACCACGGCAACTCGGGCCGGAGCACCTGCTCTTCGCCGCCGGAGTCGCCCGGCGCCTGCACGGCGTAGCTGAGCTCGTCGACACCCTGGCCGCTCACGCGGAAGGTGACCATGCCCTCGCCGGGTCTGTGCGGATCATTGATCGTCATAGGGGCAGTCAACCGTTCTTCCCGTGCCGTGTACATCCGGTCGTGGCCCGTGCGGGGGCGTCCGGGGGCGCCGGGTCAGGGCAGATGCAAGAGCTGCGTCGTCACGAGGTAGAAGACCACGGCCCAGAACACCATCACCGCGGCGACGGTGCCGAGGCCGACGAGGTGGGTCTTCCTCGCCGGTGCGTCGGGGCGCGGCCGCAGCCACCGTCTGAGCAGCGGGTTCACGTAGAAGGGCATCGTCACGAAGCTCATGATGAAGCTCGACAGCAGGTTGCCCACGAGCAGCCCGAGCCAGAGCGGCATCTTCAGCGGCGACAGCGCGAGCGTCAGCAGCACCACGGTCGGGTACAGGCCGACCCAGACCGCGACGGAGGTCTTGGTCTCCGAGGGCGGCGGCGCTTCCTTGCCGTTCTCCTCGAAGGCGAACCAGCTGCCGAACGAGTTGTCGATCGTGCGCATGCGGAAGTCGTGGAACTTCTCGCCCTCGGCGAGCGCTTCCTGCCGCTCCGCCGACGTCAGCCAGGCATCGAGGTGCTCGGCGCTGTCGAAGCGGTACAGCGTGGTCCATTCGTCCTGGAGCCCCTCGACCGGGCGGAACAGTTCGGTTCCGCGAAAGCCCTCGAAGGCGCTCTCCTTCTGGTCCATACGGCGCTGCCAGGCGAGAAAGGCGTCGACGTGGTCCGGGTGGACGCGGTGGGTCACCACGACGGTCACCAGCGGGTCCGGTGGCCGTATGCCGCCGCTGACGACCTGCTGGGTTGCCGGACCGTCGAGATACTCGCGGCCACGGTCGAGGAAGCTCTGCCGGGTGGTGCTGTTGATCCACGCTTGCAGATGGGCGATCGAGTCGAACCGGTAGACGGCCACCCAGTCGGTTTGCAGCGACGTCGGCGGGGAGATCTCGGCGCCGAGAAAACCGGCGTAGTCGGCGGCAGCGGCGTTGACGCCCTCCTGCCACGCCTCGAATTCCCGCTCCCTTCCGGGCCGGACCTTCTGGCCGATGATGACCGTCGCCTCGGCGCCGTGCGGCTTCTCGGTGGTCATGTGCGCCGCCTTGTCGTCACCGACGCGCTGTCGCCGAGCCGTCGGTAGATGCGTTCCGGTGTCAGGGGCAGCGCGCGGTGGCGGACGCCCGTGGCGTCATGGAGCGCGTTCGCCAGCGCGGGGGCCACCGGGTTGATGCAGCATTCCGCGATCCCCTTCGAGCGCAGGGGCCCGAGGGAATCCGCCGAGTCCACCAGCAGCACCTCGGTGCGGGGGATGTCGGCGTAGGCGGGGATGCGGTAGTTGCGGAAGTTCGGGTTGGCCATGGCACCGTTCGCGTCGACATGGTGGTTCTCGGTCAGGGCGAAGCCGATGCCCTGGGCGACCCCGCCTTCCACCTGTCCCCGGACCTGCGCGGGGTTGATGATGACGGCGGCGTCGGTCGCCTGGACGCTGTGCAGGATGCGGATCTCGCCCGTCACCGGATGGACGGCGATGCGGAAACCCTGCGTGTTGGAGGTGACGCTGCGCGGTGAGCCGTGGGCCTTGCGGGCGGCGGTGAACCGGATTCCGCGCGCGCGGGCGGCGGCGACGAGCTCCGCCAACGGCACCCGCCGGTCACCGCAGCGGACGCTCTCGTCGTCCATCGAGCACATCACCAGATGCTCGCCCGTGTACGCGGCGGCGAATTCCAGGATGCGGTCGCGCACGGCATCGGCCGCGCGGAGTACCGCGTTGCCCGCCACGAACAGGCCCGCGCTCGCGAAGGCGCCGGTGTCGAACCCCGTGCGGTCGGTGTCGGACTGCACCAGACGGATCCGCGACGGCGTCGTCCCCAACTGGTGGGCCGCGATCTGGACATGCGCGGTCGACGTGCCCTCGCCGAACTCGACGGTGCCGACGGCCACCTCGTAGACGAGGTCGTCGCCCAGCGTGACCCAGGCCTCGGAGAGGTGTTCGGTCGGCGGGGCGGTCTCGTGCAGGGAACTCGCGACACCGGCCCCGACGAGCCACCCGGGGCCGGGCGGCGGCTCCTCGGCGGTACGGGCCAGGGCCGCGTCCACCAGGTCGATGCACTTCGCGAGGCCGTCCTCGGTGAACACCACGTCGTCGGGGCCCTCCTGCATGGCGAGGAGCGGCTCGCCCGGTCGCACGATGTTGCGCCGTCGCAGTGCGAGCGGATCCATGTGCAGGGCGCGGGCGAGTTCGTCCATCGCCGACTCCACGGCGAACGCCGGCTGCGTCATCCCGTAACCGCGCAGGGCCCCGCTCGGCACGGTGTTGGTGTAGACGGAGAACGCGTCGTACTTCTTGTGGGGGCAGCGGTAGATCATGACGGCGGCGCCGCCCGCGTACAGCGTTTCGCCGGCGTGGTTGCCGTAGGCGCCGGTGTTCGACACGTTGCGGACCTGGAGCGCCGTGAGCGTGCCGTCCGCCTTCGCGCCGAGCTTGACCGTCAGCGTCATCGGATGCCGTGGCGAAGCGGTGGTGAACTCCTCCTCCCGGGTGTACTCGAAGGAGACCGGGCGCCCGGTGTCCAGGGCGGCGAGCGCGGCCAGATCCTCCGAGATCACCTCCTGTTTGCCGCCGAAGCCGCCGCCCACGCGTTGGCAGAACACCCGGAGCCGGTCCGGGCGCAGCGCGAACAGATGGGCCAGTTTCACCTTCGCGATCGACGGCGACTGCGAACTGGTGCGGACGTTCAGGCGGCCGTTGTCCATCCAGGCGATCGAGCCGTGGGTCTCCAGATGCGCATGCTGCACCCGTGGGGAGAAGTACGTGCCTTCGTGGATCACATCGGCCTCGGCGAACCCCGCGTCGACATCACCGATCTGCGAATGAATCTCCACCAGGATGTTGTGGACGGGGTCGAGGACGAAGGGGTCCACCGCGCCGTGCAGTTGCGGCGCCCCCTCGGCCATGGCCTCTTCGGGGTCGAAGACCGCCGGCAGCACCTCGTATTCCACGACGACCTGCCGGCAGCCCTCTTCCGCCGCCCCGACGGAGTCGGCCAGGACCGCGACGACGCGCTGGCCGACGAAGCGGACGGTGTGGTCGAGGAGGTAGGTGTCGTCCGGGTCCACGAGATGGTCGGTGTGGATCGCCGTGGTGAAGCGCCTGCGCGGCACGTCCTCCCAGGTGTAGACGCGCCGCACGCCGGGAACCGCGAGTGCGGCGGACTTGTCGATCGAGACGATCCGGGCGTGCGCGTGGGGTGAGTGCAGCACCTTGAGGTGCAGCATGCCGTCGAGGTGCGTGTCCATCGTGAACTCGGCGCGGCCGGTCACCACGTCCTCGGCCGCCGGCGCACCGACGCTCGTCCCGACGGCCTTTCCCGGCGCGGCCCGTGCCACACCGGCGACGCCTTTCACGGCATCCTCGATCGCTCGGTAGCCGGTGCAGCGGCAGAGGTTTCCCTTCAACGCCCGTGGCAGGTCCGCCTTCTGGGCCTCGGTGAGCGTTGCCGACGTCATGATCATCCCTGCGGTGCAGAAACCGCACTGGAATCCCGGGGCGTCACGGAACTGCCGCTGCACCGGATGCAGGTTCCCGGGGGACCCGAGCCCTTCGATCGTCGTCACCTCATGGCCGTCCGCACGGAAGGCGGGGGTGATGCAGCTGTGGACCGGGCTGCCGTCCAGCCACACCGTGCAGGCGCCGCAATCGCCCGCGTCGCAGCCCTTTTTGACGCCGTGGTGGCCGAGCGCACGGAGGAACGTGCGCAGGCACTGACCGGGGTCCGGTTCGTCGTCGAATCTCCGGCCGTTCACGAGGTAGGTCATGCCGGGCCCCCGGCCATGAGTTCGCGACGGATCTCTTCGGCGAAGTGCCGTGTGAGGTGGCGGCGGTGGCCGATGGTTCCGTTGGGATCGGCGAACCAGACGTCGGCCGGGAGGGCGTCGATGCTCTGCTCCAGCGTCCGGGCATCGGGCATGGCGTCGAAGGTCATGCGCACCGGCCGTGTGGTGCCGGCGGTGACGGTGAGCAGCAGGTCGCTCGTTCCCGGCGATTGCGTACCGATGAGGAATACCGTCGAACGGCCGAGGCGGGTCAGCGAGAAGCGGCGGTGCGCGGTGCGTTTTCGCAGGGCGTGCGCCGGAATATCGATGCGCCGCAGGATTTCCCCGGGGGCGAGAATGTTCTGATGGTCGCCGGTCACAAAGGCGAGAGCATCGACGGTGCGCGCGGAACCGTCAGCAGCCCACAGCTCGTACCGTGCTTCGAGCGCGACCGTCAGCGTAATCATGGGGCCGGCCGGCAAGGACATACAGATATTGCCGCCGACGGTCGCCGAACTCCAGACTTTGAACGAGGACAGGAACGCCTCGCAGCATTTCGCGAAGAGGCGGCCCGCGATCCACTCGTCCGGCAGCGCACAGGCATACAGCTCGCTGATGGTGCACGTGGCGCCGATTCCGAGGCCCGCTCCGCTCGGGACGAGGGGCTCCCAGCGCAACGCCGTCAGGTCGATCAGGCGGCGCAGGTCCGGCTGCTCCACGGAGAACAGCCATGTTCCGCCGGCGAGCCAGGCATCGCCCGCCCGCCAGTGGGCGCCTGGCCGGTCGGGCGGTCGCCGGACGACTTCGGTGATGGTGTTGAGGTCCATGGGAATCGATCTCCCTCACGACGAAAATCGTGCGCGCGGGGAACGGCGCAACCTCAAGCGACGGAATCCGTATATGACCGCCGCGGCCGAACTCCTCACTGAAGGACCGACGGACGCAGATATTCGTGTTCAGGGTATGCGGAAAGGTCCGCTCTCGCCACGCCGGATCCACGTTCCGAACCACGCCGGAACACGTCGGAACCCCGGCGGGAATTCCCCTTTCGGCACATGCTCGCCACGACGAGTAAAATGCCCGCGAGTACCTGTCCGGCCGCACGGCAAGGAACAGCCCCGGGGCCCGGGTGCTTCAGAACAGCTTTCCGGGGTTGAGGATCCCCAGCGGATCGAAGACGTCCTTGATACCGCGCTGCAACTCCACGCCCACCGGCCCCAGTTCGCGCGCCAGCCACTCCTTCTTCAGGACGCCGACGCCGTGCTCACCGGTGATGGTGCCGCCCAGGTGCAGGCCGAGCGCCATGATGTCGTCGAAGGACTCGCGGGCCCGGCGGGACTCGTCGGGGTCGGCCGCGTCGAAGCAGACGGTGGGGTGGGTGTTGCCGTCGCCCGCGTGCGCGCAGACGCCGATGGTCAGGCCGTACTTCTCGGCGATGGCGGCGGTGCCGTCGAGCATCTCGGCGAGCCGGGAGCGCGGGACGCAGACGTCGTCGATCATGGTGGCGGACTTGACCCGTTCCAGCGCGGTCAGGGTCAGCCTGCGGGCCTGGAGCAGCAGATCGGACTCGGCGGCGGTCTCGGCGGGCACGACCTCGGTGGCGCCCGCCGCGGTGCACAGCTTCCCGACGGCGGCGAGGTCGGCGGCCGGATCGGGGGTGTCGAAGGCGGCCAGCAGCAGCGCCTCGGTGCTGTCCGGGAGGCCCATCTGCGCCATGTCGTTGACGGCGCGGATGCTCGTACGGTCCATCAGCTCCAGCAGCGAGGGGGCGTGGCCGCGGGCCATGATCTCGCAGACGGCCTCGCAGGCGGCCGCGGTGGAGGGGAACTCGGCGGCCAGCGCGAGCTGCCCCGGCGGCTCCGGCTTGAGGGCGAGGACGGCGCGTACGACGATGCCCAGGCTGCCCTCGGAGCCGACGAACAGCCGGGTGAGGTCGTAGCCCGCGACGCCCTTGGCGGTACGCCGGCCGGTCGTCAACAGCCGCCCGTCGGCGAGGACGACGTCCAGGCCGAGGACGTACTCGGCGGTGACGCCGTACTTGACGCAGCACAGGCCGCCGGAGGCGGTGCCGATGTTCCCGCCGATGGAGCACTCCTCCCAACTGGAGGGGTCGGGCGGGTAGTAGAGGCCGTGTTCGTTCACCGCGCGGGAGAGGACGGCGTTGATGACGCCGGGTTCGACGACCGCGATCCGGTCGACGGGGTTGATCTCGATGATCCGGTCCATCTTGACCAGGGAGAGCACGAGGCAGCCGTCGGAGGCGTTGGCGGCACCCGACAGGCCCGTGCGCGCGCCCTGGGGGACGACCGGAATCCGCAGTTCCGTGGCCGTCCGCATGATGTGCTGGACCTGTTCGACGGTGCGCGGCAGGACGACCACGGCGGGTGTCCCGGCCTCGCAGAAGCTCGCCATGTCATGGGCGTAGGAGCCCGTGACGTCGGGGTCGGTGAGGATCGCTTCACCCGGGAGTCCGGCGCGCAGCCGTGCGATGAGGTCCATACCCTCAGCCTCGCATCCGTGGGCCGTACACGGAAGATCGTGTACGGCCCACAGGGGGCCAGCGCGCAGCCCGTCCGCGGTCAGAGGTTGCCGCGGCGCTCCTGCTCCCGCTCGATCGCCTCGAAGAGGGCCTTGAAGTTGCCCTTGCCGAAGCCCATGGAGCCGTGCCGCTCGATCATCTCGAAGAACACGGTCGGCCGGTCCTGGACCGGCTTGGTGAAGATCTGGAGCAGATAGCCGTCCTCGTCGCGGTCGACCAGGATCTTCAGCTCACGGAGCGTCTCCACGGGCACCCGGGTCTCACCGGCCCACTCACCGAGGGTGTCGTAGTAGGAGTCGGGGGTGTTCAGGAACTCCACGCCGGCGGCGCGCATCGCCCGGACGCTGGCGACGATGTCGTTGGTGGCCAGCGCGATGTGCTGGACGCCGGGGCCGCCGTAGAACTCCAGGTACTCGTCGATCTGCGACTTCTTCTTCGCGATCGCGGGCTCGTTGATCGGGAACTTCACCTTGAGCGTGCCGTCGGCGACGACCTTCGACATCAGCGCGCTGTATTCGGTGGCGATGTCGTCGCCCACGAACTCCTTCATGTTGGTGAAGCCCATGACCTTGTTGTAGAAGGCCACCCACTCGTTCATCTTGCCGAGTTCGACGTTGCCGACGCAGTGGTCGATGGCCTGGAAGCGCCGCGGGCCGGTCTCCACCAGCGGCTCGGCGGCGACGAAGCCGGGCAGGTAGGGGCCGTGGTAACGGGAGCGCTCGACGAGGGTGTGCCGGGTCTTGCCGTACGTGGCGATGGCCGCCAGGACGAGGGTGCCGTGCTCGTCGGTGAGCTCGTAGGGCTTCTCCAGGCCGGTGGCGCCGTGGGCGACGGCGTGCTCGTAGGCGGCGCGGGCGTCCGGGACCTCGAGGGCGAGGTCGATGACACCGTCGCCGTGGGCCGCGACATGGTCGGCGAGGAAGTGGCCCCACTCGGTACTGGGCTTGATGACCGAGGTGAACACGAACCGGGCGCCGCCGGATTCGAGCACATAGCTCGCGGTCTCGCGGCTGCCGTTCTCCGGACCGGAGTAGGCGACGCGCTGCATACCGAAGGCGGTCGAGTAATAGTGCGCGGCCTGCTTGGCATTCCCGACGGCGAAGACGACCGCGTCCATCCCCTTGACCGGGAAGGGGTCCGCCTGCCGAGCCGTGTCGGGGGTGGTGGGCTGGGTGTGCATCGTGGTGTCTGCCATGGTCGCAGAGTCCCTCCGATCCACAAGGTGCGCAATAGTTCGCGGATTTTCTGGGCATTATGCATAGCGAAAAGGCGCAGCCGCCGAGCTATCTGTACATGATGACCATCAAAAGGGACGGTGCGAGCGATGGCGATCGATCATTTGGACGGGGCCCTGCTGGAGCTGCTCGCCGAGGAGCCGCGGATCGGCGTCCTGGAGGCGTCCCGGCGGCTGGGGGTGGCCCGCGGGACGGTCCAGGCCAGGCTCGACCGGCTTCAGTCGAATGGAGTGATCCGGGGCTTCGGGCCGGATGTGGACCCGGCGGCACTCGGCTATCCCGTGACCGCTTTCGCCACACTTGAGATCAAACAGGGCCAAGGCAATGACGTACGCGCCCACTTGACGACCGTTCCCGAGGTGTTGGAGCTGCATACAACGACGGGACATGGGGACATGCTGTGCAGGCTTGTCGCCCGGTCCAACGCCGATCTACAGCGTGTGATCGACCGGGTTGTGGGCTTTGATGGCATCGTGCGGGCATCGACGGCAATCGTCATGGAAAATCCGGTTCCGTTGCGGATTGTCCCGCTGGTGAAACAGGCATCGGGAGACTGACCGAGGAGACCGAGTGAGCTTCTGGGAGTACGTCGGCACCCGGCACGCCCAGCTGCTGACGGATACGTATCAGCATGCCAGCGCGGTCTTCCAGTGCATGGTGCTCGCCACCGTGCTGGGGGTCCTGATCGGCGTGCTGACCTATCGCAGCGAATGGGCGGGCAATCTCGCCACCACCTCGACCGCGACCATTCTGACCATCCCCTCACTGGCCCTGATCGGTCTGCTGATCCCGATCGTCGGCCTGGGCGTCCCCCCGACGGTGATCGCGCTGACCCTGTACGGGCTGCTGCCGGTGGTCCGCAACGCCATCGTCGGGCTGCGCGGGGTGGACCCGGACCTGGTCGACGCGGCCAGGGGCATCGGGATGTCCCGCACCTCCCAGCTCCTGCGCGTCGAACTCCCGCTGGCCTGGCCGCCCATCCTCACCGGCATCCGGGTCGCCACCCAGATGCTGATGGGCATCGCCGCCATCGCCGCCTTCGCCTCCGGCCCCGGCCTGGGCAACGAGATCTTCCGCGGGATCGCCTCGCTGGGCAGCGCCAACTCCCTCAACCAGGTGCTCTCCGGCACCGTCGGGATCGCCATCCTCGCTCTTCTCTTCGACGCCGCATACGTCCTGATCGGACGCCTGACCATCTCCAGGGGGATCCGTGCCTGAGACGCCAGAGAACGCCGCCACCACCGGGGCGAGGATCCATCTGGAGAACCTGACGAAGCTCTACCCGGGAAACCCCGTCCCCGCGGTGGACAACGTCGACATGGAGATCAAGGCCGGCGAGATCGTGATCCTCGTGGGGCCCTCGGGCTGCGGCAAGTCCACCACCCTGAAAATGATCAACCGGCTGATCGAGCCGACCTCCGGACGGATCCGGATCGGCGACGAGGACGTCACCGACATGGACCCGGTCAAGCTGCGCCGCACGATCGGCTACGCCATCCAGGCCTCCGGCCTCTTCCCGCACATGACGGTCGCGCAGAACATCGCGCTGGTCCCGAAGATGATCGGCTGGTCCAAGTCGAAGATCAAGAACCGGGTCGAGGAGATGCTCGACCTGGTCGGCCTGGACCCCGGCGAATTCCACGGCCGCTATCCCCGCCAGCTCTCCGGCGGCCAGCAGCAGCGCGTCGGCGTCGCCCGCGCCCTCGCCGCCGACCCGCCCGTCCTGCTGATGGACGAGCCGTTCGGCGCCGTCGACCCGATCACCCGCGACCACCTCCAGGACGAGCTGATCCGGCTCCAGCACGAGCTGCACAAGACCATCTGCTTCGTCACCCACGACTTCGACGAGGCCATCAAGCTCGGCGACCGCATCGCGGTGCTCCGCGAGCGCTCGCACATCGCCCAGTTCGACACCCCCGAAGCCATCCTCACCAACCCCGCCGACGACTTCGTCTCCGGCTTCGTGGGCGCGGGGGCGGCGCTCAAGCGGCTGAACCTCACCCGCGTACGCGACGTGGGCGTGGTCGACTTCCCCACCGCCAGGATCGACGACCCGCTGGAGTCCATCTTCGAGCTGATGCGCTCCGGCTCGCACAACGAACTGCTGCTGCTGGACCGCAACGGCCGGCCGTACAAATGGCTGCGCCGGGGCGATCTGTCCCGCGCCAAGGGATCGCTGGCGCGGGCCGGGGCCCCGGTCCAGCACAGCGTGTCCCGGGACGCGACACTGCGCGACGCGCTGGAGGCGGTGCTCACCGACAGCGCGGGCCGGGTCGCGGTCACCGGGCGGCGCGGCGAGTACATCGGCGTGGTCGACATGGAGACGCTGATGAACAACGTGCAGGAGCTGCTGGAGGCGGACCACCTCGAAGCCGTCGAGCACCAGCACCAGCTCCAGGAGCAGCGCGCCCGGCAGACGCATCTGGCCCAGGAGGGCGTGGACGGCGCGGACGGCGGCCAGGGGGTCAAGGCATGAGCCCACACGGCGAGGGCAGCCCGCGCCGGGACGGGCGGCGCCCGAGCGACCACGAGGCCCTGGCCTTCCGTGACGACGTCGAAATGGAGGAACGGGAGCTGGCGTCCGGTGAGGCGCCCACCCGGTCGGCGCCGTCCGCCCGGCGCCGGATCAGCTGGCAGAAGTGGACCTTCATGCCGGTCTTTCTGGTCGCCGCGCTGCTCGCCACCTGGCTGTGGTTCCGCGGCGCCCGGCTGGACTCCATCGCCCACCAGGCGGTGGACAACGGCAAGGTGTGGATCGCGCTGCGGCAGCACATCCAGCTCACCGTGATCTCCACCTTCTTCGTACTGATCATCGCGATCCCGCTGGGCATCGCGCTGACCCGCTCCAAACTGCGCCGGGCCACCCCGGTCGCCATGGCCTTCGCCAACCTCGGGCAGGCCATCCCGGCCCTGGGTCTGCTGATCCTGCTGGTCATCTGGCTGGGCATCGGGGCCCGTTCGGCGATCGTCGGCATGGTCATCTACGCCGTGCTGCCGGTCCTCGCCAACACCATCGCCGGGCTGCGCGGCATCGACCCGACGCTGACCGAGGCCGCCCGCGGCATCGGCATGTCCCCCACCCTCGTGCTGACCAAGGTCGAACTCCCGCTGGCCGTACCGCTGATCCTGGCCGGCGTCCGCACCGCGCTGGTACTGAACGTCGGCACCGCGACCCTGGCCACCTTCGGCGGGGGCGGCGGCCTCGGTGACCTGATCTCGGCGGGCATCGTCACCCAGCGCATGCCCGTACTGATCCTCGGTTCGGTGCTCACCGTGGCGCTCGCCCTGCTGGTCGAGTGGCTGGCGTCGCTGGCCGAACTGCTGCTGCGGCCGCGCGGACTGGAGGCGACGACATGAGGGACCCTTCGCGTCAGGACCCGCGCCGCCGCCCCGGAAGACGCCGGGGCGCCCGCTTCCTCGTGGTGCTGCTCGCCACCCTGCTCGGCGCCTGCGGCCTGGTCAGCGGCAGCGCGATGACCGACAACGTGCGGCCGGGGCCGAAGGCCGGCTACCCGGGCCGGCCGCTCACCGGGGCGCAGCTGACCGTGACCTCGAAGGAGTTCACCGAGCAGATCGTCCTCGGCCAGATGATGGGCATCGTCTTCGAGGCGGCGGGCGCCAAGGTCATCGACAAGACCAGCATCCAGGGCTCGATCGGCGCACGCGAGGCCGTCAAGTCCGGTACGGCGGACGCCGCGTACGAGTACACCGGCACCGGCTGGATCACCTACCTCGGCCACACCAAGCCGATCGTCGATCCGCAGAAGCAGTGGAAGGCGGTCCGCGACGAGGACCGGAAGAACGGCATCGTCTGGCTGCCGGCCTCGACGCTGAACAACACCTACGCGCTGGCGCTGAACTCCGCGAACTGGAAGAAGCTGGGGGTGCGCGACCTCTCGGACGTCGCGGCGCTGTCCCACAAGAAGCCGGGCGCGGTCACGATGTGCGTGGAGAACGAGTTCGCCACCCGCAACGACGGTCTGCCGGGCATGGCGCGGGCGTACGGCATGCAGGTGCCGTCGGCCAATGTCCGCAAGATGACCGGCGGCGTCGTCTACACCGAGACGCAGAAGGGCACCTGTGCGTTCGGCGAGGTCTTCACCACCGACGGCCGGATCAAGGCGATGCATCTGCACGTCCTGGCCGACGACAAGCACTTCTTCCCCAACTACAACGTCGCCCCCGAGATCAACGCCGAGGCCCTGAAGAAGTACCCGGCCATCGCCGAGGTCCTGGCCCCGGTCACCAAGGCCCTCAACAACACCGTCGCCCAGGAGCTGAACCGCAAGGTCGACGTGGACGGCGAGGACCCGCACGAGGTCGCCAAGAACTGGCTGATCCGGGAGGGGTTCATCAAGGAGGGGTGAGGCGCGGGCAGCCCGGCGCAGGCGGGAGCGGCGGGACGCGCGAGCGGTGGTGCCACAGAAGCGGTAGCGCCGGGGTCAGCAGTGCGGAACCTTGCCCCCGGTGCGCAGGGCCTTCAGGGCGTCCACCGCACCGTCGAGCGTCGTGACCGGGACCAGCCGCATCCCCTTCGGCAGCTCCGCCCGCGCGTCCGTGCACTCCTTGCGCGGGACCAGGAAGACCGAGGCGCCGTCCCGGTGCGCGGCCTGGGTCTTCAGCGGGACCCCGCCCACCGCGCCGACCTTGCCACCGGCGGTGATGGTCCCCGTACCGGCGATGGTGCGCCCACCGGTCAGGTCGTGGCCCGCACCGTCGCCGTCCAGCTTGTCGACGATGCCGAGGGCGAACATCAGCCCGGCGCTCGGCCCGCCCACGTCCGCGAGGCTCAGCTTCACCTTGATGTCCTTGGCGGACTTGCCGAGCTGCCCGAGCGCGGCGCTGGTGGCGGTGTCCTGGGACTCCTCCATCTGCTTCGCGTTGTGCTCGGCGATCTCCTCGGTGTTCTCGCCCACCGGGTAGACCGCCTCCCGCGGCATCACGGCCTCGTCCGTGCTCAGCCACCCCTTGAGGATGTCCGGCAGATGGACCGAGGCGTCCGGGCCGGTGGCGACGATCGAGGTCATCCGCAGCTGCCCGCTCGTCTTGCGGGTCCCGGCGCCGGTGATGGTGATCACCGGCTTGCCCTTGTCCTTGCCGAGGACGTTCGCCGTCATGCCCGGATAGGCGACCGAGTACGGCAGCGGGGCGAACGCCGCGGCGAGGAGGAGGGCGAGAACCAGGGTGGCGCAGAAAGCCAGGGCGCGGGTGCGTGAGGACACTCCGCCACCCTAATTGACACCCGCTCCAACAGAGCCTCAAGGCGCTGTGGCCTCACGACACGGCCACCGCCCCTTCACACCCCGTGACCCCGGCCGCACCCACGGCCTCAGCGCAGCGCCTCCGACACCTCCCGGGCCGCGTCGACCACCCGCGGTCCGATCCGCTCGGAGACGGTGTCCGCGAGCATCACCACGCCCACGCTCCCCTCGATACCGCTCACCCCGAGCAGCGGCGCCGCCGCACCGCTCGCGCCGGCCTCCAACTCCCCGTGTGTCAGGGCGAGTCCGGCGTCCTGGGTACGGCCCTGCCGGGCCTTGAGGATCGCCCGTCCGGCGGCGCCCCGGTCCAGCGGATGACGGAACCCCGCCCGGTAGGCCACGTGGTAATCGGTCCAGGTCGGCTCCACCACGGCGACGGCCAGCGCTTCCGTGCCGTCGACGAGGGTGAGGTGCGCGGTGGCCCCCACGTCCTCGGCGAGCGACCGCAGCGCGGGCAGCGCGGCCTCTCTGACCAGCGGATGCACCTGACGGCCCAGGCGCAGCACGCCCAGACCGACCCGGGCCCGGCCGCCTATGTCGCGGCGCACCAGAGCGTGCTGCTCCAGCGTGGCCAGCAGACGGTAGACCACGGTGCGGTTGACGCCGAGCTTGTTGGAGAGCTCGGTGACGGTCAGCCCGTGGTCGGTGTCGGCAAGCAGTTTGAGGACGCGCAGCCCTCGGTCGAGGGTCTGGGAGGTCTCTGCGGTCACGACGCCTCCTGGGTGAGTGGCGGCACTCGGACGCGACGCGCTGCGAGTGTCCCGGAGCAGCGCGCGCTAGAGGCCGCCGGCCGCATGGCACCGGCTGCGCTCCGCGGCGGCGCTGCCACGGGGCGTGTGCGTGAGCGGGACAGTAGCGAGCCAGTCCGGTGAGCGGAAGAGTCCGTCCAGAATCCGGGCTTTCCCGCCCGGAATATCCCTGTAGGTCCGCTCACAACGGCCCGTTGTGTTTCAGGTTGGGCTACAGCGCCATCCGGGCGTTATGGGAATGTGCGGCTCCGCTTCTCTCCGTCGCGGGGGCGGGAGCGGGGGCGAGGGGACGAGAACGAGCAAGGGGCGGCGCGCCGCAACCGGCACACCGCCCCACGGGCCACCCGCGGACTCACTTCATCCGCGTGGCCCACTCCCGTACCTTCTTGATCCGCTCACCCAGCTGCCCGGCGGTGGCCTCCGCGCTCGGCGGCCCGCCGCACACCCGCCGCAGCTCGGTGTGGATCACACCGTGCGGCTTCCCGCTCTGGTGGACATACGCCCCCACCAGCGTGTTCAGCTGCTTCCTGAGCTCCAGCAGCTCCTTGTGCGTGACCACGGGACGCCGCTCGGCCGGCAGCTCCAGCAGATCCGCCTCCTCGTCCGGCCGCTTCTTGCTGTGGGCGATCTGCCGCGCCTGCCGCTTCTGGAGCAGCATCTGCACCTGGTCGGGCTCCAGCAGTCCGGGGATGCCGAGGTAGTCCTGCTCCTCCTCGCTGCCCGCGTGGGCCTGCATCCCGAACTCGGCACCGTCGTAGAGCACCCGGTCGAAGACCGCCTCCGACTCCAGCGCCTCGAACGAGAACTGCTCCTGCTCGCCGGTGTCCTCGTCCTGCTCCTTGTTCGCCTCCTCCATCTCCTTCTCGGATTCGGCGTACGGGTCCTCCTCCCCGTCCTTCTTCGGCTTGTCGAGGACGTGGTCGCGCTCGACCTCCATCTCGTTGGCGAAGCCGAGGAGCATCGGGACGGTGGGCAGGAAGACGGAGGCGGTCTCGCCGCGCTTGCGGGAGCGCACGAAGCGCCCGACGGCCTGCGCGAAGAACAGCGGCGTCGAGATCGTGGTGGCGTACACCCCGACCGCCAGCCGCGGCACGTCCACCCCCTCGGACACCATCCGGACCGCGACCATCCAGCGGTCCTGGGAGTACGCGAAGTCGTCGATGCGCTGCGAGGCGCCGGTGTCGTCGGACAGGACGAGGGTGGCGCCCTCGCCGGTGATCTCCCGGATCAGCTTGGCGTACGCCCGCGCCTGCTCCTGGTCGGAGGCGATCACCAGCGCCCCGGCGTCCGGGATGGACTTACGGACCTCGCTCAGCCGCTGGTCGGCGGCGCGCAGCACATTCGGCATCCACTCGCCGCGCGGATCCAGCGCGGTACGCCAGGCCTGCGAGACCGCGTCCTTGGTCATCGGCTCGCCGAGCCGGGCCGCGATCTCGTCGCCCGCCTTCGTCCGCCAGCGCATATTGCCGCTGTAGGAGAGGAAGATGACCGGCCGGACGACGCCGTCGCCCAGCGCGTTCCCGTATCCGTAGGTGTAGTCGGCGGAGGAACGCCGGATGCCGTCGTTGCCCTCCTCGTACGTCACGAACGGAATCGGGTTGGTGTCGGACCGGAAGGGCGTACCGGTCAGCGCGAGCCGCCGGGTGGCGGGTTCGAACGCCTCCAGGCATGCCTCACCCCAGGACTTCGAGTCACCGGCATGGTGGATCTCGTCGAGGATGACCAGCGTCTTGCGCTGCTCGATCCGGTTGCGGTGCAGCATGGGCCGTACGCCCACACCGGCATAGGTGATCGCGACGCCGTGGTACTCGCGGCCCAACGGCCCCGCGCTGTACTCCGGGTCGAGCTTGATCCCTATCCGGGCCGCCGCCTCCGCCCACTGCTTCTTCAGATGCTCGGTCGGTGCCACGACCGTCACCTGCTGCACGACGTGGTGGTGCAGCATCCACGAGGCGAGCGTGAGCGCGAACGTCGTCTTGCCGGCTCCGGGCGTCGCGACGGCGAGGAAGTCTCTCGGCTGTGCCTGGATGTAGCGGTCCATGGCCGCCTGCTGCCAGGCACGCAGCTTGTTCGCGGTACCCCAAGGGGCCCGTCCCGGGAAGGCCGGGGACAGGTGATGGTTATTGGTGGCGCTGGTGGTGGTAGTCACGGTCTCCGTCGGCTGAACTCGGCGATCGGCAACCGCGTCAGCCTACCCGTGCGCCGGTTCACGCTCCGGGGTTACCAGGCCGGGTCACCCCGGGGTGGGACCGAGGTCACAATCGCCCTCCGGCCCTGGATTCCGGTGGTTGCCGTGGTGAGGGCGGTGACGCGGCGTCGACGCCGCTCCCTCAACCCCGCTCCGGCCGCAACCGGGTTGTTACACCGGCGCCGGCCAGCGCCACCACCGCCATCGCCGCGAACACGGCCGCGAAGGCCGCCGGATGGCTCGCCGAACCGGCACCGGCGGTGGCCGCGGGCCCGTTCACGGCGATCGAGCCACCGCCGAACGCCACGAACAGCACACCGCTGAGGCCGACGAAGGTGACATTCCCCAGCGCGTCCGACATCTGGAGGGACGCGGAGTTGCTGCCCGCCTCCTGCGGCCGGGACAGCTTCAGCAGCAGGACGCCACCGCTGGAGATGTTCAGGCCCATGCCGAACCCGCCGACCGTCCAGCCCACCGCGACGACCGCGGCCGGCACGCCGTCGAGCAGGGCCAGCGGCACCGTCACGATGGCCGCCGCCAGGAGGACCATCCCCAGGCCCATCAGCCGCTCCCGGTACGGCTCCATCCGCGGCCTGCTCTGGACGTACGAACCGAGCGCCCAGGTCAGTCCGCCGCCGGTGAGGGAGAGGCCGGCGAGGGTGGCGGACAGTCCGCGCTGGGTCACCAGCATCAGCGGGATGAAGCTCTCGGCCGCGACCAGCGCACCCGCGGCCAGACCACGCATCAGCACCACGCTCGGCAGACCGCGCGCCGCCCGGAACGTGCCGCGGGGCAGCAGCCGCACGATGCCCGGTACCAGCAGGGCCAGTCCGGCGGCCGCGGGCAGCAGCGCGAACCAGGTCGGATGCTGGCCCGCGTACTGGAGCAGGCAGGCACCCGCGGCGACGGCCAGCGCGAGCAGACAACGCCGGTTGCCCAGCACCTGCCGCGCGCCGCCGCGCGGGCCGGGCGGTGTACGGGGCAGCTTGCGCAGCGCGGGCAGCATCACCGCGAGCGGCAGCAGTATCAGGACGGGGATGGCGAGGAAGACCCAGCGCCAGCCGAGCTGTTCGGTGACGGCACCCGCGACCAGCGGACCGACGATCACCGGCACCACCCAGGCCGCCGAGAACGACGCCATGATCGACGGGCGCAGTCTCTCGGGATAGGCACGGCCGACGACCACATACAGCGAGACCACGACCAGCCCGCCGCCGATGCCCTGCACCCCGCGGCCCGCGATGAACATCCCCATGCTCGGGGCACCGCCCGCCACCAGCAGCCCCACCCCGAACGCGGCGATCCCGCCGAACAGCGGTCCGAGCGGGCCGCGCCGGTCGCTCCACTCCCCCGCGAGCGCCATCGCGAACAGGCTCGCCGTGAAGAAGGCGGAGAAGGCGAAGGCGTACAGCCCGATGCCGTCCAGGGCGCGGGCGGCGAGAGGCATCGCGGTGTTCACGGCACTCGCCTCGAAGGCGACGACCGAGACGACGGAGATGATCCCGAAGGTGAGCGCACGGTGGTCCCGGCCGAGGATCCCGGCGCCGTCGTGCGCGTCGCCGGGGGGCGCGGAGGGGGTGGGGTGGGTGGTGGTGGTGGTGGCGGCGATGGTGCCGGTGGCCGTGGCGGCCGTGGTGGCTGTGGCGGAGTCGGGGGCAGGGGCGGGGGCGGTGTGGGGCTCGATCCCGATCCCGCCGGTGCCGGGGTCGGGGTCGGCGTCGGTGCCGGGGTCGGGGTCGGGGTCGGCGTCGGCGTCGGTGCCGGGGTCGGCGCCGCGGGGGCGGTCAGCGGTCATCGGGCCAGCGTAAGGGCCGTATCGCGGCTGTGCCCCTGTCGGGAGACGGGGATCGGATCGGTCGTCGGTCCTACGTCGCGGAGGGGGATGCCCCGCGGTGGCCGACGAGCCCTCACGGTGGCCGACGAGCCCTCGCGGTGGCCGGCGAGCTCTCACGGTGGCCGCCGCGGTGCGCCCCCGCCTCCGACGCCGCGAGGCCCTTGGCCATCGTCGCCGCGAGTTCTCCTGGCCGCGCGTCGGGCAAGCTGTCCGTATGCCGCACTTCCGCACATACGACGATGCCGAGCTCCACTACCGCGTCCTCGGACCGGCCGACTCGCCGCTGCCGCCCCTGGTGTGCCTGGCCGGCGGACCCGGGCGGGACGCCGCGTACCTGGGCGACCTCGGCGGGATGGCCGCAGACCGGCAGCTGATCATCCCGGACAGCCGCGGCACCGGCGACTCCCCCTCCGCCGCCGACCCGTCCCGCTACGCCTTCCCGCAGCTCTCCGAGGATGTCGAAGCGCTCCGCGAGCACCTGGGCCTGGAGCGGTTCGCGCTGCTCGCGCACGACGCGGGTGCCGCGGTCGCGCAGGCGTACGCGGCGGGGCATCCGCAACGACTGAGCCGGCTGGTGCTGGTCTGCCCCGGCTCCCGTCTCCAGGGCGAACTTCCCGACGACGCGCAGGAGATCTTCGCGTCGCGGGCGCACGAGGAGTGGTGGCCGCAGGCTTCGGCGGCCGTACAGCAGCTGGCCGACGCCTCCGATCTGAACGAGGTACGGGAGCTGCTGTTCGCCGCGGCGCCGCTCGCCTACGGACGGTGGGACGAGCCACAGCGGGCCCATGCCGCCACGGAGGGCGAGCAGTTGGGGCCGGTACCGCGGGCCGGGTTCTGGCAGGGCGTGGACGAGCAGCTGCGGACGGCACTGGTGGCCGGACTGCGGGAGGTGACCTGCCCGGTGCTGGTGGTGACCGGTGACCGGGACGCGGTGACCGGTATGCGGGCGGGCGAGCTGGTGGCCGAGTCGTTCCCGGACGCACGGGTGCGGCAGCTGCACGAGGTGGGCCACTACCCATGGGTGGACGCACCGGAGACCTTCGGACCGACGGTGGAGGAGTTCCTGCACACGGCGTGAGGAACGGCTTGAGGGACGGCTTGAGAGGCGGCTTGAAAGGCGGCTTGAGGACCGGGGGCCCCGCCGGAGCCCCGCCCCGACGGCACAGGCCCGCTTCATGAACGGCATGTTGCCCCACGTTGCCCCGTATGACAGCTCCATGGCACCCCACCCCGCCCCCTTGCCGGACACCCCACTCCGCGGCCTACAGTCGGGATCAGCACAGCAACCCGGCCGTGTGCCCGAGTGGTTTAGGGACTCGCCTGCAAAGCGAGTTACGTGGGTTCGATTCCCGCCACGGCCTCCAACGCCCTTGCATGGGGCTACAGGTAGGGAGGCCCTCCCAACGGAGGGCCTCCCTCGCCGCGTTCGCCCCGCACACCGGCCGCCTTCCGCGCGCATGGTCCAAAGAGGCACCCGGCCGGTGCTCCCGCAACGGCTCACGCCCAGTGGCGGGCGGCGTACCGCGTACCCTTGCGGCGTGACGATGCACAAGGGCGTGGACGCGAGTGTTGACGCGATGCTCGAGGATCTCAGGACACTCGTCGACATCGAGTCTCCCTCGCGCGATCTCCACGCCTTGACGGCCTCGGCCGAAGCCGTCGCCGCCGTCATCGAGAGCCGCCTCGGCGGGCAGGCCCACCTCATCGCGAGCGAGGCCGGGCCGCACGTCCACTGGTCGGCCGGCGGCGACCCCAGAGTGCTGATCCTCGGTCACCACGACACGGTGTTTCCGCTCGGCACTCTTGAACGCCGCCCGTTCAAGGCCGAAGACGGGCGGGCAACCGGCCCCGGGGTCTTCGACATGCTGGGCGGCCTGGTGCAGGCCATTCACGGTCTGGCGACGCTCGACGACCGGTCGGGCGTCGAGATCCTGGTGACCGCCGACGAAGAGGTCGGCTCCCGCTCCTCCCGAGCCCTCATCGAGGAACGCGCCCTTGCCTGCGGCGCGGTGCTGGTGTGCGAGGGTGCCGCTGACGGCGGAGGCCTGAAGACCGGCCGTAAAGGCTGCGGCACGTTCCAAGTCTCCGTCACGGGCCGGGCGTCGCACGCGGGCCTTGAGCCCGCGGCCGGGGTCAACGCCCTGATCGAAGCCTCGCACCAGGTACTGGACATCGCAGCGCTCGGCCGGCCCGACCTCGGCACGACCGTCACCCCGACCGTCGCGTCGGCAGGAACCCTGGACAACGTCGTTCCCGCAGCGGCGACCGTCATCGTCGACGTCCGGGTCGAGTCGACCGACGAGAAGGACCGCATCGAAGCTGCGTTCGCGGCACTGGCCCCGCATCTCGACGAGGCGGAGATCGCGGTTCAGGGAGCCGTCAGCCGGCCCCCGATGCCCGAGTCGGCGTCGGCCGAACTCTTCGCGGTGGCACGGCGCCTGCTTCCGAGTCTCGACGGCACGGCGGTCGGCGGCGGAAGCGACGGCAACTTCACGGCCGCGCTGGGGGTGCCCACGCTCGACGGCCTCGGAGCGGTAGGTGGCGGCGCCCACGCCGACCACGAGTATCTGCTGATCGGCGCCATGGCCGAGCGGGCGCACCTCATTGCCGGACTGGTGCACACGAGGCAGAACGCAGAGGAGTAAAGGAGAGCCTGCGCGACCTGCGAGCGCGCTCCCGCGAGGCCGCCAACTACGGTCACGCACTGCCGTCGCGCACTGCGGTCACGAATCTTCAGCCCCGGTCAGCCCGGACCAGCCCGCGAGGGCCGGGGGCCCGCTCCGCGCCGGCCCTCCCCCACCCCCTCCTGCCTCCTACTGCTGCTGCACCGCCTGCGCCACCGCCGCCTGCGGGCGGATCGGGAGGCGGCCGATGGGGCGGCCGGTGGCGGCACGGACCGCGGAGGCCACGGCGGCCGGTGAGGTGACGACCGGAATCGCGCTGGCGGGCTTGGCGCCGAAGGGGGCGATCACGTCCCGTTCCTCGACGAGCTTGACGATGCGGATGTCCGGAGCGTCGAGGGCGGTCGGCAGCGCATAGCCGGTCAGGTCGGGGTGGCGGACCTGACCGCGGGTGGTGCGCAGGTTCTCCATCAGGGCGGCGCCCAGGCCCTGGGTGACCCCGGCCTCGATACGGGCCCGCAGCTGGCGGGGGTTGAGCACCCGGCCCACGTCCTGGGCGACGGTCATCTCCACGACCCGGATGGTGCCCAGCTCGATGTCGACATCGGCGACGCAGCGGATCGCACAGAAGGCGAGACCCACGAACGCATCGCCCTGGCCGCCCTCGTCCAGCGGCTCGGTGGGGTGCGGACGGCACTGGGCGGTGGCCCACAGCTCCTTGCCGTCCAGCGCCTCGGCGACCGTGGTGCTGAGCACCCCGTCGTACGAGGTGATCTTGCCGTCGTTGATCTGGAGCAGCTCGGTGGACATTCCGAACTTGTGGGCCAGCGGCTGCAACAGCTGCGTACGGACCATCTTGGCGGCGCGCTCGACGGCGCCACCGGAGACCCAGGTGTGCCGCCCGTGGCAGGCCGGGCCGGCCGGCGGCTGGTCGGTGTCGACGCCCGCGACCTGCACGTCTTCGACGCCGAGCGTCTCCTGCACGATCTGCCGCGCCAGCGTGGAGAACCCGGATCCGGTCTCGACGGCGGCGCAGATGACGGTGGCGACCGAGCCGCTGACCTTGACGGTCGCGGTGGAGACCTCGTCGGTGCCCTCCGCGCCGAGCATGTGCACCATGCCCAGCGCATAGCCCACGCCGCGGCGCACCGCGCCCGGCTCGCCCGCACCCTCGGGGCCGCCCGGCAGCAGCCACTCCGCTTCTGGCGCGTCCTTGGGCAGCTCGGGAAGCGGCGCTTCCTTGACGGCGTGCAGGAGTTCGGCGACCGGGGCCGGGCAGGTCACGGTCTGCCCCGTGGGCAGCAGATCGCCGGTGGCCATGACATTGCGCAGCCGGATCTCGGCGGGCTCCAAGCCCAGCCGGGCGGCCAGCTTGTCCATCTGGCCCTCGTAGGCGGCGCAGACCTGCATCGCGCCCTCGCCGCGCACATGGCCGGACGGCGGGTTGTTGGTGCGCACCGCCCAGCCGTCGACGACGGCGTGCGGGACGACGTACGGGCCGCAGGAGAAGGAGACGGCGGCGGCGAGCGCGTCGGCGGAGGTGTCGGCGTAGGCGCCGGCGTCCATGAGGATCTGCGCCTCCACCTTGAGCAACGTGCCGTCGGCGTCCGCGTGGTGGCGGTAGCGCAGCAGCGTCGGGTGGCGGTGGGCGTGCGAGAGGAAGGACTCCTCGCGGGTGGCGGCGAGCTTGACGGGGCAGCCCGTACGCAACGCCAGCAGGCCGAGCGGCAGCTGGATGCCGGGGTCCTCGCGGTCGGCGGTGGCGCCGGGCACGCCGGTCACCACGACCTTGACCTGCTCCGGTTCGAGGCCGAAGGAGGCGGCGGCCAGATCACGGTCGGTGTGCGGGTCCGTGGAGGCGGTGTAGATCTCCACGCCGCCATCGGGGCGCGGCACCGCGAGCCCGGCCTCGGCCCCGATGGGCGCCGGGTCCTGGCGGCCGATCCGGTAGAGCCCCTCGACCATCACCTCGCCCACGACATCGGGGTCGCCGAAGCGGAGCGGGATGTGCCGGATGAGGTTGCCGTCCGGGTGCAACGGCTCCGCCTCGAAGGCCAGTTGGGGGTCGGTGACCGCCTCCTGGATCTCGTACTCGACGGCGATGGCGGCAGCGGCCAGCCGCGCCGTGTCGGGGTGGTCGGCGGCCACCGCGGCGATCGGCTCGCCGTGGTGGCGGACCTCGTCCTTGGCGAAGACCGGGCGGTCGGCGGTGCCCCGGCCGTGCCCCGCGTCACCGGGGACGTCCTCGTGCGTGACGACGACCCGGACGCCCGGCATCTCCGCGGCGTGCTTGGTGTCGATCGACAGGATCCGCGCGCGCGGATGCGGTGAGCGCAGCACCGCGGCCCACAGCAGCCCCTCGGCCCACAGGTCGGCGGCGTACGGGAAGGTGCCTTCCGTCTTGGCCGACGCGTCGGCGGGCGGCAGGGAGACGCCCAGGCCGTGCGCCGGCTGCTCGTCGGGGATCTGGACGCCCGCCGCAGGGGTCGCGGTGACGGCACCTGCGCCATCGGACGTGCCACTCATGCGGAGCCTCCCGTGTGCGGATCCTGGTCGTGCGGGGCGTGGCCCGTGGGGTCGGAGGGGCCCGCCTGATGGGGGATACGGGCGGTGTCCGGCGGCGCCGCCCCCTCGGCGTCGTCCGCCGCGGCGTAGGCGGCCTCCGCGGCCTCGGCGGCCGCCGCGCGGGCCTTGACGACCTCGTCGACGGCGTCCAGCACGCCCCGGTAGCCGGAGCAGCGGCAGAGGTTGCCGCACAGCGCCTTACGGGTCTCCAGCTCGCTGGGGGCGTGGTTGCCCTCCAGGAGGTCGTGGACGGTCATCGCCATCCCCGGTACGCAGAAGCCGCACTGCACCGCGCCGGAGGCGGCGAGCGCGCACTGCACGTCGGAGGGCACACCGTTCTCCGCGAGCCCCTCGACCGTACGGACCTCACTGCCCGCCGTGGTGGCCGCGGGCACCAGGCAGGACGCCACCAGCCGCCCGTCCACCTGGACGGAGCAGGCCCCGCACTCGCCCTGCGAACAGCCGTCCTTGGCACCGGCCAGGCCGAGCCGCTCGCGCAGCACATAGAGCAGCGACTCACCGATCCAGGCGTCGGTGACCGGGCGGTCGATGCCGTTCACCCGCAGGACGTAGGAGGCGGCGGGGTGTTCGTCGTGGGTGTCGATGCCGGGGTCGTCCGCGAGGTCCGCAAGGTCCGCAACGGAGGCGGATGCGGAAGCAGATGCCGATGCGGCGTCGACGGGTTCGGCGGCGACCCCGGTGTCAGCGGAGCCCTCGGCGTCGGCGGGGCCCCCGTTACCGGAGGCTCCGGCACCCTCGGCGGTCTCCGCGCGGCCGGCGATGTCGGCACGACGGAGTCCGTCGGCACTCTCGCCCGTCCCGGCGCCCTCGTTCGGCCGGGCGCCCTCGCCGACGTGCCCGGCGCCCGCCGGACCCGCGACGTCGTCGGGGCCGGTGGGCCGACCGGACTCGGGGTGCTCGCCGCGCTTCGCGCGCTCCGGAAAGGCGTCCGCAAGGCCGCCGGCACCCGGCCCGGCAGACGGGGCGGACGAAACGGGCGCGGAGGACGGCCCAGGCACAACGGGCTGCCCCTGCGCGTCGGTGAGCCTGAACTCGCCCGAATCCTCCTGCTGTTCGCCCTCGGCCCCCGGGATCGTCCACCCGCCGGCACCGGGCGCGTCCGCCGTCCCGTCGGCCCGCTCCGCGGCCTCGTGGTGCTGCGGCGCCTCGTGATGCTGCGGCGCCCCGTCGTGCGGCGGCTGCGCCGTCTCCGCGGCCGGCGGCCACTGGGCCAGTGCGTCGGCCGGCAGCGACCAGTGTCCGGTCGCCGCGCCGGCGGCGCCGTTCAGGCCGCCCGCGCCCGTCCCGCACGGGTCGCCGCCCGACGGGCCGCCGTCGCCGGGCAGTTCACCGTCCGGCCCGGCGCCGCGGTCCGGCAGGCCGCTGTCGTGCGCATCGTGCGCGTCGCGGGCATACGGGTCGCGCGCGTGAGCGAAGGGATCGTGCACCGCCCCGCCGTGCGAGGCATCGTGCGAGGCGTCATGCGGCGTCGCGGGGTGCGTCTCCGGCCCGCCCGTGGCGTTCAGCCCGGCGCTGAAGTTCCAGTGCCCGGTCCGGGCCGCCTCGCCGCCGTCCGCCGCGCCCCCGGCGCCGTCGTACGCACCGGCGCCCGGGTACCCGCCCTGGTAACCGGCGGCGCCCCCCGGGCCCGCGAAGCCCGGATGTCCGGGATGGCCGGAGTGACCGGGATGCCCCGAGTGGCCGGGGTGGCCCGGATGGTCGCCCGTAAGTCCCGTATACCCCGTCAGCCCGTCGTCGCCGAGCAGGTATTCGCCGGATTCCTCCAGGCCGTCGTCCGCCGCCGCGGGGACCGACCAGGTACCGGTGCCACCCGCCTCCTGGCTGCCCGCGACGGGCCAGTCCACCGGGTCGCCGTGCCACGACCGGGCCCCCTCGGGGGCGTCGCCGTGGTAGCCCGTGGACGGGCCGTGGTGGGCCGCGTGCTCCGCCTGGGCCGGGTATCCGGCGGACGGGTCGGCGTAACCGGCCGAGTGGTCCGCGAAGGGCATCGTCCACTGGCCCGTGGCCGCCGGATCGGTCCCCGCGTCCGCAGCCGGCGGCGCGGGGTCGTGCGGGGTGAAGGAGGCAGGCGGAGTGTAGCCGTGGCCGGGTGCGGCGAGCGGCTCGGTGCCCGGGGTGCCGTACCGGGGCGAACCGCCTCCGTAGACCCCGGTGGTGAACCCCTCCGGGAGCTGTACGAAGGCCGTCGCCTCCGACTCGTACTCGCCGCCCTGCGGCAGCGGCTGCCAGCCCTGGTCGGGGTGCGGCTGGTACGGATGACGGTTGTCGTCGCTCACGAGAGCGCCCTCCCAAGTGCGCGGCGGGCCAGGGCTGCCACCGTACGGCGCAGGTGCAGTGCGGCCGGCGGCAGGCCGGCCGGTTCCGAACCGTCCTCGGGCGGCGCCGGGTCCGGGATGCAGGCGGCGGCGACATAGTCACCGAAGGCCGTCAGCGCCTCGGGCACCAGGCCGCGTTCGCCGTCCCAGTCGATGAGCGAGGCCACCCACTGCTCGGCCTCCAGGGGGCGCAGCGGCATGGCGGCGACCGCGCCCACCGCGCAGCGCACGCCGCGCCTGGCCGGGTCCAGGACGAGCGCCACGGAGGCGGTGGCCCGGCCGGGGCCGGTGCGGCCGGTGGCCTTGAGGAAGGTCTGCGGGGCGTGCAGCAGCGGCACCCGTACGAAGCCGACGAGTTCGCCGGGGTGCAGCATCTCCCGGCCGGCCAGGAGATGGCTGACCGGGATCTCGCGACGGCCGCCCCCGGGACCGGCGATGATCACCGTGGCTTCGAGGGCGGCGAGCACCGGGAGGGTGTCGCCCGTGGGCGCGGAGGTCACGATGTTGCCGCCGAGGGTGCCTGCGTTGCGGACCTGCGGCGGGCCGGCCGCGCGGGCGGCGGCGGCGAGGCCCGGGATCAGGGCGGCGAAGTCGGGGCGTCCCATACGGGCGAGGGTGAGGCCGGCGCCGAGCAGCGCATGGCCGTCCAGGTACTGCCAGCCGCGGATCTCGCTGATCCGGCCGAGGCCCACCAGGGCTGCGGGTCTGAGGAGTCCGGCGTTGACCGCCGCCATGAGATCGGTGCCGCCCGCGACGGGCACGGCGGCAGGCATGGCCGTGAGCGCCGCCACCGCCTCGTCGAGCGAGGCCGGCAACGTCACCGTGTGCGACGCGTGCGGTGCGTGCGTGGTCAAGCCAGCTGCCCCTTCCCCGGTGTCCCGGCAGTTCCGCTCCGCCGTACGGTACGTGCTCCCAGCCCGGACGTGGCAACTCTGGCACATCTTCCCGGGCCCTCGGCGCGAGGGTCCGCGAACCGGCGATCCGTCCCCGGACAGGGCGCTGGTCCGGTTTCGTCCGCCGCCGACCGTGCGGGAATTGCGGTGTGGCGCGTCGGCGGAGGAGTCCGGCGTCGCGCACACCGTCGGTACGGCGATGCCGCCCCGGTACGTCGGTACGGCGGCACAGCGGTGCGGGGGGACCGCCGTACCGGACCACCGTCCCAGGGTCCGGCCGCACGGGCGCCCTCCTTGCACCGGGGCTCACACGTTTGGGGGCGCCCCGTCGATCGGGCGTCCGAGCACGCCGGGCCGTTTCTGCCAGGGCAGGGGGCCGCCGGGCGGGCGGTAGTCGACACCGAGGGCGTCGAGGCGGGTGTAGTGGACGGCCATCCGCCGGGTGAAGTCCTGGTAGTCGCGGTCGGCCGGTGCGGGCAGCCGCGACCAGGCGACCTCGGCGAACGCGGCCAGCCGGGGAAACACCTGGTAGTCGAGGCGCTGCTGACTGTCCATGACCTCGGTCCAGGCATTGGCCTGGGTGCCCAGGACGTGTGCGGCCTGGTCGGCGGTCAGCTCCGGTGGTACCGGCTCGAAGCGGTAGACGTCCTCCAGGGTCCGTACGAAGCCGATCGGGACCGGCTCGTCCGGGGAGTGATGCTGACGGTGGTCCAAGTACACCTGCTGCTCGGGGCACATCACGACGTCATGGCCGGATTTCGCGGCCGCGATACCCCCGGCGTAGCCGCGCCAGGAGGAGACCGCGGCGCCCTCGGCCAGTCCGCCTTCCAGGATTTCGTCCCAGCCGATCAGGCGGCGGCCGCGGTCGGCGAGCCAGCGGTCGAAGTGCCGGATGAACCAGCTCTGGAGCTCGTCCTCGCCGGCCAGTGACAGCTCGGCGATCCGCGCCTGGGCGGTGGCGGACGCCTTCCACTGGTCCTTGGGGCACTCGTCGCCCCCGATGTGCACGAACGGCGAGGGGAAGAGCGCGAGGACCTCCTCCAGCACCTGCTCGTAGAACCGCAGGGTGTTGTCGGTGGGTGCCAGTACGTTGGGGTTGACGCCCCAGGTGTCCCAGACCTTCAGCGAGGTGGTGTCGATGACGTCGGTGTTGCCGAGTTCCGGATACGCGGCGATGGCGGCCTGCGAGTGTCCGGGGATGTCGATCTCGGGCACAACGGTGATATGCCGCTGGGCGGCGTAGGCGACGATCTCGCGGATGTCGTCCTGGCTGTAGTAGCCGCCGTGCGGGCGCTCGTCCCAGAGGGGGGAGGCCCGGTGACCGAGTTTGGTGCGCTCCCGCCAGCCGCCGGTCCCGGTCAGCTCCGGGTAGCGCGCGATCTCGATCCGCCAGCCCTGGTCGTCGGTGAGGTGGAGGTGCAGGACGTTGAGCTTGTGGGCGGCGAGCAGGTCGAGGTAGCGCAGCACCCCCTCCTTGGGCAGGAAGTGCCGTGCGACGTCGAGCAGCATGCCGCGCCAGCCGAAGCGGGGGCCGTCCTCGATGGTCTGCTGCGGCAGGACGGCCGCGCGCCCGGGTGCGATCGGCGCCCGGCGGAAGGCGTGCGGGCCGAGGAGCTGCCGCAGCGTCTGCGCTCCCCAGAAGACGCCGGCCGGGCTGCCGCCGGTGATCCGTACACCCCAGCCGGTGACGGCCTCCAGGCGGTAGCCCTCCGCGGGGAGGGCCGGGTCGAGGGTGAGCGCGAGGGTGTCCGTCGCCCCGTCGGAGCCGGGCGGCAGCGGCAGGCCGAAGGCCGCGCCGAGGGTGGTGCGCAGCCAGCGCGCGGTGTCCTCGGTGCCGGGTGCGGCCGCCAACGCGGTCTCCTCGCCCAGCCGGACGGCGCTGCGGTAGGGCCCGTCGATGCTCAGGGGCGCCGGGACCAGGCCGCCGCCCGGTGCCGTCGGGGTGGGGTCTGTGTCCGTCATGCCGTCCGTCCTTCACCGCGCCGCCCGGCCTGGGACCGGTCGGCCTGTACGAGTACGAAGAGGAGCACGAAGAAGACCAGCGCGGGGATGGTCGTCACGGTCGATGCTGCCATGATCGCGCCCCGCTCGTTCCGGTTCGGCGCGAAGGTACGGAAGACCGGCCGCGCGAGGGCACGGTGGACTGCGCGGTGGTGCCGGTGAGGGACAGGGCGCACAGCAGTGCTGTGGGCGCGGGGCCGGAAATGACCGGCGATCGCGGGCGGGGGCGGTGCCCCGGGCCGCGCAATTCAGGGAAGATCACGGGCGGTTGCGCCCCGGCACCGGGCCGTTGCCCGCTCACGGGGCGGAAGGCAGCCGCCCACTCACTCGCCGGGAAACGGCCGCCCGCTCAACGGGCCGGGAAGCAGCTACCGCCTCACCGGGCCGGAAAGCGGCCACCGGCCCGGCCGGGCTCTCCGCCAGGTCTCCTGACGGGAATGCCGACGGGCCCGGTCCACGAGGGGACCCGGGCCCGTACCCGAGGCGGAACGCCGCCGCCTCATGACGGACGGCTGCGCCCGGCGGCTCCGCGGCACTTCGGCTCTGCGGCGGTTCTGCCGCGCTTCGGCTCTGCGGTGCCCACGCGGCGGCAACCGGCCGTGGCCGGCCGGGCGTCACGGTCTGCGGCTGCTTACTTCTTGCCGCCGTCCTTGCCGCCCTTGTCCTTGTCGCCACCGGCGCCCATGGACTCGAAGATCTCCTTGCACATCGGGCAGACCGGGTACTTCTTCGGGTCGCGGCCCGGGACCCAGACCTTCCCGCACAGCGCCACGACGGGGGTGCCGTCGAGCGCGCTCGCCATGATCTTGTCCTTCTGGACGTAGTGGGCGAAGCGCTCGTGGTCGCCGTCGCCGTGCGACACCTGCGGTGTCGGCTCTACGAGGGTCCCCGTACCTGCCCCGCGCTCGGGCTCAAGAGTGCTCATAACAGCCAAGGGTACTCACGCGCGCCGCAACCCGGGAGCGTCGGCCCGCCGCCAGGCGGAGCGCAGGACCCGCCGCCGCCCCGGCCACGCTCGGCGCGCAGCACCGGCAACCGGTGCTGCTGGGGCACCAGGGCCGGTGAGGGCCCACCGCCCCTGGAGGGCCCGCCCCGGGGAGGGTCTCCCCTAGGAAGCCACCGCCATCCCGCCCCGCGCCCCGGCCGTCAGGCCCAGCTTCGTGGCGAACGCCAGCGCGGCGTCCGGCCGGACCTCGTACCAGGAATCCTGGCCGCAGACCGCGTCCAGGAGCGTGCTGATGTCCTCGGCACCGACGCTGCGGGCCTCGGCGGCGGCGAGAAAGGCCCGGACCGCCGCCAGGGCGTCGACCTCGGTCTCCGTGCGGGCCACGAGGTCCTCGACGATGTCCCGGACCGCGTCGTCACCGGGGGCGACCCAGCTCATGGCCATCTCCAGGCCGTCGTCCGGCATCTTCTCGGGGTACGGCGCGCGGGCCCAGGCGCCGTCCTGCCACCAGTAGACGAACCCGAAGAGATTGCCCTCGGCGTCCTCGCGCAACTGCTCCCAGGGCAGCCATGCGGGGCCGCCGTCCAGGAAGTCGATCTGCCGGCTGCCGCTGTGCGTATGGCTGCCGTCCGAGTCCTGGCCGCACAGCAGGGCCCGGCCGTCCTCGAACAATTTCAGCCGCCACCAGTAGCTTCCACCGCCGTTCCAGCACTGCAATCCCAGGTCGCCCCAGGAGAATTCGTCTCCGTCGTCCATGGCGGCCGCCACTACCGCCAGCGTCGCGGCGCGCGCCCACAGGCGCTCCGGGTGATCCAGGTCCTCGGGCACGCTCGGCCTGTGCATGGCGCTCTCCCCCGCTTGTCCAGCGCGGTCCCGCCGACGCGACCGCGCACCGTCCCCTGTCGTCTCGAACGATAGCGACGGGGGCTGACAATTCCCCATGACGAAGCCGTCACAATAATCAAGTCGTCAACAAAAATGTGGCGGCTTCGGCATGACCGCCGTCCGCCGCGGCCCGGATCCCGGCCACGCCCCTCGGGCATCCGCCCGGGATCACCCCGAAACACCACCCGGCCAGGGTCAGTTCAGCGACGGATCGTCCGGATAGGTGGCCACCATCGCCAGCTCGTTGCGCTGCCGGCGCAGCACCGCGCGCCACAGCTGTTCCGGGTCGGGCGAGGAGACATCGCCGGGCTCGGACTCGACGACGTACCAGGCGCCCTCGACCAGTTCGTCCTCCAGCTGGCCCGGACCCCAGCCCGCATAACCGGCGAAGATCCGCAGGCTGCCGAGCACCGCCGCGAGGAGTTCCGGCGGGGCCTCCAGATCGACCAGGCCGATCGCGCCGTGCACTCTGCGCCAGCCCAGCGGCTCGTCACCCGATTGGACGCCCGCCCGGTCCGCGGCCGGTGCGCCGGCCGTCTCCGCGCCGTCGCCGTTGGCCAGGGCGCCGCTGTCCACCGACGGGATACCGCCCTCACCGGACAGCCCGCCGGGCACCACGGCCACCCCGAGCGCCGAGTCCAGCGACACCGGGCCGCCCTGGAAGACCACCCCGGGCTCGCCGGCCAGCGCGGCCCAGGGCGCGAGGATGTCGGCGACGCCGACCGGCGTGGGACGGTTGAGGACCACGCCGAGGGAGCCCTCCTCGTCGTGGTCGAGGAGCAGCACCACCGCGCGGTCGAAATTCGGATCGGCGAGCGCGGGGGTCGCGACAAGAAGCCGCCCTGTGAGCGAGGACACCTCGGTCATGGCCACATGATCCCGCACTTCTGCCCGGAGCGGGGAGTCAACGCCCGGACCCGGCCGAGAGCAGGGCAGGGCGTACGGCGGCAGCACCGGCGCACAACGTCGGCGCCGGATAGGCCATTCAAGACATTCCCCCGCATTTTCAGTCAAAAGGCGATTACAGATCAAAGGCGGATCGTAGCGGAGCGTGTTGTGACAAAGCCATTACATGCACAGAGGCTGCACGGGCCTACGGACTCACCCCCGCCCGCCCTTACCATTTCAGCTTGGCCCCTGCCCGTCTCCAGGAACGCGAGATCCATGACCGTCTCTACTGACGACGTACTGCTTGTCCACGGCGGCACCCCGCTCGAGGGCGAGATCCGGGTTCGCGGTGCGAAGAACCTTGTGCCGAAGGCCATGGTCGCCGCCCTGCTCGGCAGCGGCCCCAGCCGGCTGCGCAATGTGCCCGACATCCGCGACGTACGCGTGGTGCGCGGGCTGCTCCAGCTGCACGGCGTCACGGTGCGCCCCGGTGACGAGCCGGGCGAGCTGATCCTCGACCCGTCGCACGTGGAAAGCGCCAACGTCGCGGACATCGATGCACACGCGGGCTCCTCACGGATCCCGATCCTCTTCTGCGGCCCGCTGCTGCACCGGCTCGGCCACGCCTTCATCCCGGGCCTGGGCGGCTGCGACATCGGCGGCCGCCCGGTCGACTTCCACTTCGACGTGCTGCGCCAGTTCGGCGCGACGATCGAGAAGCGCGCCGACGGGCAGTACCTGGAGGCCCCGCAGCGTCTGCGCGGCACCAAGATCCGGCTGCCGTACCCGTCGGTCGGCTCCACCGAGCAGGTGCTGCTGACCGCCGTCCTGGCCGAGGGCGTCACCGAGCTGTCGAACGCCGCCGTGGAGCCGGAGATCGAGGACCTCATCTGCGTATTGCAGAAGATGGGCGCGATCATCTCCATGGACACCGACCGGACGATCCGGATCACCGGTGTCGACAAGCTCGACGGCTACACCCACCGCGCCCTCCCGGACCGCCTGGAGGCGGCCTCCTGGGCGTCCGCGGCGCTGGCCACCGAGGGCAACATCTACGTCCGCGGCGCACAGCAGCGGTCGATGATGACCTTCCTCAACACCTTCCGCAAGGTCGGCGGCGCCTTCCAGATCGAGGACGAGGGCATCCGCTTCTGGCACCCGGGCGGCCTGCTCAACGCCATCGCCCTGGAGACCGACGTCCACCCCGGCTTCCAGACCGACTGGCAGCAGCCGCTGGTCGTCGCGCTCACCCAGGCGTCGGGCCTGTCGATCGTGCACGAGACGGTCTACGAGTCCCGGCTCGGCTTCACCTCCGCGCTCAACCAGATGGGCGCGCACATCCAGCTCTACCGGGAGTGCCTGGGCGGCTCCGCCTGCCGCTTCGGGCAGCGCAACTTCCTGCACTCCGCGGTCGTCTCCGGGCCCACCAAGCTCCAGGGCTCCGACCTGGTCATCCCCGACCTGCGCGGTGGCTTCTCGTACCTGATCGCGGCGCTGGCGGCGCAGGGCACCTCCCGGGTGCACGGCATCGACCTGATCAACCGCGGCTACGAGAACTTCATGGAGAAGCTCGTCGAACTGGGCGCCGACGTCGAACTGCCGAACGGCGCACTGCCCAACTGAGGCGGGACAACGGCCGGCTGAGGCTGGTGCAGTGCCCGGCCGAGGTCGGCGCACTGCCCGCCCGGGGCCGTGGGACATCGCGCGGCTGAGGGCGGCGCACCCGGCTGAGGTCGGTGCGCTGCCCGGCCGAGGGTCGGCGTGCTGCCCGGCTGAGGGGTCGGCGCACCGCCCGCCTGACGGCTGAGGGAGCCGTTTCCACCGCTCCCCCACCCCACCCGCACACCCGCCCCTGCCGGTGGAGAACCCCACCATGAGACCTCTGGCAGGCCGGATGTTCTCCGCCCCGGCCCGCTCTTACGGTCGGGCCATGTCAATCACGCAACGTCGGATGACGCGCCGGACAGCGGCCGTCCTTTCTGTCGCGCTCTTCACGGCGCTCTTACCCTCCGGGTCCGGAGCGGTGGCCGCCGCCCGGACCTCCCCGCTGCAACGCGATGCCGACGCGCTGCGGGACGCCGGTGTCACCGGAGTATCGGTCCGGCTGGAAACGCCCCGTGGGGTGCGTACCGTCCGCAGCGGAATGGGAGATCTCGGCACCGGGCAGCCGCCGCCCACGGACGGGTACGTGAGGATCGGCAGCAACACGAAGACGTTCGTCGCGACCGTGCTGCTCCAACTCGTCGGCGAGGGTCGGCTGTCGCTCGCCGATACGGTGGACAAGTGGCTGCCGGGCGTGGTCCGCGGCCACGGGAACGATGGCCGCCGGATCACCCTGCGCCGGCTGCTCCAGCACACCAGTGGACTGCCCGACTACGTCAACGACGTCGTCCCGGACCCCAGCGCTGCGGGGTACCGCCACCACCGCTGGACCGTCCACACCTCCGAGCAGCGCGTCGCCTTCGCCATGAAGCATCCGCGCTCTTTCGACCCCGGCGCGCGCTGGGAGTACTCCAACACCAATTACGTCGTCGCCGGCATGGTGATCAAGGCGGCCACGGGCCACTCGTGGGAGCGGGAGGTCCAGGACAGGATTCTGCGGCCGCTGCGGCTGACACACACCCTCACGCCCAGAAACCGGCCGTTCCTGCCCCGCCCCCATGCCCGCAACTACCAGCAGTTCGAGCCCGGCGGGCCGATGACCGACACCACGGTCGCCTACCTCCCCTTCGACGGGGATGCGGACGGATCGATGATCAGTACGACGGCGGACACCGACAGGTTCTTCGCGGCGCTGGTGCGCGGGCGGCTGCTGGCCCCCGCGCAGCTCGCCGAGATGCAACGGACGGTCGAGGTCACCGAGGGCCACGGCGGCCCCCAGGGAACCCGCGACGGGCTCGGCCTCCTCTGGATACCGCTGTCCTGCGGCGGCGGGTACTGGGGGCACAGCGGCACCGGGTTCGGCTACGTGGTGTGGCCCGGCGTCACCCCGGACGGGCGGACCGCCGTCACCGTCTCCGCGCACAGCCGCCCCGGGGACAACGACACCGCCCTGCGCCAGATCCGGGGCATCACCGACCTCGTCGACCACGCCTTGTGCGCCGCGCGGGACGCCGGAACCCGGTGACGTCTTCCGGCCATCGGGGCACCGCGCCGGTCCCGGTGACCTGCTCCGGGCAGCGGGCCACCGCACCGAACCCGATGCCCCCTCCGGACAGCGGCCCACCGCGCCGGCCCCGATGACCTCACCCGGGCAGCAGGCCTCGGCGCCGGACCCCATGCCCCCTCCGGGCAGCAGGGCTCCACGCCACCCCCACGTCACGGCCCCGGCCCCAAGCCCCACCCGCGCGCCCTGCCTCCCCTCCCCCCGGAGGGGAGCCAGGGCGCGCGGCGTATCGCGGGGACGGAGCGGGACTCCGTACCGCGAAGCCCAGTTCAGCCCTCCGCCACCAGCACCGGCTTCTCGTGCGGGGTGACCGTGCACCGTGCGCCCGGTGTCAGGCCGTCCGCCTCCCAGCTGGGGACATCGGCCTTGAGCTGGACGCCGGTCTCGGTGGTCAGATGCAGACGGGTGGTGGCGCCCAGGAAGGTCGCCACCCGTACGGTCGCGGACATCCCCTCCGCGCCCGCGTCCGTACGGATGGCGAGGCCTTCCGGCCGGAGCAGTACGTCGACCGTACGGCCCTCGGTGCCCGGCTCCGCCCCGTGGATCGGCAGGCGGCGGCCGAACAGTTCCACCACCCCGCCGTCCCGGACGGTGCCGGGCAGGCGGTTCATGGTGCCGACGAACTCCGCGACGAACGGTGTCGCCGGGCGCTCGTACAACTCGGCGGGTGCGGCGCACTGTTCGAGCCGTCCGCCCTGCATCACGGCGACGCGGTCCGCCATGGACAGCGCCTCTTCCTGGTCATGGGTGACGAAGACGGTGGTGATGCCGAGTTCGAGCTGGATGCGGCGGATCTCCTCGCGGAGGCTGAGCCGCACCTTGGCGTCGAGCGCGGAGAGCGGTTCGTCGAGGAGGAGCACGCGCGGCCGGACGGCGAGCGCGCGGGCCAGGGCGACGCGCTGCTGCTGGCCGCCGGAGAGCTGGTGCGGATAGTGGTCCTCGCGGCCGGGCAGGCCGACCAGTTCCAGCAGTTCCCCGGCGCGGGCGGTGCGTTCGGCGGTGGAGGACTTGCGGACCCGCAAGCCGTAGCCGACGTTCTGGGCGGCCGTCATGTTGGGGAAGAGGCTGTACGACTGGAAGACCATGCCGATGTCGCGGCGGTGCGCGGGGACGTGGGTGACGTCCTGGCCGTCCATGGTGAGCTCGCCGCTGTCGGCGGTCTCGAAGCCCGCGATGATGCGCAGCGCGGTCGTCTTGCCGCAGCCGGACGGGCCGAGCAGGGCGACCAGCTCGCCGGGCGCGATGTCCAGGTCGAGGCCGTCCAGCGCGGTGGTCGCGCCGAATTTCCGGCGCAGCCCCTTGAGTTGTACGGGTACGGTCATGACGTCTTCCTTTGCCGGCGGGTACGACGGGTCCGTCCGCCCGCCAGGAGGGTGAGCAGAAGCAGCAGGCCCCAGGTGAGGAAGAGGCTCAGCATGGCGGCGGCCCCGGCGAGTTCGGCCTCCTCGTTGCCGACCTCCACCATCCACACGGCGAACGGCCGGTAGCCGAGCACGGAGGCGACGGTGTATTCGCCGAGCACCATGGCCAGGCTGAGGACCGCGCCGCTGACGACGGCGGGCCGCAGATTCGGCACGACCACCCGCCACAGGGTCATCAGCCGTCCGGCGCCCAGGCTGCGGGAGGCCTCGACCAGCGTCTTGAGGTCTACGGCGCGCAGTCCGGCGTCCAGCGAGCGGTAGAGGAACGGCAGCGACATGACGGTGTAGAGCAGGACGAGGACGAGCGGGAAGTTCTCGTTCTGGATGACCATCAGGGTCTGGTAGAAGGGCGTCCGCGCCAGGCCGGGTGCCCAGGACAGCACCGTGTTGACGCCGGCGACCAGCGCGATCGGCGGGACGACCAGCGGCGTCATGCACAGGATCTCGACGAGCGGGCGCAGCCGGGGCAGCCGCAGGTGGACGACGACCATGGCGGGGACGACCAGCAGCAGGCCCAGCGCGACGGTGGCCAGGCCCAGTTCGACGGAGAGCTGGAGGCTGCCCAGCATGTCGCCGGAGACCAGATGGCCGGTGTAGACGTCGAGGGAGAAGCCCTTGACGGGGTCGTCGACGGTGAACCAGAGGGACGCGGCGACGGGGATCGCGAAGTAGAGGAACGCCACGAGGAGGACGGCGAGGCGTCCGTAGGGGCGGCGGCCGCGGACCGGGGGTGCGGGCCGCTGCCGGGGGGCGCGGTCCGAGGGCGGTGCCACGGGCGGCTGCGCGGCGGTGGTCATCCCAGCCATCGGGCACTCCTGCGCTGTAGCGGTATCTGTACGGCCATCACCAGCAGCGCGATGACGACCATGTTGAGGCTCATGGCGAGGGCCAGGTTCTCCTGGCCGACCAGGACGTTTCCGGCCAGTGCGTTGGAGATCTGCACGGTGATCAGCGGCACCGAGCTGCCGACCATGACGGCGGCGGTGGCGTGCGAGGCGAAGGCGGTGCCGAAGAGCAGCACCGCGCCGCCGAGCAGCGAGGGCAGCAGCACGGGGATGCCGATGTGCCGCCAGAACTGGCCGCGGGTGGCGCCGCAGGAGGCGGCGGCCTCCCGCCACTGGGTGCGCAGTCCGTCGAGCGCGGGCAGCACGGTCACCACCATCAGCGGGACCATGAAGTAGAGGTAGGCCAGCACCAGTCCGGCGGTGGTGTAGAGGCTGAAGCCGGTGCGGTCCAGGGACAGCAGCCGGGTGAGGGTGCCGGTGGTGCCCAGCGTCGCGACGAACGCGAAGGCGAGCGGGGCGCCGGAGAAGTTGGCGAGCACGCCGGAGGCGGCGACCACGGCGCGGCGCAGGGCGGGGCGCCGGGACCCGACGACGGCCTGGGCGATGAGGGTGCCGAAGAGCGTCGCCAGCACGGCGCAGATCAAGGAGAGCTGGACGCTGCCGCCGAGGCCGGTGGCGTAGATGCCCTTCAGCGACTGGCGGACGTTGTCGAGGGTGGCGTGGCTGTGGCCGGTGGCCGGGTCGGTGGCGGTGAAGGCGCCGTACACCAGGGCGCCGGCCGGCAGGCCGAAGCACAGGGCGAGGAAGGCGAAGAACGGGACGACGGCGGGCCAGTGGAGGCGGCCGGTTCTGCGGGGCGGGCGGCCGGGCGGGCCGGCGGCCGTCGTGGGTCGGTCACTCATGCGCGGGAGGTCTCCAGGGGGCGGGGAGGGAGGTGAGTGGGGGTCAGCCGACGGCCTTGCCCCAGCCCTCGTTGATGGCCACCTTGGCGGCGTCCTCCTGTTCCGGTGTGGGGAACCGGGGGGTGCCGTGGACCTCGGGGAGGCGGGCGGCGGCCTTCTTGTCGGCGGTGCCGTCCTTCTCCATCCGGTCGAGGAGGGCGGGCCGGGAGTAGCCCCGCAGCCAGATGTTCTGGCCCTGGGGGCTGTAGAGGAATTCGAGCCACAGGCGGGCGGCCGCGGGGTGCGGGGCGTAGGCGTTGACGCCCTGGTTGTAGTACTGGGAGTACTGGCCGTCGGACGGCACGGTGACCTGCCAGTCGACGCCCTTGGCGGTGAGTTCCTTGCGGTAGCCGAGGTTGAGGTAGTCCCAGTCGAGGGAGATCGGCGTCTCGCCCTTGCGGATGGTGGCCGGTGAGGACTCGACCGGCACGAAGTTGCCGCGCTGCTTGAGCTTCTTGAAGAACTCCAGGCCGGGCCGGACGTCGTCGAAGGAGCCGCCGTTGGCGAGCGCGGCGGCGAAGAGCGCGGAGAACGCCGAGGACGACTCGGCCGGGTTGCCGTTGAGCGCGACCTTGTTGCGGTACTCCGGCCGCAGCAGTTCGGCGAGGGTCCTGGGGCACTTCTTGACGGCCTTGGCGTCGCAGCCGATGGAGATGTAGCCGCCATAGTTGTTGAGGTACGAGCCGTCGGCCTGTTTCTGCGCGCGGGGGATGCCCGACCAGCCGGTGACCTTGTACGGCGCGAGCAGCCGCTTGCCCTGGGCGTTGCGCATGAACGCGGTGCCCAGGTCGAGGGCGTCGACGGCGCGGTCCTGGCCGCGGCGCTTGTCGGCGGCGCCGAGGGCGAGCTGGCTGGTTCCGCCGGGGTTCTCGTTGTTGACCTCGATGCCGTACTTCCGCTCGAAGGTCTTGATCATCTCGCCGTAGTTCGCCCAATCGGGGGCCAGCGCATAGACGTTGAGCCGGCCCTCCTTCTTGGCCGCCTTGACGAGCGCGTCCATGCCGCCGAGGTCCGCCGCCGACCGGGCGGTGGCCGCCTTGCCGGTGACGGCGGCCGGGGCATAGCCGCAGCCGCCGGCGGCCGTGGCGGCCGCAAGGACCGCGATGCCGACGGCGAGCGCCCGGCGCACGGGGGCCGGTCGGGGTCGCTTCACTGGTTACTCCTGGATCTTTGGCAGCCCACCTGTATGAACAAGCTGCCGTCAGTAAGCCCCGTCAAAGTAACCGCAAGAGGGACTCGAAATAAACCCCTGGCGACATAAAAACCGCAGGTCATAAGCGTTATAATGGAAAAGGTTTAGAGTCTGGCGCAGTGGTAAGACGCATACCCCGTGACTGCGTGGATATCTACACCTGTGCACAGCTGACCCGATCGTTCCGACCCTGTCCGCAGCCCCGGAGCCAGACCGCCGGCCACGTCCTGACCTGGCCGCGAGGAGTCCTGTTGACCCGACGCCACCAGCAGATCGCCGAGGCCCTGCGCCGGGAGATCACCGACGGGCGGCTCCCGGTGGGCAGCGCACTGCCCTCGGAGACCGAACTCGCCGCCGCCCACGGCGTCTCGCGCGGCACGGTCCGCCAGGCGCTGGCCGCGCTGCTCGCCGAAGGCCTGATCGGCTCCCGCCAGGGCGCCCGGCATCTCGTGCTGAGCACCGCGCCCAGCCAGAGCTTCACCGAGCTGCGCAGCTTCGCCCAGTGGGCGCGCGCGGGCGGCCACACCCCCGGCGGCCAGGTCCTGGAGAGCGCCCGCGGCACCGCCGACCGGGAAGAGGCCGCGCTGCTGCAACTGGCGCCGGGCGCCGAGGTGCTGCGGGTGCTGCGGCTGCGGACCCTGGACGGCGAGCCGGTGTTGCTGGAGCGCACGGTCTACGCGGGCTGGATCGCCGAGGCCGTCGAGGAGCTGCCGGCCGCCTGCGAATCGGTCACCCAGGCTCTCCTGGACTCCTGCGGCCTGGTTTTCGCCCACGGCGAGCACCACTTGGACGCCCTCGCGGCGGGCACCGTGGACGCCCGGGAGTTGCGGGTGCGACGGGGCAGCCCGTTGCTGCGCGTACGCCGTACCACCACCACCGCGGAGGGCCGCCCGGTCGAGACCTCCGACGACCGCTACCGCCCCGGCGCGGTGGTCTTCACCGTCCGCAACTCCACCCAGGCCAACCCGCTGGCCCGCACCCAGGCCGAGTGACCCGGGCGCCCCGCCCCGCCCCTGCGCCTCGCCCCCGACACCACAACGCGCCAACGCCCTCACGCCCTCACCAGCGAACTGCGAGCCCGCCGATGCCCGTGATCCCCCCGCCGCCCGCCCGCACGCTCCCCGCGGCCCTGCTGTGCGACATGGACGGCACTCTCGTCGACACCGAGCACCAGTGGCTGGACGCGGTGGCCGGCTTCCTGCGGGAGCAGGGCCTGGCGGCCACGGACGAGGTGCTGGCGGACTTCGCCGGGGCCCCGGTGGACACCGCCGCCGAGCGCCTGGTGCACACGTACGGGGTGCGCCTCGGTGTCACCCGGACGGCTGCCCGGCTGGACGAGGACTTCACCGCCCGGGTCGCGTCCGGCGTCACCGTCCAGCCGGGTGCGCTGCGGCTGCTGGACCGGGCGCGGGGGCTGGGCATCCCGGCCGCCCTGGTCACCGCCTCCGAGCGGCATGTCGCCGATCTGGTGCTGCGCACGCTCGGCGCGCACCGCTTCGCGCTGTCGGTCACCTCGGGCGAGGCGCCGCGCGGCAAGCCGCACCCGGACCCCTATCTGGCCGCCGCGGCCGGTCTCGGCGTCGATCCCGCGGACTGTCTGGCCGTCGAGGACACCCCCACGGGCGCCGCGGCGGCGCTGGCCGCGGGCTGCCGGCTGCTGGCCGTACCGAGCGTGCCGGGCATCGTGCCCGGTCCCCGTACGGCCGTGGTCGCCTCTCTGGAGGACGTGGACCTGGCGGACTTCCCGTTCCCCCGGCCCGCCTGATCCCGGCGGGCACAGGCCGCTCCGGACGGGCGCAGGCCGCTCCGCGCGGCAGCCCCCGGGCGGGCCCCGGACGGAACCCCCCGGGCCGGACCCCGTGACAGGACCCCGTGGCACACGAAAAGGCGGCCATCCCTGGGAGGGATGACCGCCTTTTATGCCGTTCTGGGGGTGTTACTTGCCCTTGGCGGCTTCCTTGAGCTTGGAGCCCGCGGAGACCTTCACGCTGTAGCCGGCCGGGATCTGGATCGGGTCGCCGGTCTGCGGGTTGCGCGCGGTGCGAGCGGCACGGTGGGTGCGCTCGAAGGTCAGGAAGCCGGGGATGGTGACCTTCTCGTCGCCCTTGGCGACGACCTCGCCGACCACCTCGGCGAGGGCGGCCAGAACGGCGTCGGCGTCCTTGCGGGTCACCTCGGCGCGATCGGCCAGAGCGGCCACCAGCTCACTGCGGTTCATGTTTGTACTCCCGTGTTCTTCTTGCCAATGAGGCGTGAGATCGAAGCCGATGCTGCCAGGGTCCTCGGACAGTCCCCGGACCCGGGTCTGGTGCCAGACCCTCGCGCCCGATTACGCATCCTGCCCCCACCTGCGGCGGTAAAGCCAATCCGGCACCCAGGAGGGTCACACGAAAAGCGCCACTGCCTCGTTAGTGGTGACGCTCCGTATCATTCCCGCTCCGGGCCGGCCCCACAGGGCGGCGGTCGCTTGCTGCCCGCCACCCTATGGGGGCCCCAACGGCGGCGTGTCCAGCGACGCGCCGTACTCAGACCGCCGTGGCAGCCGTCACAGCCGGGTCGCCGCTCTTCGCCGCTTCCCGGACCGCTCCGGCCACCGCGCCCGCGACCTTCTCGTTGAAGACGCTGGGGATGATGTAGTTCGGGTTGACCTCGTCCTCCAGGACGACATCCGCGAGGGCGCCGGCCGCGGCCAGCATCATCTCGGTATTCACCGTACGGGAGTGTGCGTCCAGCAGGCCGCGGAAGACGCCGGGGAACACCAGGACGTTGTTGATCTGGTTCGGGAAGTCCGAGCGGCCGGTGGCCACGACGGCGGCGGTCTGCCGGGCGACGGCCGGGTCGACCTCCGGGTCGGGGTTGGCGAGTGCGAACACGATCGCGCCCTCGGCCATCTTCGAGACGTCGTCGCCGTCCAGGACGTTGGGCGCGGAGACGCCGATGAAGACGTCCGCGCCGACCACGGCCTCCTTGAGGGTGCCGGTGACGCCCTCCGGGTTGGTGTTGTCGGCGATCCAGCGCAGCGGCGAGTCCGGGTCGGCGTCGACCAGGTCCGTACGGCCGGCGTGCACCACACCGTGGATGTCGGCGACGACGGCGTGCCGGACACCGGCCGCGATCAGCAGTTTGAGGATGGCCGTACCGGCCGCACCGGCGCCGGACATCACGACCCGGACGTCCTCGGTCTTCTTGCCGACGACGCGCAGCGCGTTGGTGAGCGCGGCGAGCACCACGATGGCGGTGCCGTGCTGGTCGTCGTGGAAGACCGGGATGTCCAGGGCCTCGCGCAGCCGCGCCTCGATCTCGAAGCAGCGGGGGGCGGAGATGTCCTCCAGGTTGATGCCCGCGAAGCCGGGGGCGATGGCCTTGACGATCTCCACGATCGCGTCGGTGTCCTGGGTGTCCAGGCACAGCGGCCAGGCGTCGATGCCGGCGAAGCGCTTGAAGAGGGCCGCCTTGCCCTCCATGACGGGCAGGGCGGCCTTGGGGCCGATGTTGCCGAGGCCGAGCACCGCGGAGCCGTCGGTGACGACCGCGACGCTGTTGCGCTTGATCGTCAGCCGGCGGGCGTCCTCGGGGTTGTCGGCGATGGCCTGGCACACACGGGCGACGCCCGGGGTGTAGATCATCGACAGGTCGTCACGGTTGCGGATGGGGTGCTTCGACGACATCTCGATCTTGCCGCCGAGGTGCATCAGGAAGGTACGGTCGGAGACCTTGCCGAGCGAGACGCCCTCGATGTGGCGCAGCTGCTCGACGATCTCGTCGGCGTGGGCCGTGGAGGTCGCCGCGATCGTGACGTCGATGCGGAGCTTTTCGTGTCCGGACGCCGTGACGTCGAGGCCGGTCACCGAGCCTCCGTGGGACTCTACGGCCGTGGTGAGCTGGGAGACCGCGGTTCCGCTCGCGGGCACCTCCAGCCGGACCGTCATCGAGTAGGAGACGCTGGGCGCCGTTGCCATGGCCGACTTCCTCTGCTTTCACCGTGTCGCTGGATTGCCGTCCGATCGTCGCACCTACCGCGCAGTACGCGGTAGCCGCCCCGCATTGCGAACATTTTGTTCGCGAGCGCCGACGCCTTCGGAAAACGACTTCCACCATACGAGAAATTGCCTACGCAGCAAAGAGGCCCACATCACCAGGTGATGTGGGCCTCTCGGAAGTCATGACACCGACCCGCCATGCTCGCCTCGCGGCAAGTGGTCGCTCGTAGCGACGATGGTTGGGCCCGGGGGCTTGGATCGGGCCGGTGCCGTCACCAAGGCTAACAAACCAACCCCGGAAGCGAATCCCGTCCCGCGGGGCCGATTTCAAGACCCCTCGTACGGCGGCGCGCAGCGCCCGGCCGAGGCCGCCGTACGGGTGCCGGCACGCGCCGGCGCGCGGTCAGTCCCGCAGCAGGTCGGGCACTCCGGCCGCGTCCGGCTCGTCCCGTCCGGCCGACAGCACGGTCAGCTGCTGGGTGGCGCGGGTCAGCGCCACGTACAGCACCCGCAGGCCGGCCGGGGACTCGTCGGCGATCTCGGCCGGCGAGACCACCAGCGTGGCGTCGTACTCCAGCCCCTTGGCCTCCAGGGAGCCCAGCGCCACCACCCGGTCGCCGAGCGGGGCGAGCCAACGCCGGGCCTGCGCCCGACGGTTCATGGCCACCACGACGCCGACCGTGCCGTCCACCTGGCCCAGCAGCCGCTCCGCCTCGGCCACCGTGGCCTCGGCCAGCGCGGCGTCGTCGGGGGGCCCGGCCTTCCGGTCCCCGTCCGCGACGCAGGCGAAGCGCGGTTCGAGGCCCGTGGAGCGGACCGCCTTCGGCGACTCCATACCGGGCATCGCCAGCGCCAGCACCCTGGCGGCCAGCGCGGCGATCTCCGCGGGGTTGCGGTAGTTCACGGTGAGCGTGAAGCGGCGGCGCGGGCGGGTGCCGAGCGCCTCGTCGCGGGCGACGGCGGCCTCGTCCGGGTCGGACCAGGAGGACTGCGCGGGGTCGCCGACGACCGTCCAGGTCGCCTGCCGGCCGCGGCGGCCGACCATCCGCCACTGCATCGGCGTCAGGTCCTGCGCCTCGTCGACGATGACATGGGCGTAGTCGGTGCGCTCCTCCTCCAGCCGCTCGCGCCGGCTGCGGCCGCCGCCGTTGCGGTCCGCGTAGGTCGAGAGCTCCTCCAGGCCGGTCAGATGGTCCAGCGGATCGGCCTCGCGCGGCCGGGGCGGGCGCAGCGGGGCGCCGAGAACCATCTGGAGCTCGTCCAGCAGCGCGACATCGTGCACCGACAGCGGGCCGTGCCCCGTGCTGTCCAACCGGCGCAGGGAGCGGGCCAGTTGGCGCACCTCGCGCTGGTTGAGGAGGCGGCGCGCCCAGCGGCCCAGCAGACGCTCGTCGGCCATCGCGGCGAGCACCCCGCGCGGGGACAGCTCGGGCCACCAGGCGTCCAGGAACTCCTGGAAGTCGGTCTCGGTGGTGATGTCCTCGTCGAAGCCCTCACGGGCCTCGGCGGCCAGTTCGGGGTCGGTGTAGCGGCGGGCCGCGCCGGACTTGGTCCACAGGGCGTCCAGGATCAGCCGGCGGGCGCGCGGGCGCAGCAGATTGACCGGTGCGGTGCCGCTGAGCGCGGACTGCCGGATGGCGTGCAGCTCGTCGGCGTCCAGCTCGATCCGGCCGCCGAAGGCGACGACCCGCAGCCGGGCGGGTGCGGCCGGGGCGGGCCGGGAGGGTCTGGAGCGGGTCCGGCGGCCGTTGCGGGCACCGTCGTCGCCGTTCTGCGCGGGCGCGGTGAAGAGGTCCTCCAGGGACAGCTGGGCGTCCCCGCCCGCCGCCCCGTCGGCCTCTTCCGGCGCCGCGGCCGCGGGGGCCGCCAGCTCCAGCGCCCCGCGGGCCGCCTTGCGCAGCAGCTTCTGCATCCGCGACGAGCCCTTGATACGGGACACCGCCGGCGGGTCGTATGCGGTCGCCTCGGCGCCGTCCACGAGCGAGCCGAGCGCCCGGATGGCGACCTGGCCCTCCTCGCCGAGCGAGGGCAGCACGCCTTCGGTGTACGCGACCAGCAGCGGCGTCGGGGAGACGATCAGGATGCCGCCCGCGTAGCGCCGCCGGTCCTGGTAGAGGAGGTAGGCGGCGCGGTGCAGGGCGACCGCGGTCTTGCCCGTGCCGGGGCCGCCCTCGACCTCGGTGACGGAGGCGGCGGGCGCCCGGATCACCAGGTCCTGCTCGGCCTGGATGGAGGCGACGATGTCCCGCATGGTGTGGCTGCGGGCCCGGCCCAGCGCGGCCATCAGCGCACCGTCACCGACCGCCGGCAGCTCCTCGCCGTCCAGCGTGGCGGTGACCTCCGGGCGCATCAGGTCGTCCTCGACGCCCAGGACCTTACGGCCCTTGGAACGGATCACCCGCCGGCGGACGACCCGGCCGGGGGCGACCGGGGTGGCCCGGTAGAAGGGCGCGGCGGCCGGCGCCCGCCAGTCGATGACCAGCGGGGAGTACTCCGCGTCGAGCACGCCGAGACGGCCGATGTGCAGCGTCTCGGCGATCGCGGCGCGGTTGTCCTCGATCGCCCCGTCGGCGGGTTCGAGGGAGGTGAAGGCGCCGTCCGGGCCCTTCTTCCCGTCCTTGCCGAGGAGCAGGTCGATCCGGCCGAAGAGGAAGTCCTCGTACTCGGAATTCAGGCGGTGGAGATGGGCGCCGGCCTGGAAGACCTGCGCGTCGCGCTCGGCGAGCGCGCCGGGCGTGCCGACCTGGCCGCGCTTGGCGGCGTCGTCCATCAGGAACTCTGCCTCGTGGATCTTTTCCTCAAGGCGCCGGTAGACGCGGTCCAGATGCGTCTGCTCGGATTCGATCTCACGGTCGCGAACGGAATCCGAAGCGTGATCCGGTGCGTGCGTGGCGTTGTGCGCGGCCACCCAGGCCCCCTTCTGCTGTGCGTAGGGCAGCCGTCAACCGTACGCGAACCAGGCACCGCGCGCACCTGGTGAAAGGGACAAAGCCGGGCGAGTTTGGTCGGATGTTGACTCAAGGCTTTACGTCGGGCGTGCCCCGGTCGTGGGGATCGCCGATCGTCGGCATGGCGGTCCTTGACGGGGCGCCCCGTGCCGTACCCGGCCCGGGGCGTCGCCCGCCCGCCTCAGACGTCCACCTTCGCCAGTTTCTTGCCGTCCTGCGTGTTGATCTCGAAGTGGTCGATATCGCCGCGGTTGAAGCCCGCGCCGCCCGCCGCGTACAGGGGCTCGCGATTCCACTTCATGGCGCCGTCCGGGATGCCGTAGCCCCCCTTGGGCACCGCCCAGGTGGTGACGGTCTGCCGCTTGCCGTCCTTGCCGACGGCGACCAGGTCGCAGGTGAGCGGCCCCTTGACGTTGGCGAGCTCCAGGACGACCTGGGTGCCCCAGGGCCGGGCCTCCATGGAGACGCCCGCCGAGACCTTGGTGTCCGGGTCGACCGAGTTCACCTTCTCGCCCGCCGCGTACTGGGCCCGGACGGCGTTCGCCAGCGGCGGCGCCGGCTTCTCCTCGGGGGCCTGGGGCTTCAGGGAGAGGGCAGCGACCGGCCCGCCGACGATCAGCACGACCGCCGCGGCGACCAGGAACAGCCGGCGCCGGGCACGGCCGCGCCGGGTGGCGGCGACCTCGCCCATCAGCCCGTCCAGCAGCCCCGGGCCGGGCACGGCCGTGATGGTCTGCGGGGTCGGGGCGGACTGCTTGAACTCGGCCAGTACCGGTGACAGGCCCATGAGTTCTTCGAGTTCGGCCGCACACTGGTGACAGCCGACGAGATGCGCCTCGAACCGGTCGGCGTCGGCAGCGTCCAGGACGCCCAGCGCGTAGGCGCCGACGTCGGTGTGCTGCGTGGGCGGGTTCACTCCGTCACTCCTCGTTCCTCTAGCGAGAGTCTCAGGGAGCGCAGCGCGTAGAACACCCGGGACCGCACGGTCCCGGCCGGTACGCGCAGCACCTCCGCTGCCTCGTTGACCGTACGTTCCTTGAAGTACGTCTCGACGAGAGCCTCTCGATGGGCCTGGCTCAGGTCGCTCAGTGCCTCCGAAATCGTCATCATGCGCAGTGCCCGGTCGATGACGTCGGCGGCCGGCATCGTCTCCAGAGGGGTCGGATCGACCTCCTGGGGTCTTGCCTTCCGGCTGCGGTGCCCGTCGATGACGATCCGCCGTGCGACGGTCACCAGCCAGGGTCGTATCGAGCCGGTAGCCCGTTGCAACTGGTCGGCGTTGCGCCAGGCGCGCACCAGCGTCTCCTGCACCACGTCCTCCGCGCGGTGCCGGTCGCCCGCCACCAATCGCAGGACGAAGGCGAGAAGCGGGCCCGCGTGATCGTCATAGAGGGCTCGCATGAGCTCCTCGTCAGGTGTCGTCCTGTCTGCCACGACGGCATCCTTACGCACTCCAACTCCCGGGTCGATAGCCCAGATCGCCCAAGATCGCCGGGGGACCCTGCCATGAATCGGACTTGCGGTGAGGAGTACGGACGGGACGGGCGGGTTACTCAGAGTTCGGCAGAATATTTTTCCGCGCCGGGCACGGGGCCCTGACCAGCGCTTCCGTTCTGCGCCCGGCGCACCGTCGTGCGCCTGCGGTGCCGCGCCACCCGCTCCCGGTTGCCGCACACCTCGCTGGAGCACCAGCGGCGGCGCCGGCCGCGCGATGTGTCCAGATACACCAGGGTGCAGCTCTCGCCCTCGCACTGGCGCAGCTGTTCGCGGGCCACCTCGTCGGTCAGCAGCCCGACCGCGTCCCGGGCCACCGCGGCCAGCAGCCCGGCGCAGTCGGGCGGGCCGGGGAGGGCGCGGGCCAGGGTGCCGTCGGCGGCGCGTACCGCGCGCGGGGCGGGCGGCTGCCCGGACACGGCCGCGGAGTTGAGCAGCGCCAGATCGGCATCGGACGCCCCGCCCCGCAGCTCGTCGTGCACCAGGCGGCGCACCAGCTCCCGCAGGGCGCGGAAGCGGCCGACCCAGCCGGCGTCGAGGCCGTCCAGCGGGGTGCCGCGCGGCACCAGCCCCGCCCCGACCAGCCAGGCCCGCAACTGGTCGGGGCCGGTGAGCCGTTCGGCGGGGGCGCCGCCGGTCGTGGCCGCCAGGTCCAGGCAGATCCGCCCGCAGTCGAACCGCAGGTCGCAAGGCGTCGCCATGTGCCTGTCACTCCTTAGGGACCAAACGTGTGTGCTCCCAGAGTGCCCGGCGCGCGGGCCCGCCGGAACCCTCCGGAAGCGGTCACTCCATGGAGGCACCGCACGTAGACACGGCAAGTAGACTCTCTGCGTATACATCTCATGTATAGTCCGCGGCGCGGCGGTCAGCGGGCCCCCGGCCCGCCGCATGCCGCAGCGCTCCCCGCCCCTCCAGGACGAAGGTCTCCATGTCGCGCAAGTCCCTGCTCGCGAACCGCGCCAGCCTGACCCACAAGATCGGGTACGCGGTCCGCCATCCGGCCAGGATCACCCCGTACGTCAAGCGCACCGCCCGCGACACCTGGCTCCGCCTCAAGCACCCCGACCACGTCGCGTACTACCGGGCGGTGATGGCCTCCGACGCCGGCCGCAACCCGGAGGCCGCGGTCGGCAGCCGCAGTCATGACCGCTGGCTGGCGCTGGGCGAGATGCAGTTCGACTACCTGGCCGGGCACGGCCTGGCGCCCGGCCACCGGATGCTCGACATCGGCTGCGGCAATCTGCGCGCGGGCTGGCGCTTCATCGCCCATCTGGACACCGGCAACTACTACGGCATCGACATCTCGCCGGACATCCTGATCTCCGCGAAGCAGACCCTGACGACCTACGAACTCCAGGACAAACTGCCGCACCTGACCCTCACGCACGACCTGAAGCTGGACTTCCTGCCGTCCGCCCACTTCGACGTCGTCCACGCGCACAGCGTCTTCTCGCACTCACCGATCGGCGTCATCGACGAGTGCCTCGCCCATGTCGGCCGGATCCTGGCCCCCGGCGGCTTCTTCGACTTCACCTTCGACCGCACCGAGGGCGCCGAACACCAGGTGCTGCGCGAGGACTTCTACTACCGGACCGAGACCCTGCTGCAACTGGCCCGTGGGCACGGTCTTCAGGCGCGGTTCATGGAGGACTGGGAGAAGCGGCCGCACGGCCAGTCCAAGATCCGCGTGAATCACCCGGAGTAGGGCCGGTCCGAGGGATCGATCATGGCCGAAAGTAGCCGCCCCCGGGCCCGACGGAACGGCCCCGGACCCGGCCCGGCCCTCGCGGGGCCCGGCCGCTCCCCCGCCGTACTTGTCGGCGTCCGCCGCTCCCCGCCGTACTTGCCAGTGTCTTCCGTCTACTCCCCGCCGTACTTACCCGCGTCCGCTACTCCCCGCCGTACTTGTCCGTGTCCGCATGCGGGTCGAGCGACAGCCGGTAGCCGCGCTTGACGACCGTCTGGATCAGCTTCGGCGCGCCCAGCGCCCCCCGCAGCCGGGCCATCGCGGTCTCCACCGCGTGTTCGTCCGTGCCCGACCCCGGCAGCGCGCGCAGCAGCTCCGCGCGCGAGACCACCCAGCCGGGGCGGCGCGCCAGCGCACGCAGCAGCGCCATCCCGGCCGGCGGCACCGGCCGCAGCGCCCCGTCCACCACGACGGCATGCCCGCGGATCTCCAGCTGCCGCCCCGCCACCGGCAAGGTCCGTACCCGGCCCGGGAGTTCACGGCACAGCAGCTGCACCAGCGGCCCCAGCCGGAAGCGCTCCGGCTGGAGCGTGGGAATGTCCTCCGCCTGGAGCGGCAGCGCGGTCACCGGCCCCACGCACACCGACAGCACCTCCTGCCGCAGCGCCGCCAGCACCTCCTCGCGGATGCCGCGCTCCCCCGCCCGGCGCAGCAGCGACGCGGCGGCCGGCGCGCTGGTGAACGTCACCGCGTCCAGGGCGCGCGACACCACCGCGTCCAGCAGCCGGTCGACCGGCCCGATGTCCTCCGGCGGCATCCACCGGTACACGGGGACGCCGACCACCTCCGCACCACCGGCCCGCAGCGCCTCGACGAACCCCGGCAGCGGCTCCCCGTGCAGCTGTAGGGCCACCCGGCGCCCGGAGACGCCCTCCGCCAGCAGCCGGTCCAGTACCTCGGCCATCGACTCGGAGGCCGGCGACCACTTCTCGGTCAGCCCGGCGGCCCGGATCGCGCCGCGCACCTTGGGCCCGCGCGCCAGCAGCTCCACCCCGGCCAGCCGGTCCAGCAGCGCCTCGCCCAGGCCCCAGCCCTCCGCGGCCTCGACCCAGCCGCGGAAGCCGATGGCGGTGGTGGCCACGACGACATCGGGCGCCTGGTCGATCAGGTCCCGGGTCACGTCGAGCAGCTCGGTGTCGTCCGGCAGCGGGACGATGCGCAGCGCGGGCGCATGCATCACCTGGGCGCCGCGCCGCTCCAGCAGGGCGCCCAGCTCCTCCGCCCGCCGGGCCGCGGTCACCCCGACGGTGAACCCGTCCAGCGGCCGGACGGCCGGTTCCGCCTCCGGCGCCGTCCGCTCCTGCTCGCTGTGCTCCTGCTGCTGATCGTGCATGGTCGTCCCGCTCCGCCCAGAGTGGTGTTGCCTCGTGCTCCCGTACCGCCGCGGCTCGGGCGGCACCGAATACCAGGGTGTCAAGGTGCCAAGGTGTCAACGGCACGTGACGGTCCCGGTCCTCCAGTATTTCCCCGCGGTTACGGCGGCCGCCTGCCCACCCGTACGACGCCCCGTGCGCCGGCCGGTGCACGGGCAGCGGCGGTACGGGTGGGCAGGGCGCGGCGGCCCGATACGACGGCCCCGCGCCCCTCCCCCCGGCTCACACCTCCGCGTACACCGCCTGCCGCTCCCCGTCCACGGCCACCGCATCCGCCCCGTCCGCCCCGTCCGCCGCCTGCGCCGCACGCCGCCCGCGCGCCGCGGGACGCAGGTACACGCCCCAGGTCACCGCCCCGCACACCACGTAGCAGGCCAGGAACGACACGAACGCCGGGGTGCCCGATCCGGCCACCAGGAACGACTGCCGGAAGGCCAGATTGATGCCCAGCCCGCCGACCGCGCCCACCGCCCCGATCAGCCCCATCGCCGCCCCCGACAGCCGCCGTCCGTATACCGCGGCCGCCTCCCCCGCCAGCCCGCGCCGCAGCGCCTGGGCCTGGAAGATCCCCGGGATCATCTTGTACGTGGAGCCGTTGCCGAGCCCCGTCAGCACGAACAGCGCGATGAACCCGACGAGGAACACGGGCAGCGAGCGCACCGCCGAGGCGTAGATGACGACCCCGGTGGCCAGGCCCATCGCCACGAAGTTGCCCAGGGTGATCCGGGCGCCACCGAACCGGTCCGCCAGCCGCCCGCCGACCGGCCGGATCAGCGACCCCAGCAGCGGCCCGATGAACGTCAGCGACGCGGCCTGGAGCGGCGTGCGCGCGAACTGGTTCTGGAGCACCAGCCCGAAGGCGAAGCTGTAGCCGATGAACGACCCGAACGTGCCGATGTACAGCAGCGACATCACCCAGGTGTGCGGCTCCCGCGCGGCGTCGAGGGCAGCCCCGGTGTCGTTCGTCACCGGCGCCAGGTTGTCCATGAACAGCGCCGCGAGCACCGCCGCGAGGACGATCAGCGGCACATAGACGGCCAGCACGATCCGCGGATGCGCGGCCCCCGCCGTCCCGATCACCAGCAGCCCCAGCAGCTGGATCACCGGCACGCCGATGTTGCCGCCACCGGCGTTCATCCCCAGCGCCCACCCCTTCTTCCGCAGCGGATAGAAGGAGTTGATGTTGGTCATCGACGAGGCGAAGTTCCCGCCGCCGACCCCCGCCAGCGCCGCGACCAGCAGGAACGTCGTGTACGACGTGCCCGGCTCCATGACCACCGCCGCCACCGCGACCGGCACCAGCAGCATCGCCGCGCTGATCACCGTCCAGTTGCGCCCGCCGAACCGCGCCACCGCGAAGGTGTACGGCACCCGCAGCGCCCCGCCCACCAGCGTCGGCATCGCCACCAGGAAGAACTTCCCGGCCGGATCGATCCCGTACTCGGGCCCCATGAACAGCACCATCACCGACCACAGGCTCCAGATGGAGAACCCGATGTGCTCGGAGACCACGGAGAAGGCCAGGTTCCGCCGCGCGACCCGCTCCCCCGTCTCCCGCCAGAAGCCCTCGTCCTCCGGGTCCCAGTGCTCAATCCAGCGGCCGCCCCGCCTCGTACGACCCTCGATACAGCCGTCGGCAGGGGTGTCGTCAGGGGTCTCGTCTGAGTTCTCGCTACGGGTATCTGCTGCCGCGGCCGTCATCGCGCCTCCAGGGTTCAGGTCCTGCTCCCTGACGCTAGGGACGACGGGTTTCCGTACCGTGCCGCCCGGTGACGGGGACGCAACCTTGCACTCACGGGGTGGGGCGGTGGGCGGTGAGGGCGGGCGGGGCGGGCACCTCGTCACACGGCGAACTCACACCAGACGATCTTGCCGGGCAGCCGCTCCCCCACGCCCCACTTGTCCGCCAGCCCCTCCACCAGCAGCAGCCCGCGCCCGCCCTCGTCCACCGGCCCGGCAGCCGTACGCACCCGCGGCCACCCGTCCCCGCTGTCGTGCACCTCCAGCCGCAGCACCCCGCCCGCGGGCGGCCACACGTACAGCTGGAACCCGCGCCCCGGCGGGACCCCGTGGCGCAGCGCGTTCGTCGCCAGCTCGCTCACACACAGCAACACCGCCTCCGCCCGCTCCCCGACGCCCCACTCCACCAGCGCCGCCCGCACGAACTCCCGCGCGAGCGGCACCGACCGCCGCTCCCGCCGGTAGAACCGCTCGCGTGGAAAGGGAAGTTGAGTCTCTGCGTTCATGCGACGACGGTCGCAGTGAGTAACTACGCTCCACAGTGGGTGAACCCGTACACGTGGTGAGTACGGGCGCACGCACGGTCACCGGCACCGAAGTACGGGGAGTGCAACGCCATGCAGCCGCGAACCAAGCCCAAGAACCGACACTCCGCAGCCATGGAAGTCATCGGCGCCCAATTAGCGCTGTTCCGCATCAACGCCGGCCTCACCCAGCGCAGCCTCGGGGAGCGCACCACCGCCTCCGAGGAGACCATCGCCTCCATCGAACAGGGCAGGCGCGCCCTGATGCCGCATCTCGCCACCGAGTTCGACCAGCTCCTGAACACGGGCGGGGCGCTGGCGGCGGGCGTGGCCAAGCTGCCACCGAAGGAGAAGTACCCGATCTGGGCGGAGGGCTTCATGGCCCACGAGCGGAAGGCGATCAGCCTCTGCACGTACGAAACCGTGGTCGTCCCAGGGCTACTGCAAACCGACGAGTACGCACACGCCACATTCCGCTGCACGGTACTCCCACTCGGAGAGGAGGAGACCGAACGACGCGTGGCTGCACGCACAGAGCGACAAGCCGTGCTGCGCCGCGAGCAGCCGATGTGCGCCAGCTTCATCCTTTTCGAGGCAGTCCTGCTCGGTCGCCTGGGGGGTCGCGACGTCATGCAGCGGCAGATCCAGTATCTGCGTGACTGCGCAGCCCTACCTGGCGTTTCGATTCAAGTCCTCCCCCTGAACCGCGAAAGTCACGCCGGTGTCTCCGGCCCGTTCGTGATCCTCGAAACACCTGACTATGAGCAGTTGGCATATACAGAGTCGCACCGCGGCAGTCAGCTGATTTCTGACCAGGATGAGGTCAGCGCTCTGGTCCATAAGTATGGAATGCTGCGAATGCAGGCCCTCAGCGCAGAGGAAACCACGGGCCTGCTGGACCGGCTGCTAGGAGAGCGATGACCCATCTGACGTGGTTCAAGTCCAGCTACAGCAGTGATGAAGGCGGCGCCTGCCTCGAAGTGGCTTACGACTGGCACAAGTCCAGCTACAGCACCGAAGAAGGCGGCAACTGCCTGGAAGTCGCCTACACCTGGCGCAAGTCCAGCCACAGCGGCGACGAAGGCGGCGCCTGCGTAGAGGTCGCCGCCCACCCCACCACCATCCACGTCCGCGACTCCAAGGACCCCCGGGGCCCCCACCTCGACTTCTCGCCGGGCGCCTGGGCCTCGTTCACCTCGTACGCCGCACGTAACGCTGCCGCCACAGCGGCCCCGTAACCGGGGCTACTCGGCCGCCTCCCGCGGCGGGTCCATCCATATCCGGTCCGCGCAGAGGGTCATCCGCAGCCGCTTGCCCGCCTCGTCCCGTGCGACGACCGCCTGCCTACCGGGGTAGTCGCGCGGCGCGGACACCACGGCGGTGTCGTTGCTGACCATGCCGGCGCTCGGCGGCGTGCCCTTGGGGCAGTCCTTGTAGCGCAGCGGCGCCAGGACCGTACCGCCGCGCGGCAGGTCTATCGGCAGGGTCTTGCCATGCCCTACGGCACCGGACTCGGGCCCCTTGCCGACATGGACCTCGAAGGCCGGGAACCCACGGAACACACAAGGGCCCGCGCCCGTGTTGGCGATGGACAGCCGCGCCTCGCGCTGCACCGTGTGCGGCTTCTTCTTCAGGACGGTGAGCTTCCAGCGCAGGCCCTTGGTCGTGCAGTTGGCGTGCAGTGCCGTCATCCGCGACGTACCGCAGCCCGTCACGGCCAGGCCCGCCGTAACGGTCAAGGTCAGCGCGGCCGCCCCCACCGCAAGAAGTGAACGCCGTCGCATGGCTCCCCCTGTTCGTTCGGCACACATTTCCCTGCCGTTTAGGAAAGTTTTTGTGCGCCCGGGGTTGCCTCTGCGACCACATCTTCTGCCGAATGCCGCGCACGCCGGGCCGTAATCCCCGACGCCCCTCACCCCCGTATGCCCATCACCCTCGCATCCCCCTCCGGGAGCCACCAGTCGCTCCCGGGCAGCGTCAACCAGTCCTGCTTCTCGGCCAGTTCCCGGGCGGCCGCCCGCAACGCGTCCAGCCCCGGATGCCGCAGCCCCCGCCGCCACACCATCGAGACCGGCGAGAGCGGTACGGGATCGACGAGCGGCCGCAGCACCATCCCCGGCACCTCGATGAACTCCACGCTCGCCAGCACCGACCAGCCCCGCTTGCGCACCACCCGCACGAATTCCTGCGAGCCCTCGATCTCCGGGAACGGCTCGGCGGTCGCGATGCCGCGGCCCGCGAAGAGCCGCTCGGCCAGGTCCGTCCACTCCGCGGTCTGCGGGTTTCCGGCGGCCGCGTAGAGCGTCTCGCCGGCGAGTTCGGCGAGGGCGACGGCGGGCCGTGCGGCCAGTGGATGGTCCTCGCGCAGCAGGACCGCCATCGGCTCCAGCCGGACCGGCTGATGCTCCAGCCCGGCCAGTACACCGGGCGGCAGCGCCGCGACCCGGCCGAAGGAGACATCGAGCCGCCCGGCCGCCACCTCGGCCGCCGCACCCGTCAGCCCGCTGTGGAAGCGGGCGACCAGCTCACAGCTGTCCGGCACCCGCTCCCTGGCCGCCTCCAGCACCCCGTGGGCGGTACCGATCGGGACCCCCACATCGACCAGCAGCGGCCGCTCGGGGGCCGACCGGAACGTGGCGGCCAGCTCGTCGTGCGCGGTCAACACCCGGCGTGCGAGCGGCAGCAGCCTCGCCCCGTCCGGCGTCAGGGCGACCTGGCGGGTGGTCCGTACGAACAGTGCGGCACCCAGCTCCCGCTCCAGGCGCCGGATGTCGCGGCTCAGCGCCTGCTGGGCGACGTAGAGGCGGGCGGCGGCCCGGGTGAAGTGCAGCTCCTCGGCGACGGCGAGGAAGGCGCGCAGCAGACGCGGGTCGGTGTCGTACGGCATCGGGTCATCCTGGCAGCAGCGCTCCTTGCCGGTGCGTGCCGATGCGTGCCGATGCTGATCTAGGGCTGACGCAGATTGACAACACAGGTGCGTGAATGGGCGCTGACCAGGTGTTGGACCTACGGCAGGAGCGGCAGCGACCGTAGAGGCATGATCCTCTTCCTCGCTGCCCGCCCGGTCACGGCCCCGCCCGTACGCCCGTCCCGGCCCGTACGCTCGGCCCGGCCCGTACGCCCAGCCCCGCGGCGTCCCCGCCTCCGCCTCCGCCTCCGCTCCCGTCCCCTCGCGCCCTACCGCCGGATCTTCGCCGTCCCCGGCACCCGCGCCTTCACGGCCGCCAATCTGCCGGCCCGGCTGCCGATGGGGATGCTCAGCGTCAGCGCGGTGCTGATGATCGCCGGGTCGCGTGGTTCCTACGCGCTGGCCGGGGCGGTCACCGCGACCGGGCTGGCGGCGACGGCGCTGGTCGGGCCGTGGACCGCCCGGCTGGTCGACCGCCACGGCCAGGCCCGTATCGCGGTCCCGGCCACCGTGCTCGCCGTCCTCGGCTCGCTCTCGCTCCTCCTGTGCGTCCGCCACGGCGCGCCCGACTGGACCCTCTTCGCCTCCTACGCCGCCACCGCCACCACGCCCAACACCGGCGGGATGTCCCGGGCCCGCTGGGCACACCTCTTCCGTGACGACCCGGCCGCCCGGCATACCGCCAACTCCTTCGAACAGGCCGCGGACGAGCTGTGCTTCATGCTCGGACCGGTGCTCGCCACGCTGCTGTGCACCGCCCTCTTCCCGGAGGCGGGTACGGCGGTGGCGGCGGCACTCCTGCTGACCGGGGTGCTGCTCTTCGCGGCCCAGCGCCGCACCGAACCCCCCGTGGCACCTGCACCCGCCACCGGCCGGCCCCGCTCACCCCTGCGCCTGCCGGAACTGCCGCCGCTCCTGGTCACGTTCCTCGCCACCGGCGCGGTCTTCGGCTCCCTGGAGGTCGTGACGCTCGCCTTCGCCGACGGACACGGCATACGGACCGCCGCGGGCGGCCTGCTCGCCCTCCAGGCAGCGGGCTCCTGCGCGGCCGGACTGCTCTACGGCCTGCTGCGGCCGAGTGGCCACGCCGCCCACCGCTTCCTCGGCTGCACCGCGGCGATGGTGGCCCTGATGCTGCTCCCGCTGCTCGCGGCCGCGACGGGGAGCCCGGCGGCGCTGGCCGTCGCGCTCCTCGTGGCCGGTATGGCGACCGCGCCGACCATGGTCACCGGCATGGGACTCGTCCAGTCGCTGACGCCGCGCGGTCAGCTCAACGAGGGCATGACGCTCGCCGTGACCGCGCTGCTGGGCGGTATCGCGGCCGGATCGGCGGGCGGCGGGTGGGCGGTCGACCACCTGGCCGGGGCGGGCGCCGCCTACGGGGTTCCCGCGGCGGCGGCCGCCCTCGCGCTGGCCGTCACCCTGCTCACGGCACGCCGTCGCCCGGACCGTCCGGCGGCGCCCGTCAGCTGATCGGGTCCGTGTACCGCAACTGCCGGGGGAAGGTCTCCACGACCGGGCCGTACCCCCCGACCGTGAAGGCGAACGTCACCCAGGAACCGTCCACGAAGCCGACCTCGTGCGTGCCGTGCCGCACGTCGGTACGGTTGCGCACCCAGGCGACCTGCCGCCGCTCCACCCGCCAGGCGTACTCCACCGCCTCCGCACCGGCCATCGGCTCCCGCCGGTTGCCGGCCAGCCGCACCCGCACCACATGGAGATGGTGGTCGGTCACCAGCAGCACCGACAGATACCGGAACGAACAGCGGGGCCGCAGCACGGCCGCCAGCTGCCCGGCCAGGTTCTCCCAGCCGCCCGACAGCTGAGGGGTGCCGGGGTGGTGGCGGTCGTCCCACCGGTCCACCACGGCGTTGACGGGGTTGAGGCGGTGCAGTCCCCATTCGGCCCGCCCCATGCCGTCGACGAGCCGGTCACCGGTGGTGCGCTGCGCGGAGAACGCCTGCTGCCGGAACTGCCGGGGCGGCTCGGGGAGCTGTTCGCCCGCCTCGACCGGATGGCCGGCGAGGACCCGCTCCCCGGGCGGCAGCACGGCCGCCGCCCGCTCCTTGGCCGCACGGGCCAGTGCATGCCGGTCGGTGGGCACCAAGGCGGACTTGAGCCCCGACCACAGCTCGTCGGCGAATTTCACCCGAAGGCCTCCCGCACCGACTGCTTGGCCTGCGCCGGTGACTCGTCCATGCGCTCGTCGAAGCTCTTCGGCTCCGGGCGCGTCTGATATTCCACGGTCTCCTCCGCGAGCGCCGGACCGTTCTCGATCATGGCACCCGTCAGGGCACCACCGGGATCGACCCCGAGGACACCCTTGGCGATCTTCTTGCCCTGCTTCCAGGCGAGGAACTGGGCGACATCCGTACCCGACGGCCGGTTGCCGTGCAGCAGGTCGCCGGCGATCCGCCGCCGCGCGCCCTTCCACTCCTTGATCTTCGCGCGGTCCAGCCCGCGCAGATAGCGGCGGAGCCGGGAGAGCTTCGCCAGCGCCTGCGTCCGCTTGGCGATATCGGCGAGCTTGTCGGCGAGCTTGGCAGCGATCCGGGTGGCCTTCGCGGCCCGGTAGGCGACGTTCGCCGCACCCGCCATCGGCCCGATCGCGGCGGCGGCACCGGCCGTCAGCAGCGAGAGGATCGCCGTGGTGGCGGCGGTGACCATCAGCGCCTCGACGATCTCCACGAGGAGTTCGCTCATGGCCTGCTCGGCCATGGCGCAGGCCGCGGCGGCCATCTCCAGCAGCTCGGCGACGGTGTCCATGTCGTCGGCCTCACCGAGCAGGGCCTGCTCGAAGTCCGTCATGGTCTTGTCGAACCCCTCGGCGGCGTCGCCCTGCCACGCGTGCCGCACGGCCTTGCGCTCCGCCACCAAGTCCTCGACCACACCGCGCAGATCGCGCGCCGCGCTCCGCCACTCCTGGGCGGTCTCCTCCAGCAGCTCGCTGTCGCCGGTGACCCAGTCGAACCAGTCGTCGGCGCCGCACTGCTTCAGGACGCCCTTGATGATCTCGTCGAGGGTCGCGGCGAGCGGATTGCTCCAGTCCAGGGTGTAGTTGATCCGGTCGAGCGCGCTCGACGCGGCCTGCCCCGCCCCCATCAGGCACCGCCGCCGAAGCTGTTGGCGGTGTCCTCTTCGTTGGCGTCGTAATTGTCCGCGGAGCCACGGACCGCGTCGGCGATGGACCGCAGCATCTCTCCGGCGCCTTCGAGGTCCGTGCCCGACTGATCCTTCTGGTCGATGTAGTCGGCCCGCAGATTGTTCGCCTCGGGCAGCTGCCCGAACACGCCGTCCGACAGATCCAGCCCGGCCGTCCGCTTGCGGATCTTGTCGATCCGGTCCGCCGCGCTCTCCGCCGCATTGGCATAGCGACGCAGCGCATCGCCCTCGACATCGGTGCCCTGACCCATTGCTCCCCCGTTGCTTCCCCATTGCCGTCACTTTGCCTGGCAATGACACACCTGGAGTCAAGGATTCGTCAAACACCTCTGGGGCATTCACGCACCGCTCGGCCCGAAGCTCGCATTTCGGCCTGAATTCTCCATCGGGTGGAAAACCCGCAGAAATACTCACACCCCGAAGGGACCGCGGTGCCCGGCGCCCGCAACCGGCGCCCGGAACGACTCAGGCCCCGCCATCCTGTCGGACGGCGGGGCCTGGGCCTCACATGGGAATTGTGGAGATGGCGGGAATCGAACCCGCGTCCAACGGTGCAGAAACAGGGCTTCTCCGAGTGCAGTTCGCTGCGATTTTCTCGGCCCCGGAGATCACGCGAACAAGTCTCCGACGGGCTCAGTCACTGTTTGATTTCCTTCTAAACCCCGTGACCGGGTCTAGAAGTTTAGATCCCTAGTCGATGCCAGGATCCGGGTCGGGATCAACCCCGGGCTGACACTTCGCAAAGTCGCTACTTAGGCAGCGAGGGCGAAGGAATCGCGCTTGGTATTGGCGATTATTGGTTGCGACATATGGTTTACGAGATCATTGCCGCTTCCTCGACTCGCTTCCCCTGCTTCGACATCCGCTGTCGAAACCGATCATCCCCATGTTGATTTATCAAGGTGGTACCCGCACCCCTCATGGGGTGTGGACCCATCGTACGTGAACAACGGCTGCCGTTGCCAGCGTATTCCCTGCGGGCCGGCCGGGACCGGTTCCATCGGGGCAGATCAGGCCCGCTGCCGCCGCCGGGCAGCCGAGATCGCCCGGTCCGTCTCGCGGCGGTCCTGCTGCTCGCGGAGCGTCTGCCGCTTGTCGTACTCCTTCTTGCCCTTGGCCAGGGCGATCTCGACCTTGGCCCGGCCGTCCTTGAAATAGAGGGCCAGCGGCACGATCGTGTGCCCCGACTCCTGGCTCTTGGCCTCCAGCTTGTCGATCTCCACGCGGTGCATCAGCAGCTTCCGCTTGCGGCGCGCGCTGTGGTTCGTCCAGGTGCCCTGGGCGTATTCGGGGATATGTACGTTGTGCAGCCAGGCCTCGCCCCGGTCGATCTGGATGAAGCCGTCCACCAGCGACGCCCGGCCCTGCCGCAGCGACTTCACCTCGGTGCCGGTCAGCACCAGGCCACACTCATAGGTGTCCAGAATGAGGTAGTCGTGCCGCGCCTTCTTGTGCTGCGCGACGAGCTTGCGCCCGGAGTCCTTGTCCTTGCCCTTGCCTTTGTCCTTAGCCATAGTGCGGCCATTTTCGCACTACGCCCCGCCCCCGATGCCACTCAATACCGTGCGGGCCCGTTCTTCCGCTCCGGACCCGACGATCACGTCGGGCGTCAGGCCCTTGTCGTCGACGGTCCGGCCGGACGGGGTGCGGTAGTGGCCGACGGTCAGCTCGGCGACCGAACCGTCCGGCAGCGTGCTCGGCATCTGCACCGAGCCCTTGCCGAAGGTCCGGGAACCCACCACGAGCGCCCGGCCGCGGTCCTGGAGGGCGCCGGAGAGCAGCTCGGCGGCGCTCATCGTGCCGCCGTCGACGAGGACGACCAGCGGGAGGCGGGTGTTGCCGCCGCGCCGGGCGTACAGGGCGCGCTGACTGCCGCGTACGTCGTACGTCGCGACCAGGCCGCCGTCCAGGAAGGCCGAGGCGGCCTTCACGGCCTCGGTGACCAGGCCGCCGGTGTTGCCGCGCAGATCGAGCAGCAGGCCGCCGTGCGGGGAGGCGCGGCGCACCGCCCGGCGGACCGCGGCGCCGGTGCCCTGGCTGAACGCGGAGATCTTGACGCGGGTCGGGCCGTGCGCACCGGCCGGCCGGTCGATGACGACGTTCCGGGATCTCAGACGGGTGCGGTGCAGGGTGACCGTCCAGCGGCGGGCGCCGCGCTGGAGGTCCAGCGTCACGGGCGTACCGGCCGTGGCGGCGGGCCCACGGGAGCCGCCGGCAGGGGCGCCGCGCAGCCGGCCGACGACCTCGGTGACCGGTGTGCCCCGGGACGGGCGGCCGTCGACGGCGCTCAGCCGGTCGCCCGTGGTGATGCCGGCACGTGCGGCGGGGCCGCCGGGCTGGACCCGGGAGACCTCTATGCGGCCGTGGGCCGCCTGCCGTACCCAGAGCCCGACACCGACGTAGGAGCCGTCCAACTGGGCCTGGAAGTCCTTGAACTCGCCCGGTGAATAGATCGTCGACCAGCGGTCGCCGCTGCGGCTGACGACGTCGGCGGCGGCCTGCGCACCGGACTTGCCGTCCTCGACGGCCTGGGCGGCGGCCCGTTCGACGGCCGCGCGGTCCGCCGTGGCGGACCGGGGGGCGTGCGCTCCGGAGGCCGTACGGTCCGGGGCGGTCCGCTCCACCGCGCCCTCTGCTGCGTCGCTCCAGGTGCCGGTAGCCGCGCCGGTGGCGAGCACACTCGCGAGGAACAACGTCAGGGCCGCCCCGCGGCGAATGCGGCGGGGCCGGTCGTACGAACACGGGCCCGACATGGCGGTGAGTCTAGGGGACAAAAGGGCGCCGTACGGCAAGTTGACCGTACGGCGCCCCTTGGCAAAGCTCACACCTTGAGGTACTTGCGCAACGCGAAGAACGCGGCGAGCGAGGGCATCAGCAGCCCGATCAGGAGGACCAGCGGGAGGACCGCCGCCACCGAGTCCCAGCCGATGAAGTTGATCACCTGGATCTTCTTCGACAGCCAGTTGTTGATGAGGACGTACTTGCCGCCGACGATCAGCACACAGGCGAAAGCGGCGCCCAGCAGCCCCGCGATGGCGGCCTCCAGGATGAACGGCATCTGGATGTAGAAGCTGGACGCTCCCACCAGCCGCATGATCCCGGTCTCCCGCCGCCGGCTGAACGCCGACACCCGCACGGTGTTGACGATCAGCATCAGCGCAACGACCAGCATCAGCGCCATCACGAATATCGCGGCGATGTTCATGCCGTTGAGGAGGTTGAACAGTGGCTCGACGGTGTCCCGTTGGTCCTGTACCTCCTGGACACCCGGCCGTTCGGAGAACGCCGACTTGATCACGGCGTACTTCGTCGGGTCCTTGAGCTTGACGCGGAAGGACTCCGGAAGCTGGTCGGGCGTCACCAGCCCGGCGACGGGCGTGTCGCCGAACTGCTCCTTGTAGTGCTTGTACGCCTGGTCACTGGACTCGTACGTCACCGGCTTCTGCACGATCGGCAGCCGGTCGAGCTCGGCCTTGATGTCGTTCTTCTGCTGCTGGGTGGCCGCACCCTTGGCGCAGTTGGCTCCGGAGTCGGCGTCGTTCTTGTTGCAGAAGAAGATCGAGACGTTGACCTTGTCGTACCAGTAGCCCTTCATCGTGCTGACCTGGTCGCGCATCAGCAGCGAGGCGCCGAACAGGCCCAGCGAGAGGGCTACGGAGACGATGACGGCGAAAGTCATCGTGAGGTTTCGGCGGAGACCGACGCCGATCTCCGACAGGACGAACTGGGCGCGCATGGCGTCCTTTCAGTGCTGGGGGCCGTACACGCTTAGTGCTGGTAGCCGTACACGCCGCGCGACTGGTCGCGTACGAGCCGGCCCTTTTCGAGTTCCATGACCCGCTTGCGCATCTGGTCGACGATCTGCTGGTCGTGGGTGGCCATGACCACCGTCGTACCGGTCCGGTTGATCCGGTCCAGCAGCTTCATGATGCCGACCGAGGTCTGCGGGTCGAGGTTGCCGGTGGGCTCGTCCGCGATGAGCAGCATCGGGCGGTTGACGAAGGCCCGCGCGATGGCGACACGCTGCTGCTCACCACCGGAGAGTTCACCCGGCATACGGTCCTCTTTGCCGCCGAGGCCGACGAGTTCGAGGACCTCGGGAACCGTCTTGCGGATCTGGCCGCGCGGCTTGCCGATCACCTCGAGGGCGAAGGCGACGTTCTCCCCCACGGTCTTGCTGGGGAGCAGCCGGAAGTCCTGGAAGACCGTGCCCACCTGGCGCCGCATCTGCGGGACCTTCCAGTTGGAGAGCTTCCCGAGGTCCTTGCCGAGTACGTGCACATGGCCATGGCTGGTGCGCTCCTCGCGCAGCAGCAGCCTCAGGAAGGTGGACTTACCGGATCCCGAGGAGCCCACCAGGAAGACGAACTCGCCGCGCTCGATCTCGAGCGAGACGTCCCTGAGTGCAGGGCGGTTCTGCTTCGGGTAGGTCTTGGAGACGTTGTCGAATCGGATCACTGATGCACCACGGTCGACCTGGATAGGGGCACGGTTGCCGAGTTGCGGCTCCCGTCGGTGTGCGTGACCATACGCGAACCTCGCGGGGCGGCGCAGTCGCCGTAGGGGGTTGGTGCGTTTATTCACGGCACCTACGGGACAAAAGGCGCACAATCTCGCGGGGCGCGCCGTTCCGGCGATGTGCTGGCACAGTGGAAGAGGGAACCAACGCGCCTTCCGGTGCGTTGGCGCAGTGGAGAAGGAGGTCGCATGACGTACGACCGACTGGTGTGCGCCAACTGCGCGGCCCCTGTGACCGAGGGCCGCTGCCCCGTGTGCCGGGCCAGCAGAGAACGACTTCAGCAGCAAGCGGGCGGCATGTTCGCCCAGCTCAGCCCTGCCATGCTGGTGGCGCTGATGATCGTGTTGATCGCGGTGGGCATACTCCTCCACCAGGCTTCCTGACACCCGCCGGCACCCGTACGGGGCTTCCCGGCGGCACAGAGCACGCGAACGGCCGAGGGGCCCGGGACGCAAGCGCGTCCCGGGCCCCTCCAGCCAGCTGTACCGTCAGCGTCAGGCCGCTGCGGCGCCGCCGCCGTTCTTGTTGATCAGACGGGGCAGCATACGGAAGCCGACACCGCCCGCGATCATCGTCGCAGCGCCGATGAGCAGGAAGGTGGTACCGGTGGAACCGGTCTCCGCCAGCTCGCCGCCCTTGGCCTGCTGCTTTGCCTGGCCGGGCGTGTCAGCGATCTGCTCCTTGCCCTGACCGGGCTGCTCGATCGGCTTGGAGCCCTCGTTGTCGGTGCCGGTACCGGTGGAGTCACCGCCGGTGGCGTTGCCACCGGTGCTGTGACCGCCGGTCTGGCCGCCGGTGGTCTCATCGCCACCGGTCGTGCTGCCGGACTGGCCACCGGTGGTCTCGTCACCGCCCGTGGTGCTGCCGGACTGGCCACCGGTGGTCTCGTCACCGCCGGTCGTGCTGCCGGACTGGCCACCGGTGGTCTCGTCACCGCCCGTGGTGCTGCCGGTCTGGCCGCCGGTGGTCTCGTCGCCACCGGTCGTGCTGCCGGACTGACCGCCGGTGCTGTCGTCACCGCCGATCTCACCGCCGGTGCTGTCGTCACCGCCGATCTCGCCACCGGTGCTGTCGTCGCCGCCGATCTCGCCGCCGACCTGACCGCTGGACTCGCCGCCGTCGGTGCCACCGGTGGACGTGTCACCGCCGGAGTCACCGCCACCGATGATCCCGCCGATGATGCCGCCGATGATGCCGCCGTCCTGGCCCTGGACATCGCCCGGGCTGGCCGCGGAAGCAGCTCCGGCGGCCGTGAGCGACGCACCGGCCGCAATCACTGCGCCGGCCGCAATGCGCGCTACGCGCAGCCGCGTCTTCTTCGTCATGTACTGCTACCCCCAGTAGCTGAACTCGTCATTGGAGCACCGCTGTACGGGGCGACGAGCCGATGTCGGGGTTCACGAGCTTCGGCCCCGCACTGCGGGCAGGCCGCTCAATTCCCCGTTCTTACACGCGCCCCAGACATACGCATGCCGCGCTCAGCCTTCCCAGTTCGGCCAACATCGTCAAGGCCGATTAAAGGCCGGATGACCGAATTGCCAAGCAGTGGGCGGTACATGGACATACGACTGTGACCAAACCGCCACAGCAAAAACAACTGCCTCCCCGAAGGAGGCAGTTGTTTCACGTACGGAAGAGGCGGATCCGCTACTTCTCCTGCTGCTTGCGCCAGCGGATTCCGGCCTCCAGGAAGCCGTCGATGTCGCCGTCCAGCACACCGGTGGGGTTGCCGACCTCGAACTCGGTCCGCAGGTCCTTGACCATCTGGTACGGGTGCAGGACGTACGAACGCATCTGGTTGCCCCAGGAATTGCCGCCGTCGCCCTTGAGCGCGTCCATCTTGGCCTGCTCCTCCTGGCGGCGGCGCTCGAGGAGCTTGGCCTGGAGGACGTTCATCGCGGACGCCTTGTTCTGGATCTGCGAGCGCTCGTTCTGGCAGGAGACGACGATGCCGGTCGGGAGGTGCGTCAGCCGGACCGCGGAGTCGGTGGTGTTGACGCCCTGGCCGCCGGGGCCCGAGGAGCGGTACACATCGATCCGCAGATCGGACTCGTCGATCTCGATGTGGTCGGTCTTCTCGACGACCGGGAGGACCTCGACACCGGCGAACGACGTCTGGCGGCGGCCCTGGTTGTCGAACGGCGAGATGCGCACCAGGCGGTGCGTGCCCTGCTCGACGGAGAGCGTGCCGTAGGCGTACGGGACCTGGACGGCGAAGGTGGTCGACTTGATGCCGGCCTCTTCCGCGTACGAGGTCTCGTAGAGCTCGGTCTTGTAGCCGTGCCGCTCGGCCCAGCGCAGATACATGCGCTGGAGCTTCTCGGCGAAGTCGGCGGCGTCCACGCCACCGGCCTCGGCGCGGATGTTGACGACCGCCTCACGGGAGTCGTACTCGCCAGACAGGAGGGTGCGGACCTCCAGCTCGTCGACCGCCTTGCGGACGGCGGTGAGCTCGTCCTCGGCCTCGGCCCTGGCGTCCTCGTCGCCCTCGGCCTCGGCGAGCTCGAAGAGCACCTCGAGGTCGTCGACCCGGCCACGCAGGTCCTCGGCCTTGCGCAGCTGGCCCTGGAGGTAGGACAGGCGACTGGTGATCTTCTGCGCACTCTCCGGGTCGTCCCACAGGGACGGCGCCGCGGCCTGCTCCTCGAGCACGGCGACATCGGCCCTCATCTTGTCGAGGTCCAGGACGGCCTCGATCGACCCCATGGTCGAGGAGAGGGACTTCAGCTCTTCGGATACATCGACGACTGCCACGCACCCAGCCTAACGGCTACCACCGTCAGCGTGACCCGGCCCCGGCAGGTCGGACCTGCCGGGAACCGTGGACGGCGGGCCCCCGGCGGGCCGTACGCGACGCCGCGGGCCGGGTGCCGCCCGGTCCGGCGGGCCGTTTCCGGGCCCGGCCGGGGCGCGGGCGGGGCGTTACGGGGTGCCGGGTTCCGGCTGGTGGACGCCCGGTGTGGCGTCGCCCGCCGGGTCGTCGCCGGAGGCCAGCCAGCCGCCCAGGCCGGCCGCCAGGGCCACCGCGGCGGCGGCCGCGCCGAGCTTGATCCGGCGGCGGCGCACCGCATCGGGCGACGAGCGGTGCCGGGCCGAGCCCGCCCGGCGCTCACCGGCGGCGCGCGGGGCACGGGCGGTGCCGTGGGCGCCGCCCGCCAGCTCGTCCGGTCCTGGCACCCGCATGCTGGTGTGCGTCTCCCGGTTGGAGTCGGGGACCGCGCCCTGGACGAGCGGGACCGCGCCGCGCGGCGGGGTGGCCTCCCCCGGGGGCGCCGACGGGTAGTACGGCTCCTCGCGGGAACCGGCGGCGGCCTCCTGCTCGTCCTCCGGCTGCTCGCTGTCGGGCTCGTCGATGTCCAGCGGCGGCATACCGGCCAGGCCGGGCAGCATCTCGCGCAGCCGGGCGGCGAGCTCCGGGGCACGCAGCCGGGAGGCCGGTGCCTTGGCCAGGCACTGGAGCAGCAGCTGCCACAGCTCGTCGGGGATGCCGGGCAGCGGCGCCACGCTCTCGGTCACATGGCGGCGCAGCACCGCCCCGGGATGCCCGCCGCCGAACGGCGTGAACCCGGCGAGCAGCTCGTACAGGACGGTCGCCAGCGCATAGACGTCCACGGAGGCGCGCGGCGGCAGCCCCTCGATGATCTCCGGGGCGAGGTAGTCGGGGGTGCCGATGACCTTGGTGGCCCTGGTCCGGCGCGGCGAGTCGACGAGCCGGGCGATGCCGAAGTCGGTGAGCAGGGCGGGGTGCGCGCCGCCGGGGCCGAGCGGTCCCTGCATGTTCAGCAGGACGTTCTCGGGCTTGACGTCGCGGTGGACGATCCGGGCGGCGTGCGCCGCGGCGAGCCCGTCGGCGACATCGGCGGCGATCGCGACGGCGGCCTCCGGGGCGAGCCGGCGTTCGCGCTCCAGGCGCGTGCGCAGGTCCGTGCCCCGTACGAGGTCCATGACCAGCGCCAGGTCGTTGCCGTCGACGACGAGATCACGGACGCCGACGACTTGGGGGTGGTCCAGGCTCAGCAGCGCCGCCCGCTCCTGCACGAAGCGGCCGACGAGTTCCTGGTCGGATGCGAGATCCTCACGCAACAGCTTGATGGCCACAGCCCCTTCGGGGCCCTCGCCCAGCCATACCGTGCCGGCACTGCCGCGCCCCAGGATCTGGTGGGCGGTGTACCGGCTGCCGATCTTCCGTGCCAAGACTGCTCCGACGTGTCGGGCCCCCGAGCGTCCTGCGGGGGCTGAGGTTGGCGTCAAAGCTACGCGGGTGCCAGGGGGTTCAGTGCCCCGGAACGTGGCAACCTTCACTTCTGTGAGCGAAATTGTCCGTCAGAAGTCGACAAATCCACTGGGTTGCTTCCCGGGGCTGTCCGACGGGCCGTCACAGGGAGGCGTCGGGCGCCACGCCGCATCGCCGCGTGGACGCCTCGGGACCGGACGGGCGGCGCCGGCCCGCCCGGCCTGAAAAGGCGGAACGGGCCCGGCGACGATCCGCCGGACCCGCTCCCCACGCCCACGGACCGCACCGAGTCCGCCGGCGAGCGGCGTCAGCCGCCGAGTTTCTGCACGAAGCGCTGCACGCTCTCGAAGACGTGCCCGACCTGGGAGAAGAAGCCGCGCGTCGTGCCGATCCACTCCTGGAGCGGGGTCAGCTCCCAGACCAGCCAGGCCGCCACGAACAGCAGGATCAGCGTGACCAGGCAGCCCTTGAGGCAGCCGAGGCCCGGGATCTTCATGGGGTTGGCACTGCGCTGACGGGGCTCACGCCGGGGCCGGGGCTCCGGGGCGGGCGGCCGCTGCGGTTCGTAGCGCTGCGGCGGCGGCTCCTGGCGGCGCTGGGGGGCCTGCGGCTGCTGCTGGGCGTACGGCGCCGGAGCGGGCTGCTGGCGGTACTGCGGCTGCTGCGGGCGCTGCGGCGGCTGCTGCTGGGGAGCGGCCTGGCGCTGCGGGCGGCGGCGCAGCGGGTCCTGGCCGGGGTCCAGGTACTGCACCTGGGTCTGTTCGTTGCGGTCGCGCGCGGCCCGCATCTGGGACTCCCACGGATGCGGACCGTCGGGCCCCTGCGGCCCGCCGGCCGGTGCGCCCATGGGCATCGGCGGCATGGCCCGGGTGGGGTCGCCGCCCTGCCCGCCGGGGCCGCCCGGTCCGCCCGGTCCGCCCGTGGACGGCAGCACGCTGGTCGCCGCTCCCGGGTCGTACGAACCGGCGCCGGACGGGAGCACCTGGGTGGGGTCGGCGTCGCCTCCGCCGGGCTGGCCGCCCTCGCCCGTTCCGGGGACGGGGGCGGGCGCGGGGTCGGGGGCGAGCAGCGCGGCGACGCCGAGCGCGGCCTCGGCAGCGGCCGGGGTGGCGTGCACCCCGATGCCGGACGCGACGGTGCGCAGCGCCCTGGCGAGGTTCTCGGCGCTGGGCCGCTCCTCGGGCCGCTTGCGCAGACAGCGCTCGATGACCGTCCACAGCGGCTCGGGGAGCGTGCCGGGACGCTGCGGCTCCTCGCTGAGGTGGCGGTGCAGCACCTCCAGCGCGGTCGCGCCGGCGAACGGCGGACGGCCGGTGACCAGCTCGTACAGCAGGATGCCGGCGCCGTAGATGTCCACGGCGGAGGTCTGCGGGCGGCCCTCGGCGGACTCCGGCGCCACATAGGCGGGGGTGCCGACGAATTCGTGGGTGCGGGTCAGGCCCGGGGAGTCGGCGAGACGGGCGATGCCGAAGTCGGTCAGCATCGGGTGCATCTCGCTGCTGCCGTCCGACCCGGCGAGCAGGACGTTGGCGGGCTTGAGGTCGCGGTGCACCACACCGTCGGCATGGCTGGCGGCCAGCGCGTCGGCGATCTGGGCCGTGAGCAGCGCGGCGGCCACCGGGCTGAAGGGGCCGTTGTCGCGCAGATAGCGGTGCAGGTCGGGGCCGTCGACCAGGTCCATGACGAGGGCGAGCAGATCGCCCTCGACGACGAGGTCGCGGGTACGGACGATGTTGGGGTGGGTGAGCCGCAACAGGACGGAGCGCTCCCGCAGGAAGCGCATCACCACGTCCGCGTCGTGCGCCAGCTCCTCCTTGAGGACCTTGATCGCGACCGTCTCACCGGGCTCTCCTGCCACGGCGGCCTCGGCGCCCGCCGTCTCCCGCTGGCGGGCACGCCAGACGGTGCCCGTGGCACCGCGTCCCAGCGGCTCCTCGAGCAGGTACTTGCTGCCTACCGGCCGCACGTCATGCGCTCCCTGGTCGTGGTGGTTCTCTTGCCCGGCCCGCCGGGTCTCAATGATCAACTCCGCGCGGCCCGTCCGACCCACTGTAGTGCCGTCGTACAAACTTTTCGGTCCGTCGGCCCGCTGGGGGCTTGTGGGGAAGACGCACTTCGGGGACGGATGGTTGCCCGCCGCGCCCGGCCGGTGCCGGACGCCGCCCACGGCATCCTGCCCGGGACCGTCCCGAGCTGACCACGGGCGTCGAAATCCGGCCGGGCACGGCACGCAAGCAGGCACTTTTTCGCCCTTAGAAGACCAATCAAGATCACTGAATGGCGGTCGGCGGGCGTGTTGTCAGCGGCAGGTGCGAGGATGCACCCAGCACGATGCGGTGGGGGCGGGCGGTCCTTGTCGCGCCGTGCACTTGGGACTTGTACGTGCCGACGTGCCCGGGTGTGGTGGGGGGAGTGAGCGGAGCCCTCGCCGGATCCCGGCAGAAGGGACCGTTGACGGCGATGCAGATCCGGCTGACCGTCCTCGGGCCGCGCAGCGGCCACACCACACGTACCTGCGATGTGCTCGTGACGGCCCCCGCCGGGACCGCCCTGGCGGCGGTGGCGGGCGCGCTCGCGGCCTCCGTGGCGGGCTCGGGTGCGGATGTCGGCGGTGCGGGCGGCAGCGGCCCCGTCGCCCTGTATGCCGGGCCCGAACGGCTCGATCCCCAGCGCGCGGCGATCGGCGAGCCCCCTTTGATCGACGGCGCGGTGCTCTCCCTCCAGAGCCCCGGCCCCGCCCCGGCACACGGCCTGCCGCACGGCTCCGCCCGCCTGCGGGTCATCTCCGGCCCCGACGCCGGCGGAGTGCATCTGCTGCACGGGGGCCAGATCCGCATCGGCCGCTCCGCCGACGCCGATGTCCCCCTCGACGACCCCGATGTCTCCCGGCTGCACTGCGCCGTGACCGTCGAACCGGACGGCTCGGTGTACGTGGCCGACCTGCGCTCCACGAACGGCACCGTCGTGGACGGCACCGACCTCGGCGAACGGCCCGCGCCGCTGCGGCCCGGCGCCCTGCTGCGCATCGGCGAGTCCGCCCTGCGCCTCCAGTCCGCGCCGAGCGCACCGGACCCCGCCCTGCCGACCGCCCCGGACGGCGAGGGACATCTGCGGATCACCCCCGGGACGTCCGGGCCCGGCCCGGACGCGGTGGCGGCGGGCCGGACGGAGGAGTACGGGGCGCCGGGCCCGCGGGGAGCCACCGCCGCCGCGGAAGGGACGTACGCGGGAGCCGGGGCGTACGCCCGGATGGCCGGCGGCGCAGCCTCTCCCGTACCGAACTCCCGTACCGCGCCGGACTCCCGTACCGCGGCCGACTCCCGTACCGCACCGGCACCGGCGCCGGGCGCGACGGGACGGCGGGACACCCCCCTGCGCGGCACCCCGGCCCGGTACGACGCACCCGGACAGGGCGCACCGGCCCCCGGCCACGACTCCCCGCGCGGCGGCGCCGGTACGCCCTTCCCGGCCACCCACACAGGCCATGTCTACGACCGCACGACCGACGGCGGCGCCCCGGCGGACGGCTTCGGGCCCGGTGCCCGGGAGCGCACCGACGGCTTTCCGTCCGGGCCGCAGGAGCGGACGCACGGCGGCCAGCAGTCCTTGGCGCCGTCCGACGAGGCGCCCCGTAAAGGCGGGCGGCGGGGCGGCATCGGCGCCTGGGCGCGGCGGCTGGCCGGCGGCCGGCCCGCCGTGGCGGGGCCGGAGGACACCTACGCACCGGAGTACGCACCGGCCGACGCCCCCGCGGCAACCTTCGCCGCCGCCCCCGAGGACGCCCAGGCACCCGAAGCGCGCTCCGGGCCCGCCGCCGACGAGCGATGGCCGGACGCCGCCGCGGTCCTGCTCACGGCGCTGGGCCCGGGGCCCCGCCTGTGGGAGCGCGGCCCGGACCACCCCGACGCGCTGACCGTCCGGCTGGGGACGGCCGCCCGGGGCGGCGGCCGGACCGCCGTGCCGGTCACCGTCGATCTGCGCCGGGCGGGCTCGCTGGGCCTCGCCGGGCCGCGTGCGCGGCTGGCCGGGCTGGCCCGCAGCGCCCTCGCCCAGCTCGCGGCCCTGCACTCCCCCGGCACCCTCGACCTCGTGCTGATCAGCGCGGACCGGGCGCGCCCCGCCGAGGAGCGGGTGGCGGACTGGTCCTGGCTCGGCTGGCTGCCGCAGGTCCGCCCGGCCCACGGCCAGGACTGCCGGCTGTTGCTCGCGTACGACAAGGAACAGGCCCTGGCCCGTACGTCCGAGCTGGTGCGCCGGCTCGACGACGGCCCGCTGGGCCACGGCTGGGCCAACGCCGACCGGGCGGAGATCGCCTCCGCCGCCGCCCGCCACCAGGGCCCGTACACGCTCGTGGTCGTGGACGGCGACCCCGGCAGCTCCGCGCTGCGCGAGACCACCGCCCGGCTCGCCGCGGGCGGCCCGGCGGCCGGTATCCATCTCCTGTGCCTGGCCGAGACCCCGGCCGCCTCCCCCGCCTTCCCGCTGGCCGCGACGTACGAGGCGGCCCGGGAGGCGTCGCCCGCCTTCGGTGAGTGCGGGGCGGTCGCGGTGCTCAGCGGCGATGTCGCCACGGCACTGCGCGTGGTCCAGCCGGGTTCCGGGCCCAACGGCACGGTCGCGGCGGTGGACGCGGTCTCCGGCGCCTGGGCCGAGCGGTTCGCGCGGGCGCTGGCGCCGCTGCGCGAGACCGATGCGGCGGCCCAGGCCGGTGGCCGGGCGGCCCCCCGTGCCGCCGTCCCGCTGCCCGATTCGGCGCGGCTGCTGGACGAGTTGGGGCTGGCCCGCGCCACCCCGGCGTCCCTGATGGCCCGTTGGGCCGCCGCGCTGGACACCGACCGGCCCGGCGCCGCCGCGGTGCTCGGTGCCGGACCGCACGGACCGCTGTGCGCCGATCTCGCCGGTGACGGTTCGCATCTCGTCCTGGAGGGTGCGGCGGCCACCGGCAAGACCGAGCTGCTGCGTTCGATGGCCGCCTCGCTGGCCGCCGCCGACCGCCCGGATCTGCTGTCGCTGGTGCTGGTGGACGGCGGCGGCAGCGAGCGCGGCGAAGGACTGCGGGTCTGTACGGACCTGCCGCATGTCACGACGTATCTCGCCGCCTCGGACCCGGTCCGGATGCGGGAGTTCGCCCAGGCGCTGTCCTCCGAGCTGAAGCGGCGGGCGGAAATACTGGCCGGCACCCCGTTCGCCGAGTGGCGCAGCAAGCATCTGCCGGCACCGCGGGTCGTCGCGCCGCGGCGTTCGACCGAGGGCAACGGTGATTACAGAGAGCAGGAACCAACTACTCTCCGTAATCGTTGCCGTAATAAGGAAGGGGACAGCGGCCCACCGGCGGACCCCTCCACGACCGGAACACTCCGCCTGCGGGCCCGCAGCGAACCGCCGGCGGCGGACGGCGCGGAGACCGCGGTACCGATGCCCCGGCTGTTCGTCCTGGTCGACGACTTCGACGCCCTGGTGGCCCCCGCGCTGGGCAGCACGGGCCGGCCGGCCGCCGGTTCCGTGGTGCGCGCCCTGGAGGCGGTGGCCCGGGACGGGGCGGCGCTCGGGGTCCATCTGATAGCCGCCACCGGCCATCCGGACCGAACGGCGGAGACCGCGACCAGCGAACGGGCCGGTCTGCGGGTCCGGTTGGGCGCCGACGGAGACCCGTCCGAGCCGGTGCCCGCGGGCCGCGGTCGGCTGCACCGCGCGGCGGACGGCTCCTCGACGCCGTTCCAGGCGGGCCGGGTGACCGGCCGGATACCCCGGACGTCCACCCTCCGGCCGACGGTCGTGCCGCTGGAGTGGCAGCGGATGGGCGACCCGCCGGCCCGGCGCCCGCTGCGCGAGCTGGGCAACGGCCCGACGGACCTGGCCCTGCTGGCCAGCGCGCTCCAGCGGGCCGCACAGTCCTCGGGCGCCCCCTCCGCCCCGCCCCTGCTGTGAGCCGGGGGCCCCGCCCATAACAGCACCGTCACGAAAGGCCAGTTGGCACGGAAGGCGGTATTGCGGACCCCGTGGCCAGGGCGTAGGACTGTCGCACACCCACCGCAGAGCACGACGAGGCACAGCGCGACGACGCACCACGGCGCGGCACGACGAGACGCCGCGCGACCACGCACCACCGCGCGGCACGACGAGACGCAGTGCAGCGCAGTGCAGCGCAGCGACGCACCATCGCGCGGCACGACGTACCGCCGGACGGCACCATGCACCAACGCACGTACGACGTACCGCCGCACGGCACCACATACCAACGCACGCACGACGTACTACTGCACACACGACGTACCACGCACCACCGCACGTACCACGCACCACCCACGCACCACCGCACGGCACGACGCGAACGGCACGGCAAGGGCGCCGCGGCACGACGTGATACGGCCCCCTTCGCACCCGGCACGGCAGGCGCAGCGATAAGGGGCTACGGGGATGCGCAGACGACTCGACCGCACGGCTGTACGTGCCACGACCGCGGTGGCGGCGGCCTCGGCGCTCGCCCTGATGCTGGCCGCCTGCGGCAGCGGCGGCGGCACAAAGGACAACGGCAGCGGCGGCAGCAAGGGCGGCAGCACCGCCCCCACCGTGCAGCTCCCCCAGCTCAAGGGCCAGAAGTTGCAGGTCACCGCGGTCTGGACGGGCCCCGAGCGGGAGAACTTCGTCAAGGTGCTGGACGAGTTCGACAAGCGCACCGGCGCCCAGGTCGACTTCGTGCCCAGCGGCGACGACATGGCCGGGTTCATCGGCTCCAAGATCGCCGGTGGCGGGCCGCCGGACGTCGCGATGCTCCAGCAGGTCGGTGTCCTGGGCGAGTTCGCCGAGAAGGGCTGGCTCAAGCCGCTCGGCAGCGCCGCCAAGGCGCAGCTCGCCAAGAACTACACCAAGGGCTGGCAGGATCTCGGCGCCCACAAGGGCACCGGGTACGGCGTCTACTTCAAGGCCAGCAACAAGTCGCTGGTCTGGTACAACACCCAGGCGTTCGACAACGCGGGTGCCAAGGAGCCGAAGACCTGGCCGGACTTCGTCAAGGCGGCGGAGATCATCGCCGAGTCGGGTGTCGAGCCGGTCTCGGTGGGCGGTTCGGACGGCTGGACGCTGACCGACTGGTTCGAGAACATCTATCTCTCCCAGGCGGGCCCGGAGAAGTACGACCAGCTCGCGCAGCACAAGATCAAGTGGACTGACCCGACGGTCAAGCAGGCGCTGACCACGCTCGGGCAGCTCTTCGGCCGTAAGGACCTGCTCGCGGGCGGCAACTCCGGTGCGCTCCAGACGGACTTCCCGACGTCGGTGACCCGGACCTTCAGCGGCGGTGACACCCCCAAGGCCGCGATGGTCTCCTCGGCCGACTTCGCCGCCGCCAACATCGCCCAGACCAAGGCCAAGGTCGGTACCGACGCCAAGGTCTTCCCGTTCCCGGCGGTGGGCGCCAAGTCCCCGGTGGTGACCGGCGGCGATGTGGCAGTGGCCCTCAAGGACACCAAGGCCTCGCAGGCGCTGCTGACGTTCCTGGCGTCGACGGATGCCGCCAAGATCTGGGCGCAGGCGGGCGGGTTCATCTCGCCGAACAAGGAGCTCGACCAGGCGGCGTATGCCGACGGGGTGATGCGCGAGATCGCCAAGGCGCTGATCGCGGCGGGTGACGACTTCCGCTTCGACATGTCCGACCAGGCGCCCGCCTCGTTCGGCGGCAAGCCGGGCCAGGGCGAGTGGAAGGACCTACAGGACTTCCTGAAGAACCCCAAGGATGTCGCGGGCACCCAGGCGCAGTTGGAGAAGGACGCCGCGAAGTCGTTCAGCCACTGAGTACGTGAAGTCACTGAGTACGTGAAGTCGTCCGGACGCACTGAGTCCGTGAAGCCGTCCGGGCGCTGAGTACGCCAAGTCGTCCGGGCGCGGAGCAGCTGCCGCCGACCGCCTCGACCGGGACCGGGGGGACCGTCACGATGAGCGCCGTACAGGTCAGCAAGGCCAGTGAGAGCAGCGTGGGCGGCCGGCGCAGCGGCGGCGGCAGGCGGCGCGGCGACCGGCGACGCGGTGGTGTCCTGGGCACCCGCCCGTGGACCGCCGCGGTGTTTCTGCTGCCGGCGTTGCTGCTGCTCGGGGCGCTGGTCGTCTACCCGATCGTGTTCTCCGTGTACCGCAGTCTGTTCGACGCGTCCGGCAACGGCTTCGTGGGGCTGGGCAATTACGGGGCGCTGTTCTCGGACGTCGGGATCCGTACGGCGCTGCGGAACAACGTCATCTGGGTGGTGGTGGCGCCGACCGTCTCGACGGTGCTGGGGCTGATCTTCGCGGTGCTGACCGAGCGGATCCGCTGGGGCACCGCCTTCAAGCTGATCGTGTTCATGCCGATGGCGATCTCGATGCTGGCGGCGGGCATCATCTTCCGGCTGGTCTACGACCAGGACCCGCAGCGCGGGGTCGGCAACGCGGTGTGGGTCGGCATTCATGACACGTTCGCCGACCCGGCGCCGTTCCCCGGTGCCAAACCGCGGCCCAAGGCCGATCTCGCGCCGTCCGGCGGCGGTGCGTTCACCACGCGGTCGGCCGTACGGGCGGGGTCCCCGGTGAAGCTGCCGCTGGTCGCCGTCCAGCCGGGCGATCTGCGCGGCGCCCGGTCCGCGGCCGCCGCCGGGTCCCGTCCCGGCGAGGTCACCGGCACCGTGTGGCTGGACTTCACCCGTGGTGGCGGCGGCCGCCCCGACGTCGTCGACGGCAGCGAGAAGGCGCTGGCCGGGCTGACGGTCGAGGCGGTCAGGGGCGGCAAGGTGGTGGGCTCGGCGACGACGGCGGCGGACGGCACCTTTGCGCTGCCCGCCGCTCAGGCCGACGGCGCCCGCCTCCGGCTGCCCGCGGCCAATTTCGCCGAGGCCTACCGTGGCGTCGACTGGCTCGGCCCGGCGCTGGTCACCCCGGCCATCATCGGGTCCTACGTCTGGATGTGGGCCGGTTTCGCGATGGTGCTGATCGCGGCGGGGCTGGCGGGCGTTCCGCGGGAGCTGCTGGAGGCGGCGCGGGTGGACGGCGCGGGCGAGTGGCAGGTCTTCCGCCGGATCACGGTGCCGCTGCTGGCGCCGGTCCTGGTGGTCGTGCTGGTCACCCTCATGATCAATGTGCTGAAGATCTTCGATCTGGTCTACATCATCGCGCCGGGCTCCAGCATCAGATCCGCCAATGTGCTGGCGCTCCAGCTCTTCCAGTCGTCGTTCGGTACCGATGTCGACGAGGGCCTGGGCAGCGCGATCGCCGTGTTCCTGCTGCTGCTCGTGCTGCCGGTGATGTACGTGAATCTCCGGCGTATACGGAAGGAGCGTCGCCGATGACGACCGTGGACGGTGTCGTACCGGACGGGCGCTCCGGCGGTGCCGGTGCCGTACGGGCCCGGCAGTCGCCGGCCGCCCGGATCGCGGCGCGGGCCGGTGGCGGCGCGATGCGGGTCTTCCTGGTCCTTGTCGCCCTGTTCTGGCTGATGCCCTCGGTGGGGCTGCTGCTGTCCTCGTTGCGCAGCCCGCAGCAGATCGCCGAGTCCGGCTGGTGGCAGGTCTTCAGCGCACCGGCCCAGATCACCTGGGACAACTACAGCCAGCTGCTGTCGAACGACAAGGTGATGGGCTCGCTGCTGACCACGGCGGCGATCACTGTGCCGGCGACGGTGCTGGTCGTGGTCATCGGGTCGCTGGCGGGTTATGCGTTCGCGTGGATGGAGTTCCCGGGGCGGGACGGCTGGTTCATGGTCGTCGTCGGGCTGCTGGTGGTGCCCGTGCAGGTGGCGCTGATCCCGGTGGCCAAGCTGTTCGGCGCGGTCGGGCTGTTCGAGACGACGGCCGGGGTGATCCTCTTCCATACGGCCTTCGGGCTGCCGTTCGCGGTGTTCCTGCTGCGGAACTTCTTCGCCGAGATCCCGCGCGAGCTGCTGGAGGCGGCCCGGCTGGACGGGGCGGGCGAGCTGCGGCTGTTCACCCGGGTCGTGATGCCGCTGGGCGGGCCGGCCATCGCCTCGCTGGGGATCTTCCAGTTCCTGTGGGTGTGGAACGACATGCTGATCGCGCTGATCTTCGCGGACAGCGGCAATCCGCCGGTGACGGTCGCGCTACAGCAGGAGGTGCGCCAGTTCGGCAACAACATCGATGTGCTGGCGCCCGGCGCCTTTCTGTCGATGGTGGTGCCGCTGATCGTCTTCTTCGCCTTCCAGCGTCAGTTCGTCTCCGGTGTGATGGCCGGCGCGGTGAAGTGAGATCCCTGTGGGGCCGGCAGTCCCGGCGGTCCCCGTCGTCACGCCATCTCCCGTTCATTTTCGTCCGCCTACAGTGACGTCGCTGCCGTGCCACGGGGCCGCGCCGGTGCGCGGCGGTGCGCGGCGGCCATGACGCCGGGCGCGTCCATAACTGCACAGATGCCGACAACAGCAGATCCCTTCCCCGATCCCGCAGATCTCGTAGATCGAGCAGATCCCTCAGATCCCGTAGATCCCTCAGATCTCTCGGTTTCTCCTCGCACACCAGGTACATCCACGGCGGACAGCGCCGGCACATACCGCACGTACTCCCCCTGCACGCGTCGTACTCAGCCCTACGTTCCCGACCGTCTGGAGACGGACCGCACATGACTGCCCCCATCGCAGACCAGAGTGCCGAACAACTCCCGCGCCCCACCCGGCTGTCCGATGTCAAAGGCTGGTTCTTCACCGCCGACCAGTTGCTCTTCGACTGGTTCCTGGCGCACCAGCAGGACCGTTCGGAGCCGGGTGATCTGCTCGAACTGGGCGCGTATATGGGCAAGAGCGCCATCTTCCTCGGTGCGCGGCTGCGTCCCGACGAGCGCTTCACGGTCTGCGATCTCTTCGACTCCCCCGCCGAGGATGCCTCCAACTCCAAGGAGATGAAGAAGTCCTACGCGACGCTGACGCGCCGTGCCTTCGAGGCGAACTACCTTGCCTTCCATGATGAGTTGCCCACGATCATCCAGGGCCTCAGCTCGTTCGTCGGCGACCATGTGGACGAGGGGTCGGTGCGCTTCGCCCATATCGATGCCTCGCATCTGTACGAGCATGTGCACGGCGACATCCTCACGGTGCGCAAGCTGCTCACGGGCCACGGCGTCGTGGTGATGGACGACTACCGCGCCGAGCACTGCCCGGGAGTGGCCGCCGCCACCTGGCAGGCCGTCGCGAACGAGGGTCTGCGCCCCGTCTGCATCACCGGCACCAAGTTCTACGGGACCTGGGGCGACCCCGAGCCGCTCCAGAAGGCGCTGATGGAGTGGATCACCTCGCGCGGCGACATCTGGCACGAGGTGCAGTACGTCAACGACGCCCCGCTGGTGCGGCTGAGCGCCAAGGGCGCCGCGGAGCCCGCTCATCCCCTCTCCCGGCACCAGTCCGCCGCCCGCGCCCCGCAGCGGCCGGCGGCGCGGGCACCGAAGGCCTCCGCGGCCCGCCCGGCCGCCCGCCCGCCGGCCCCCTCGCGCGCCGCGCTGCGCCGGGTCGCCCTGGACGTGCTGCCGCCGGTCGTCACCCGTGCGCTGGTGAAGGCCCGCCGGCGCCGTACGCACTGAGGCCTCGGGCGCGGGCCGGGGCGGGGAACCGCGCCCCGGCCCGCGCCCTGCCGCGCCCCGGGGCCGTCCGGCCCGCTCCGCCGGGCCCGCCTCAGCGCGGGACCTGTCCCACCAGGACGAAGACGTTGGACCGCAGCAGCATCCCGGCGGGACGCGGCAGCGGATGGGAGTACGTGCGCCGTACGGCCAGGCCGGCGGATTCGGCGAAGGCCCGCAGCAGGGCGAAGTCGGTGAAGCGCACGGGGACGGGCCCGGCCCGGTGCCCGGCCTCCTGCGCGGTGATCAGCAACACCCCGCCACCGGGCCGTACGTACCGGACATAGGCCCGCAGCAGACCCTCGACCTGCTCGTCGTCCAGATGCTCCAGGACATGGGCGGTCAGCAGCGCGTCGAAGGCGCCGGGCCGGGCGTGCGGGCTCGCGAGGAAGGTGTCGGCCGTGTAGGCGGTCAGGCCGCGGGCGCGGCAGTGCGCCACGGACTGCGGGTCGTGGTCCACCCCGACGCTGCCGGCCGCGCAGCCGGCGAGCGTGTCACCGGTCCCGCAGCCGATCTCCAGCACCCGGCCGGTGCCGATCCGCCGCAGCTGGCTGCGGTACGGGGACCGGGCGGGCAGCAGCCGGGCCGGGCCGCCGCGCCCCCGTTCGGCCGGCAGCCGCGCGGTGGAGGCGGCCGGCGCGGTGCCCGTGGGGCGCGCGGGCCGGGCGGTCCGGGTGTCGCTGCCGGGCGGCCCGGCGTCGGGGCTGTCGGTGGCGGCGGAGCTGTCGGTTCGGCCGGGCATCGGGACGCGGTCACCTTCCCTGGGGAAACACGGCGCACGGGGCGCCCTGAAGCTGTGCAACGGGTCTACGGCATCGGACGCGGCCCGGCACTACGGCGCGCCGAATTCGCACACCGAGCGTAACGATGCACACACGGGCTGTCGATCACGTCTCTCACCCTTTCAGCGCAGATCCGGTGACCGTGCCGCCGTGGGCGAGTTGAACGGACCGGTCTTGTGCATCGCCAGTCCGGAAAGGCTCGGTCCACGTATGAAGCCTCGGCTCACCGTCGTCGTCCCGGTCCACCGCCTCGAGGGGTCCGAGCGGAATGTGGAGGAGTGCCTGGAGTCGGTCGCGGCCCAGACGCTGACCGATCTGGATGTGGTGATGGTGGACGACGGTCCGCCCGCCGACGCGGGCGGGGATTCCGCCTCCGCGCCGGGCGCGCCCGCCGCTCCCGCCCACCGTTTCGCCGAGCGCGACCCGCGCTTCCGGATCGTCCACCATCCCGGGGGCGGTCCGGCGCCCGGCTGCGGCGCGCTCCGCAACACCGGTGCCCGGCACGCCTATCCGCACACCGAGTATCTGGCCTTCCTGGACGCCGACGACGTGCTGCTGCCGCGCGCGTACGAGGACCTGGTCGGCCTGCTGGACAAGTCCGGTGCGGACCTCGCGACCGGCAATGTCTACCGGCTCGGTGCGGCCGGACGCAGCCAGTCCGCCCACCACCCGGCCACCCGCGCCACCGCGCTGCGCACCCGCATCGGCGAGGACCTCACCCTGCTCTCCGACCACTTCGCCCGCAACAAGGTCTTCCGCCGCACCTTCTGGGACACCCATCAATTCGCTTTTCCCGAGGGGGAGTTGTGTCATGACGCGGCGGTGACGCTGCCCGCGCTCTTCCTCGCCGGGGCGGTCGACGTCCTGCACGAGCACGTCTGTTACTGGCGGCTGCCGGAGGGGCCCGACCGCCATCGGCGGCTCGATGCCCGGGGCGTACGGGAGCGGTTCGCTGCGGTGGCCGGCATCCGGCGTTTCCTCGCGGACCCGGCCCGCGCCCGGCTGAACGTCCATCAGCGCGACTACGACCGCGCGCAGCTCACCGACGGGCTGCTCGACCTGGTCGACGCGCTGCCGGCGGCCGCGCCGGAGTGCCGGACCGCGTTCCTGGACTGCGCCCGCGACTTCCTCTCCGGCGTCGACCCGCGGCTGTTCCCCACGCTGCCCGTCGAGCTGCGGATGCGCTGGTATCTGATCCGCGCCGGGCGCCTGGCCGACCTGCTCACCCTGCTCGTGCACGAGGCCCGCAACCCGGCCGGGTTCACCGTCGCCGGGCCGCCGCTGCGCAAGCGCGCGGTGCTGCCGCTGACGCCGCCGCTGGAGCTGCCGCCGGGGGTGACCCGGCTGGACCGCGCCGACTTCCCCGTACGGGCCCGGGTCCGGGAAGCGGTGTGGCGCAACGGCGTGCTGGTGCTGCGCGGCTACGCCTACATCCGGAATCTGGACGCCGCGGCCCGGCACAGCTACCTCCGCACGGCGGTGCTGTCCTGCGGGCGGCGCCGGATCCTGCTGCCGCTGCGGCCGGTGTCGATGGTGGAGGCGACCGCCGAGTCGGGTCAGGAGCTGCACTGTTACGACTGGTCGGGCTTCGAGCTGCGGATCGATCCGGCCCGGCTGCGCAAGGGCGGGCGCTGGGAGGAGGACGACTGGACGGTCGGGGTGGTGCTGGCGTCGGCGGGCGTGGTGCGGGCCACGGCGCTGCACGCCCCGGAGACCGGCTCCGGCGCCACACCGTGCGCCCATGAGCTGCCCGGGGACGGCGTACGGATCACGCCCGGGTTCACGGACGGGCGGCTGCGGCTGTCGGTGGCCCGGCCGGCCCGGCGGCTGGCCGGTCATCGGGCGGCGGCGGCCGGCGCCCTGGACCTGACCGTCACCACGCCCGGCCCGGCGCTCTCGGCCCTGCGGCTGACCCACCAGGGGAGCGGCACGGTGGTGTCGTTCCCGGTGGAGACGGAACGTCCCGCGGGGACAGGGACGGGACCGGGGCCGGGCGAGGGGCATCGGGAAGCGGGCGAGGGGTGCGACGGCGCGCCCGGCGCCCCGTCCCCGCCGCTGACCTTCCGTGTCCGGCTCGACGCCCTCGCCGCCGCGCGCCCCACCCGGGACGGCGCGCCGCTGGCGATCTTGCCGGGGCACACCGAGAGCTGGGCGGCCGAGGTGGTGCGGGCCGACGGCGGCACCGACCCGATCGCCTGCGACCCGCGGCTCGCCCCCGTCGCCCATCCGCTCTCGCACGGCCGTGAGCTGGTCGTAGCGGCCACCCCTGCCGGGCACCTCGTGCTGCACGACCGCACCCCGCAGCCGTTCCTGGACCGGGCGCTGTGGCGCGCGGACGGCACCCTGCTGGTCGCGGGGAGGCTGCCGGACGCCGCGCCGCACGCCACCGAACTGGTCCTCAAGCACGGTGCGCACGCCGCCGAGCTGGCCTTCCCCACCCTCCACGACGACGGCCGGTTCCACGGCACGCTGCCGCTGGGCGCCCTGCCCTCGCTCGCCGGGACGGTGCCGCTGCGCGAGGGCCGCTGGACGCTGCACCTGCGCGAGCAGGGCGCGCCCGGCTCCCCGCTGGACGCCCCGGTCCGCTGTGCGCCGTCCCTCCTCGACGGGCTGCCGGCCGCCCGTACGGTCCGCGGCAAGCCGCTCACCCTCGACCGGCACCGGCACGACGAGGCGCTGGTGGTGGCGGGTCCCGCGCTGCCCGCCACCGACCGCGGCCCCTACCGGCGCCGGGTGCTGCGCGAGCAGCACTACTCGCTGCACCGTTCGCGCCCGCTGCGCGACACCGTCCTCTACAGCAGTTTCGGCGGCCGCGCGTACGGGGACTCGCCGCGGGCGGTGCACGAGGAGCTGGTGCGCCGGGGCATGGACGTGGAGCATCTGTGGGCGGTGCGCGATGCGCAGACCGCGGTGCCGGAGACGGCGCGGGCGGTGCTGGTGGGCAGCGCCGAGTGGCACGGCGCGCTGGCGCACAGCCGCTGGGTGGTCACCAACACCCATCTGCCCCGCTGGTTCACCCGGCGCGGCGGCCAGCGCATCATCCAGACCTGGCACGGCACCCCGCTCAAGCGGATCGGCGCCGACCTGGCCGGGACGCTGTGCGCGGGGCTGGCCCATCTGGCGCCGCGGCCGCGGGTCAGCCGGCAGTGGAGCGTGCTGCTGTCGCCCAACGCGCACAGCACACCCGTGCTGCGCTCCGCGCTCGGCTACTCCGGCCGGCTGCTGGAGACCGGACTGCCGCGCACCGACGCCTTCTTCGCCGCCGACCGGGACCGGAGAGCGGCCGCGGTCCGCGAGCGCCTGGGCATCGGGCCCGGGAAGAAGGTGGTGCTGTACGCGCCGACCCCGCGCGACGATCTGGCCTACGACGCGGGCCACCACCGGCTGCATCTGCCGCTGGACCTGGAGCTGGCGGGGCGGGAGCTGGCGGACGACCATGTCCTGCTGGTCCGCAGCCACCCGCTGGTCGCCGACCGGCTGCCCGCCCACCACGCCCCCTTCGCCCTCGACGTGTCCGCCCATCCGGACGCCACCGAACTGCTGCTGGCCGCGGACGTCCTGGTCACCGACTACTCGTCGCTGGCCGCCGACTTCGCCAACACCGGGCGCCCGATGCTCTTTCTGACGCCCGACCTGCCGCACTACCGCGACACCCTGCGCGGCTTCACCCTCGATTTCGAGGCCCGGGTGCCGGGCCCGCTGCTCACCTCGACCGGTGAACTGATCGATGCGCTGGGCGACTTGGACGCGATCGCCGCGGCGGGTGCGGACGCGTATGCGGATTTCCGGGAAACGTTCTGCCACCGGGACGACGGAGGTGCGGCGGGCCGGGTCGCGGATCTGATGGAGCGGTGACCGGAACCGGTCCGCCGCAAGGTGGTGGCGTGCGGATCAACATCGTGCGGCACTCACGTCGTTACAGCATGTGCAGGTGCCCTTACGGGCCTGCACACCCCCGAGCCCCGACTCCCGCCCGGTAACAAGACGGCAAGAGGGCGGAAAAGCGGAGCAGGGGGTGCAACCGCTCGACGGGATTCGCCCTCTGAACCATCGGAAAAAGGTTCGGACCCCGCTCGCGCCCAAGAGATGCTGTCGACACGAAATGTAGATTCAGTGACTGTGAAAGAAGCCCTCGATCCGCTGACGGGGCCCACCATCACGCCATCCGCACAGGTCAGCATCGTCGTCATCGCCTTCAACGATGCCGGCCATGTCTGCGAGGCGGTGCGCTCCGCACTCGCGCAGGGGCCCCCTGGCGAAACGGTCACCGAAGTGATCGCGGTGAACGACGCCTCCACCGACGGCACCGGCGCCGCCCTGGACGCCCTCGCCCACACCGAACCGCGGCTGCGGGTGATCCACCGCGACACGAACAGCGGCGGCTGCGGCACCCCGCGCAACGACGGTCTGCGCGCCGCCACCGGGCGGTTCGTGATGTTCCTCGACAGCGACGATGTGCTGCCCCCGGGCGCGACCCGGGCGCTGCTGGCCGCCGCTCTGGAACATGACGCCCCGGTCGCGGCCGGTGCCTGCGTACGCCGTGAGCTGCCCGCGCACCGCGATGTCGCCTGGCAGCCCGGCCTCTACCGCGAGCCGGCCGTCCACCACTCCCCCGAGGACAGCCCCCAGCTGGTCCGGGACACGCTGTGCGTCAACAAGCTCTACGAGCGGGAGTTCCTCGCCGCGCACGACATCACCTTCCCCGAGGGCCGCTTCACCTACGAGGACTTCGTGTTCACCGCGCGGGTGCTGGCCGCCGCCCCGCGGGTCGTCACGATCCCCGACCGCGTCTATCTCTGGCATGTGCGCCGGTCGGCCGCCCGGCAGTCGATCTCGCTGGACCGCAAGGACGTCGCCAACTGGCAGGCGCGGATCGCGGCGCACCGCGCCAGCGTGCAGATCTTCCAGGACGCCGGGCACAAGGCGCTGGCGCACGCCGCGGCCACCAAGTTCCTCGACCACGATCTGCGGATGTACGTCCGCGAGCTGCACACCCGCGGCGCCGACTACCGCACCGAGTGGTGGCGGCTGACCCGTGACTATCTGGCCGGTTTCGACGAGGCCGATCTGCGGGCGGCGCGCGCCCCGGCGCGCTGGCTTGCCCGGGTGGTGCTGGCCTCGCCGGCCCCGCGGGACCTCGGGCGGCTGACGCAGCTGGCGGCCCGGCCCGGCCGGCTGCTGCCGCCGTACGCGGAGGCCGACGGCCGCGCGGTGTGGTCCAAGGACCTGCCGGAGGTCGAACTGGACGCGATCGGCACCAAGCCGATGCACCGCCTGCCGGTGACCATAGATGCGGAGCCGTCCGCCAGCAGCCCCGGTGTGCTGCGGCTGCGGGTGCACGATCTGTACGGGCGGCTGGCCGCGGCCGGTCCCGAGAGCATCGACGTCGAGCTGCGGCGCCGCCGGGACGACCGGCGCGGCCCGGTCCACACCGCCACGCTCACCCCGGCCCCGGCGGTCGGCGGTTCGGAGGCATGCTGGACCGCCGAGGTCGTGCTGGATCTCGGCGCGCTGGTGGAACGGGGCGGCCGGCATCGTGCCGACCCCGAGCCATGGGACCTGATGGCGCAGGTCAGCTGCGTGGACGGGGCCGGTTTCCGGGCCGCGCTGCGGGCCACGGGTCCGGGCCTGCGCCGCCGGGTGCTGCCCAGCCGACGCCATGCCGTGCTGTTGGTGCAGCCGTATGCGACGACCGGCGGCGCACTGTCACTGCGGGTCGCCTCGGGCCCGCGCAGCGTATGGCGGATCGCCGCCCGACGGCTGCGCGGCTGAAGCGCCCCGGCCCGCCCCCCGCACTCTTCGACCCCGACCTAGGATTGGCGCTATGTCTTACTTGATCACGGGTGGTGCCGGCTACATCGGCTCCCATGTCGTACGGGCCCTGCGGCAGGCCGGCGAGACGGTCGTCGTCCTCGACGATCTGACGACGGGCGTGGCCGCCCGGATCCCCGAGGGCGTTCCCCTGGTCGTCGGCTCCACGCTCGACCGCGCGCTGCTCGATGCCACCCTCGCCGAGCACGGCGTCACCGATGTCGTGCATCTGGCCGCCAAGAAGCAGGTCGGCGAGTCCGTCGAGATGCCGCTGGTCTACTACCGCGAGAACGTGCACGGTCTCCAGACGCTGCTGGAGGCGATGGCCTCGGGCGGTGTCGGGCGACTGGTGTTCTCCTCCTCGGCCGCGGTCTACGGCATGCCGGATGTGGACCTGGTCACCGAGGAGACCCCCTGCACTCCGATCAACCCGTACGGCGAGACCAAGCTCGTCGGTGAGTGGATGGCCCGTGCGGTGGGCAAGGCGCACGGCATCAGCACCGCCTGTCTGCGCTACTTCAACGTCGCCGGGACGGCCACCCCCGAGCTGGCCGACACCGGGGTCTACAACATCGTCCCGATGGTCTTCGAGAAGCTCACCGAGGGCGCCGCGCCGCGCATCTTCGGCGATGACTACGACACCCCCGACGGCACCTGCATCCGCGACTACATCCATGTCGCCGACCTCGCGGAGGCCCATGTGACGGCCGCCCGCAAGCTCGCCGAGCCGGGCCCGGTCCGCGATCTGACCCTCAACATCGGGCGCGGCGAGGGTGTTTCGGTGCGCGAGATGGTCGATCTGATCACCGAGATCACCGGGCATCAGGGTGTCACCGCCGAGGTCACCCCGCGCCGTGCGGGCGACCCGGCCCGGGTGGTCGCGGCCGCCGATCGGATCACCGCCGAGCTGGGCTGGAAGGCCCGTCACGACGTCCGCGACATGATCACTTCGGCCTGGGCGGGCTGGCAGCACCACCACCTGTCATGAGCCGCCCGCCGCGGCCGGTCTGCGCAGGATGAGGCAGGCCTGCGGGGTCGGCTCCCCCCTGCTCGTCCCCCACTGGGAAGGGGCCACCCGCGGGTGCCCCGGGGGCGCGGGTCAGGCCAGCGGGTGCGAGGTCCGGCCCGAGGCCTCGTCGATCTCGTCGTGTGCCTTGGTCAGCAGCTTCATCGCCAGTTCGTTGAGCGCTCTGGCTCCCGCGACTTCCTCGCCGACCCTCGGCTGGTTCGAGTCGACGGGGTGGCGGCTGGCGTATCCGTGGGCCCGCACCTCGCTCCCGTCGGGGAGCCGTACGAGGGCGGCCGCGCGGGTGCGGTGGGTGTCCTCCTCGAATTCCATGTCGACATGCCATCCGACAGTGGTCTGCAACATGACGGTCACCTCCGGAGCCCCTGCTACCAGCGTGCGCCTGCCGGCCGGCAGGCGCACGCGGTCCGTCCCGGTCAGCCGCACCGGCGGCGCAGCTGCCGCGCCAGGGGACCGGCGCCGGGGACGGTGAGGGTCAGCGGGGTCCGCCCGTCGGCCGGGCCGCCGGCCGTCCGGACCGGCAGTTCGCGGCGGAGCGGGCCCGCGGTCACCCGCAGGGCCACCCGCCAGGTGCCCGGGGGGCCGCTGCGCAGCAGGGAGCGCACGGTGTAGTGGTCGGCGGCGCCGCGTTCGACGGTGGTGCGCAGTGCCACCGTGCGCGTCGCGTCGTAGAGGATCAGCCGCAGCTCGGCGTCCACGGGGCAGCCGGGCAGGGTGAGGCGCGCGGTGAGGGTGGCCCGTCCGGAGCGGGTGCAGTCCGCCGCGCCGCGCAGATCGCCGCCGAGCGGGCGGCGTACCCCGTCCGGGTCCAGGTCGAGGTGGAGATGGCCGTGCGGCCGGGACAGGAAGAGCGCGGCGACGGCGGGCCCGGCCGGGCCCCGGCCGACGATCCGTGGCACGCACTCCTCCTCCGTGTCGTCCTCGGGGACGAGCCAGGCCTCGCGGCGGAAGGCGGGCCCGTCCGCGCCCTCCGTGCCGTGGGCGGTGACCGCGATCTTGAGGCCCCATATGCCGCCGGACAGCGGCCCGCCGTCGGCGGCGGTGGCCGGGTCGACGGCGGCCTGCCACGCGCCGTCCGCGTAGTGGGCCGGGACGCGGTGGGTGGCGCCGCTGCGGTGCAGCACGATCTCGACGGTGTCGCCGCCGAGCCAGGGAAGGGTGGCGGTGCCCCGCAGGTGCAGTACGCCGCCCGCCCAGCGCCGGCGGATCAGCCGCTGGCGCAGCACCACACGGTCGGTGAGGTCGTAGCAGGCGTCGGGCAGGGCGTGCTGCGGGTCGCGGAAGTAGGGGTAGCGGGCGTACACCCGGCCGTCGCCGTCGAGGTGCGGCCGGTCCGGTTCCTGTGCGGTGTCGGCGCGGACGACGGCGGTCAGTTCGTCGTCGAGCCCGGCGCGCAGGCAGTGGGCGCGCAGCCGCAGCCGGGGCGGCAGGGCGGCCAGCACCCGGTCGGTGAGGTGGCGGGCGACGAGCGGGCGCGCGGCGGCGGCCATCCGCTGCCGGCCGGCCGCGTCGCGGGCGAGGTAGGCGGCCCCGAAGGGCATGAGTATCTCGCCGTGGAAGTGCCGGACCATCAGGGTGTCGCGCTGCTCGCCGGGCGGGACCTCGGCCGCGAGACCGTCGAGGACGGTGCCGATGTAGGCGAGGTACTCGCACCAGTCCATGTCCTGGCGGCTGGCGTTGCTGTTGTCGTCGCGTCCGTGCAGGTAGTAGCAGTCGTGATCGGCGAGGACGGAGACGGTCCCGGCGCGCAGCAGGGCGCTGATGCCGAACGGCAGGTCCTCGGCCAGCAGCCGGCCCTCGACGAAGCGCAGCCGGTGTTCTTCGAGGAAGGAGCGGCGGAAGAGCTTGTAGGCGGCCAGGGACCAGTAGACCGGGGAGTCGAAGACCGAGACCTTTTCGCTGGTGGTGCGCAGCTCGACGGGGGCGGCGCGGCCGTCGGCGCCGACGATCCGCCCGTAGACGACGTCCGAGCCGCATTTCTCGGCCATCCGGGTGAGGCGGAGCAGGGCCTCGGGGCCGAGCCGGTCGTCGGAGTCGAGGAAGAAGACGTAGTCGCCGGTGGCGCGGTCCAGTCCGGCGTTGCGGGGCTTGCCCGCGCCGCCCGAGGCCTCCTGGTGCAGCACGGTCAGATTGGGGTGGCGGCGGGCCTGTTCGGCCAGCCATTCCGCGCTGCCGTCGGTGGATCCGTCGTCGACCGCGATCACCTCGATGCGGCGCTGGTCCAGTGTCTGGGCGAAGACGGAGCCGAGGCTGCGGTCGAGGTAGCGCCGGGTGTTGTGCACCGGCACGATCACGGAGACCGTCGGCGTCATGGTGTCCGGGCCGGCGGGAGCCGCGGCCACGAGGTCGTCAGGGGCGGGCAACGTGCCCTCCGTTCTTTACTCAATCCCCCGAATTGCCCGGCGTCCCAGCCGAGCAAAAGGGACTATTAAGACATATAACGTGGGGTGAACGTTCGCCGATCGTGGAGGAGTGCCGGTGGCTCCGACGCCCGCCACCCCACAAGAGGCGGTCCGGCCCCGGAAGGTTGCCCGGCCCCATCCCCCGAGGGAACGCCCGCCCGCCGCGCACCGGCCCCGCGGGCGGCCGGCGGCGCCCTGGCCCGCGCCGGCGCCCTGGCTCGCGGCGGCCCTGTCCATGGGGGCGTACTGCCTCGCCCTCGCCCTGTACGGCAGCTACCCCTTCGGCCCGCGCTCACGCGCCGTCAATGACCTGGGCAATCAGTTCGTGCCGTTCCATGCCCGGCTGTGGGACCTGATGCACGGCACCACCAGCGGCGATCTGTTCTTCAACTGGAGCAGCGGCTACGGCGTCCCGTTCCTCGCCGACTTCTTCACCTATCTCATGAACCCCTTCTCCTGGCTCGTCGGGCTCTTCCCCCGCGCGCTGGCCGACCTCCCCGTCTTCCTGGTCACCCTGCTCAGCATCGGCCTGGGCGCCGCCCTGATGACCGTCTTCCTCGGCCGGCTGCACCAGGGCTCCGGCCCGCTGCGGGCGCTGCTGTCGGTGGGGTACGGGCTGTGCGCCTGGGTGCTGAACGACGGTTTCGCCGACCCGATGTGGATGTGGGGCCTGGTCGCGCTGCCGATGCTGGGGATCGCCGCGGACTGGTGTCTGCGCCGCACCCGCTGGGTGGCCGGCACCCTGCTGGTCGCCCTCGCCTGGGCCGGCAACTTCTATACGGCCGCGATGGCGACCCTGGCGATGGCACTGGTGCTGGCGGTGCGGCTGCTGACGGCCTCCCGGATGGCGTGGCGCGACCGGGGGGAGGCGCTGGCCCGCGCCGCCTCGATGGCACTGACCGGCATCCTGCTCGCCGCCCCCGTACTGACCGTCACCCTCCAGGCCGCCCGGTCCGCCCAGCCGGCGCCCCCGATGCCCTACGACGACCCGCCGTCGCCGCTCGATCAGTGGGCGCAGCTGCTGCCCGGCGGCCCCGCCGGGACCTCGGCCCCCCACCTCTCCATCGGGATCCCCGGGCTGCTGCTGGTGGCCGTCTTCCCGTTCGTGCGCGCCCTGCCGCTGCGGGTGCGCCTCGGCTGGTACGGCCTGGCGGCGGCCGTCGCGGCCTCGTTCACCTGGGAGCCGACGATCCTGCTGTGGCACGGCTTCGCCCTGCCCAACGGCAGCCTCTACCGCGCCGCCTTCGTCCTCAGCGGCATCCTGGTGATGATCGCCTGGCTCGCGATGGCACACCACCCGCGGCTCCGCGAACTGGCCGCGGGCGCGGGGCTGGTCGCGCTGCTCGCCTGGCTCTGCCGCGACCAGGCCGTGGTCGGCACCACCACCTGGATCCTGCTGGCCGGTGCCGGCACGGTGACCCTCCTGGGGCTGGCCGCGCTCACCGCGCCGCACACCTCCCGCACCCGGGCCGCCGTCACCGCCGCGCTGACCTGCACCGTCGTGCTCGGCTCGGCGTACACCGCGCTGTCGGTGACCGCGGTACGGGACGGGATCGACTGGTTCCAGCCCAAGATCACGCTGTCCGGGCCGTCGCTCGCGGCGCGGGACGGGCTGCTCGCCCGCGCCGACTGGCCGCGCTCGCGCACCGATCCGGGCCCGCACGAGTTCGCCGACAACGACCCGCTGCTGCTCGGCGGCGAGGGCGGCTCGTACTACAGCAGCTTCGTGCCCGCGGCCACCGCCCGCACCCTCCAAGCCCTGGGCGCCGGCTGGTACATGAAGGGCCGCCACACGCTCAGCTTCGAGGACCCGGTGGGCCAAGCGCTCATGGGCGTCGGCAGCTATCTGTCCCCGGTGCCGCAGCGCCGCGCCCTGTTCGTCCCCCGTCCGGCTCGCCCGGCCCCGCTGCTGACCGTACGCCGCACGCTCCCGCCCGCCGCCGGCGAGGAGACCGTCTTCGCCCGCCAGGAACGGGTGCTGGGAGCGGCCGTGTACGAGGTGCCGGCCCTGACGCCCACCGCGGGCCCGGCCCCGGTGCCCGAGCGTGGCGGCTGGCTGCTGCCCGCCGCGCGGCGGCCGGGGACGGACCCGGACAGCGCGGGGACCACCTTCACGGCGCACTGCACCCCGGGCAGCACCGCCCTCTGGTACGCGCCCTGGTTCTCCGGGGAGGTCAGCGGCCTGGGCGGGCGCTCCACGGGTATCGGCAGACAGGACGTCACCGCCAATCCGCTGCGGCCCCTGGGCCCGGTGCCCGCGGACGGCACGGTGTCGGTGCGCTTCCTCGGCAAGGGCCCGCAGCACGTCCCCCGGCAGGCGCTCGGCTGTCTGTCCGGGCGCAAGCTGACGGCGGCGGTGCACGCGCTGCGGGCCCGGGGCCCGGTGGCACTGACCACGGGCGGCCACCGGCTGACGGCCCGGCTGCACCCGGGCAGCAGGGGCAGCGCGGTGCTGGCGCTGCCGGCCGTACCGGGGTGGGGCTGTTCGGTGGACGGCGGGCCGCGGCGCGCACCGGACGCATTCGGCGGTCTGCTGGCCGTTCCGCTGGGCGCGGGGGCCGGGCGGCTGTCGTGCTCCTACCTGCCGCCGGGCCTGCACACGGGGCTTGCGGGGAGCGTCGCGGCGGCGCTCGTGGTCGCCGCGGTGGCCGTCTCCGGCGCCGTGCGCGGCCGGCGGCGCGTCCGCCGCCGCCCCGCCCCGCACCCCGCGACCGCCCCGCAGATGCGCAGGATCACCCCTCAGGGGCCGGTGTCCGAGCCGCCCCCTGGCCCCGGCGAAAAGGGCTGCTCATGAAGCTTTCCATCGTCGTCCCCTGTTACAACGAAGAGGCCGTCCTGAGCCGTTTCGACGCGACGGTCCGCACGGTCCTCGCCTCGCTCGCCGTCGAGTACGAGCTCTGTTACGTGGACGACGGCAGCGCCGACGGCACCCTGGCCCGGCTGCGCGGCCTCGCCCAGCAGCACCGCGGCACCACCCGCTACCTCTCCTTCAGCCGTAACTTCGGCAAGGAGCCCGCCATACTGGCCGGCCTGAAGGCGGCAACCGGCGACGCGGTGATCCTCATGGACGCCGATCTCCAGCATCCGCCCGAGCTCATCGAGACCATGCTCGACCTCTACCAGCTCGGCCACGACCAGGTCGTCGCCAAACGCAGCCGGACCGGCGACCGGCGGCTGCGGACCGTGCTGAGCAGGCTCTACTACCGCACCGTCAACACCTGGGTCGATGTCGAACTCACCGACGGGGTGGGCGACTTCCGGCTGCTGTCGCGCAAGGCCGTGGACGCGCTGCTCGCGCTGCCGGAGTACAACCGCTTCTCCAAGGGCCTGTTCTCCTGGATCGGCTTCGACACCGTCACCTTCGACTACCGCAATGCCGCGCGGGAGGCCGGCGAGACGAAGTGGCGCTTCGGCTCGCTGGTCAACTACGGCATCGACGGCATGCTCTCCTTCAACTGCCGCCCGCTGCGGCTGGCCATCTACGCCGGGCTCGGCCTCGCCTCGCTCGCCGCCGTCTACACCCTGTGGATCATCGGCGCGGCCCTCGTCGGCGGCGTCACCGCCCCGGGCTATGTGACGCTGGTGGCCATCATCGTGGGCCTGGGCGGGCTACAGATGGTGATGCTCGGGCTGATCGGCGAATACATCGGGCGGATCTACTACGAGGCCAAGCGGCGGCCGCACTTCCTGGTCAAGGAGAGCAACGCCATCACCCCTGCCACGCCTGCCACCCCCGCCCCGCCCGCCGCCCGCGGTCCGGCGGGGGCCGCCACCCCCGGCCAGCGGGCCGGCTGATGCGCGCCCTGTCCACGCCCGGCCGCCGGTGCCAGATCGTGCGCTTCGCCGCCGTCGGCGGGGTCAACACCCTGACCTTCTACGCCTGTTATCTGCCGCTGCACCGTCTGCTGCCGTACTTCGCGGCCTACACCACCGCCTTCGTGACGAGCATGGTCGGTTCCTTCTTCCTGAACACCTGCTTCACCTACCGCACCCGCCCGACCTGGACGAAGTTTCTGCTCTTCCCGCTGACGCAGGTCACCAACTACGGCGTGCAGAGCGCGGGGCTGGTGGCGCTGGTGGGCTGGTGCGGGATGAACACCGCGGTGGCGCCGCTGGTGGCGGCGCTGTGCGCCCTCCCGTTCAGCTATCTGGTCTCCCGGCGCATTCTGCGCCCGTCCGGCCGGACCGGTCCGAGCACAAAGGCCGGTCCGCCCCCGGTCCGCTCCGGCGGACCCGCCTGAGCCCGCCAGCCGCCGAACAACGCGGTCTGCCCGACGGAGGTCTGACGCGTCGTGTACAGCCTGCCGTCGAGGCCCAGCGCGACCACCACCGCGCGCCCGACCGCATCCTGGGCGACACCGGCCGCCGCCGAGTGCGGCACCCTGCCCCGCTGCCAGGGCCTGGGGCCCTCCTGGGCCATCGCCATCCGTACGTCGCCCGCGTCATCGCGCGCCGCGAGCACCATCCGGTCGCCGCTGCCGACCGGCGCCACCGCCACCCGCCCGTGGCCGCCGGCCGCCTCGCAGCGCGCCGACACCCGCCAGCCGCCGATCATCCGCTGCCGCTCGGCGATCAGCACCTGCGCGGTGACCGACCGCCGGAAGACGGCCCGCACCGCGCCGTCGGCCACCGGGACGATGCTGACCGGGCCGGCCGGCTGCGGCAGTCCGGTGGCCGCGGCCGGCCGCGGGATCCGGCCGGGCTCCTTGGACACCCAGTGCTGCACGGTCCCGACGGTCGGCGCGACCAGGTGGATCAGCCCGTCGGAGTCCACACACGCATCCAGCCCGTCGACGATCCGCGGTGAGGCCTTCAGGGTGCTGACCGGGCCCTCCAGCCGCTGCCACAGCGACCAGTTCCCGCCGTGCGGGCCGCTGCGGTGGGCGACATTGCCGTCCCAGGTCCGTACGAAGACATGCACCGTGCCGTCCGGCGTTGCCACCGCCGCCGGGAACCCGGTCTCCAGCGACCGGACCGGGTCCGGGTCCGGCGAGCCCAGCGACTCCCAGCGCGCGAAGACGGGGCTGCCGTCGGGGGCGGTGCCGCTCTGCGGTGCGGTCAGCACCTCGCGGCGGTGGGCGGCGTTGCGGCCCGGCAGCACGGTGCGGGAGGCGAACAGCTGGAGCGCACCGCCGGGGCGGCGCACCACATGGATCTGCCCCTGCAACAGCTCACCGCCGACCGGCACCGGCGCGCCGAAACTCCCGCTGCCCGGACGGGTCTCCGCCCAGCAGTAGGCCGTACCGCCCAGCACCGCGAAGGCGGCGAGCCGGCCGTCCGCGGCCCGGCGGATCCAGGCGTTGGAGCCGGGCGCGCGCAGCCGGGTGCTGCGGGTCCAGTTGCGGGAGCCGCCGTTGAGCGCCGAGCCGCCCACCTTGCGGTCGCCGCAGCCCGCCGGGTCGCCGCAGGCACGGTGGTCGGCCCAGCCGTAGACCGACAGCAGCCGGGCCTTGCGGCGGGCGGCCCTGAGGTCGAGGTCGTTGGGCAGCGCACCGGCCTCGTAACCGAGGTAGTTCTCCACGACCGCGGGGCGGCCGCGGCCGGCGTAGGCGGCCAGCGCGGCCTGCGCGAAGTAGGCGGAGGCGGTGTGGTCCTGATGGTCGTAGTAGCGCAGTCCCACCAGCCGCGGGTCGCGGTCCGGGGTGTCCGGCGGCCGCCTGCGGGAGTGCACCGCGTTGGGGTCCAGGGTGCGGACGACCGTGGGCCGGACCCGGTCGAGCACCGCCACCAGGGTCTCGGTGAGCTGGTCACGGGTGTAGTGGAACTGCCGCTTCACGGGGGTGCCCAGGGGGCGCAGCGTGGGGAGGGTGCCGGTGGCCCCCAGCCACAGACCGCGCAGACTGGCCGCCCGGGGCTGCCAGACGGCCCTGGCCTCCACCAGCCCCAGGAAGATCAGCTGGTGCTGCGGGGCGTCGCGCAGTGTCTGGATCTCCACCTCGAAGCCGGGGAGCAGCGAGAGCGCCGCGACGTCCCAGCGGGCGGCGGGGTCGCCGGTGGCCATCGCGGCGTGGGCGGCACGCAGTCCATTGGCCCGCGCCCGGGCGAAGGCGGCCCGGTTCTTCGGGACGCGGGCGGGATCGGGGGCGCGCCGGCTGACGTTGCGGCCGTCGGCCTCGCCGCCCGTGAGGCAGACGGTGACCGAGCGCGCCCCGCCGCGCAGGGACTGCTCCAGGTCGGGGTTCATGAAGTACAGCCCGTCATCGGCATGCGCGATGACCTGGAGGAAGGACTGCGCCGCCGGATCGGCCAGGGACCCTCCCGGTCCTGCCGGTTCGTCCGTACGGGGAGGGTGGTCCGTCAGCCGGGCCCATACGCCCGCACCCGCCGTCGCGGCGAGCACACCGCCGCCGGTGGCCTGAAGCAGCCGGCGGCGGGAGACACGGGGCGGGTCCGCGGGTGACACGTCCTCAGTATTCGGTCGCGCGCGTGATCCCGCTCACGCGAAACTCCCCACTTCACCAGATCCCTGAGGAGCACCACGGAAATGTCAGGCCCGACCGGAGAGGGGTGCCGCGGCGGATTCCCCGCCGCGGCGCCCCGCACGCCGTTCCTGGCCGGCCCGCAGCGGCGCCCCGTACGCCGTTCCTGGCCGGGCCCGGTCCTGCCGTCTCAGCGCCCGCCGAGCGCACTGACCACCGCCGCCGTCAGCTCGTCGAGATAGCCCGACGGCACCTCGTCACGAACGACCAGCAGCCGCCAGTAGAGCGGGCCGGTCAGCAGGTCCAGGGCCAGCCGGCCGTCCGCACCGGCCGGGATCTCCCCGCGCTCGACGGCGCGCGCCACCATCGCCGCGGCGATGCCCTGCTGGCTGTCGTGCAGCGCGGCCTTCAGCGCGCTCGCCAGCTCGGGGCTGCGGGCCGCCTCCGCCAGCAGGTCCGGGATGATCTGCGAGGCCATCGGGTGCCGCAGCGCACGGGCCGCGACCTCCAGCAGCATCCGCACGTCACCGTGGAGCGAACCGGTGTCGGGGGTCGGCATGCCCGCCGCGGCCACCGCGGAGACCACATCGAGAACGAGGTGCAGCTTGGAGCGCCACCGCCGGTAGACGGCGGTCTTGCCCACGCCCGCCCGCCGCGCGATGCCCTCGATCGACATCCGGGCGAAGCCCACCGCGGCGAGCTCCTCGAAGACCGCGGCGCGGATCGCCTCGGTCTTGTCCTCGCGTAGTACGGCGGCGCCTGCCGGGGTCCGGCGCGCTGCCACGGAGTCGTTCCCGCTGCCGTCTTTTGCCATGCCGGGAGCATAGCGTCACGACGCTACGGTTGCGTTTCGACGTGAGCTCCCTTTAGTGTCGGCGTCGCGACGATACGGACCCGTTCCGTCGTAGGCTCCCCGTTCTCGTTCCACCGCCCCCGTACGCAAGCGAAAGCGGCCTCCTCCATGCCCCAGACCCTCGCGCCTCCGGCCCCCGCACCGGCCGGGGCGCCCGCCTCCGGCACCTCTCCCGACCCCGAGCTGAGTGCGCTGGCCGAGCGCCACGGCCTCACGGTGAGCGGGGCCCGCCCCTCGCTGTCGGAGTACGTCCGGCAGCTGTGGGACCGGCGGCACTTCATCTCCGCCTTTGCCGGCGCCAAGCTGACGGCGCAGTACAGCCAGGCCAAGCTGGGACAGGTCTGGCAGGTGGCGACGCCGCTGCTGAACGCGTTCGTGTACTACTTGATCTTCGGTCTGCTGATCGGCACGAGGAAGGGCGTCCCCGACTTCGTGCCGTTCCTGGTGACCGGTGTCTTCATCTTCACCTTCACCCAGAGCTCGGTGATGGCCGGGACGCGGTCGATCTCGGGCAACCTGGGCCTGGTGCGGGCGCTGCACTTCCCGCGCGCCTGCCTGCCCGTCTCGTTCTGCCTGATGCAGCTCCAGCAGCTGCTGTTCTCGATGGGTGTGCTGGTGGTGATCCTGCTCGGCTACGGGCAGATCCCCACCTGGTCGTGGCTGCTGGCCATCCCGGCGCTGACGCTCCAGTTCGTCTTCAACACCGGGCTGGCGATGGTCATGGCCCGGCTGGGCAGCAAGACCCCGGACCTGGCGCAGCTGATGCCGTTCATCATGCGGACGTGGATGTATGCGTCGGGCGTGATGTTCAGCATCGACGTGATCCTCAAGGGCAAGCACGTCCCCGCCTTCGTGGAGATGCTGCTGAACGCCAACCCGGCCGCCGTCTACATCGACCTGATGCGCTTCGCGCTGATCGACAGCTTCACGCACGACAAGCTGCCGCCGCATGTGTGGGCGTTCGCCGGGGGCTGGGCGCTGCTGATGGGCGTCGTCGGCTTTGTGTACTTCTGGAAGGCCGAGGAGCGGTACGGACGTGGCTGAGCTCATGACGGAACAGAACAACGGCAACCGGCCGGCACCGGCCGCCGAGACCCGCATCCCGACCGTGATCGCGGACGATCTGCACATCGTCTACCGGGTCTACGGCACGGGTACGGGCAAGGGCGGGGCCACCGCGGCGCTCAACCGCATCGTCCGGCGCAAGCCCTCCGCGGGCGTACGCGAGGTGCACGCCGTCAAGGGCGTCTCCTTCACCGCCTACCGCGGCGAGTCCATCGGCCTGATCGGCTCCAACGGCTCGGGCAAGTCGACGCTGCTCAAGGCGGTCGCCGGCCTGCTGCCCGCCGAGCGCGGCAAGGTCTACACCCACGGCCAGCCCTCGCTGCTGGGCGTGAACGCCGCGCTGATGAACGACCTGACCGGCGAGAAGAACGTCCTGCTCGGCGGCCTGGCCATGGGCATGTCCCGCGACCAGGTCCGCGAGCGCTACGACGGCATCGTCGACTTCTCCGGCATCAACGAGAAGGGCGACTTCATCTCGCTGCCGATGCGCACCTACTCCTCCGGCATGGCCGCCCGCCTGCGGTTCTCCATCGCCGCGGCCAAGGACCACGACGTGCTGATGATCGACGAGGCCCTGGCCACCGGCGACCGCAGCTTCCAAAAGCGCTCCGAGGCCCGCATCCGCGAACTGCGCAAGGAAGCCGGCACGGTCTTCCTGGTCAGCCACAACAACAAGTCCATCCGCGACACCTGCGACCGCGTCCTGTGGCTGGAACGCGGCGAACTGCTGATGGACGGCCCGACGGACGAAGTGATCAAGGCCTACGAGGACCACCACCGCTGAGCCCGGGGGATCCGAAAGACACTCCGACCACGCCCCGGAGCCGGTCCGGCGGACCACGGCCGGCCCCGCGCGCACCGCACGGAAACGGGGACGGCCCCGGAAGCCTGAGCTTCCGGGGCCGTCCGCCGTATCCGGCGCGTCAGCTGTGGGTGCGCAGCAGCGTCCGCATCGTCCTCATGGCCACGGACAGGTTCGCCAGATCGAACCCCTCCGACCCGTAGATCTCCTCCAGCGTCGCCCGCGCACGGCTGAGGATCGCCGCGTTGGCCTGCTCCCAGGCCTTGAACCGCTGCTCCGGCGTCGAGGTGCCATTGCCCTCCGACAGCACATCCGCGGTCAGCGCCGCATGGGCCGCGAAGAGGTCCTCACGGATCGAGGCGCGGGCCATCGACTGCCAGCGGTCGTTGCGCGGCAGCTCCAGGATGCGGTCGAGGAGCTGGTTGATCCGCAGCCGCTCGCCCAGGTCGTAGTAGACCTCGGCGACATCCAGCGGCTCCTTGCCCATCCGGTCCGCGACGGCGACGATGTCCAGCGCCGGGAAGACCGAGGAGAATCCGGACACCTGGACGGCCAGTGGCTCGGGCACGCCCGCGGCGGTCAGCTCCTCCAGGATCGTCTGGAACCACTCCAGGTCGCTGCCCTGGAGCAGGTTCGGCAGCTCCTTCCAGAGCCCGGACACCCGCTCCGCGAAGAACTCGATGGTCTCCGACAGCTCCAGCGGCTGCGGGCGGTTGTTGAGCAGCCAGCGGGTGCCGCGCTCGACCAGCCGCCGGGAGTGCAGCCGGATCCGGGTCTGGACATCGGCCGCGACGACATTGTCGAGCGCCTCGACGTCGTCCCAGACCTGGTTCAGTCCGAAGATCGCCCGGGCCGCGGTGTGCGCCCGCACGACCTCTTCGAGGGAGGCCCCGGTCTCCTCCCGCATCCGGTGCAGGAAGCTCGTACCGCCGGTGTTGACGGTGTCGTTGACCAGCACCGTCGTGACGATCTCGCGGCGCAGCGCATGCCCGTCGACCTGCTCGGCGAAGCGGTCGTGCAGCGCCGAGGGGAAGTAGGCGTGCAGCAGCCGCTGGAGGTAGGGATCGTCCGGCAGCCCGGTCTGGATCAGCGCGTCCGCGACGGTGATCTTGGTGTAGGCCAGCAGCACCGCGGTCTCGGGCTGGGTCAGCCCGCGGCCGGCGTTCAGCCGCTCACGGATCTGCCGGTCGGTGGGCAGGAACTCCAGCGCCCGGTCGAGGTCGCCGTCGCGCACCAGGCGGCGCATGAAGCGCTGCTGGGCGTTGAGCATGCTGGAGGACTGGGCGAGGGCCAGCGCCAGCGCGGTGTTCTGCGCGTAGTTGTTGCGCAGCACCAGGGCGCCGACCTCGTCGGTCATCTCGGCCAGCAGCTTGTTGCGCTGCTTGACCGTCATATCGCCCTCCGCGACGACGGAGTTGAGCAGGATCTTGATGTTCACCTCGTGGTCGGAGGTGTCCACACCGGCGCTGTTGTCGATCGCATCGGTGTTGATCCTGCCGCCGGCCGAGGCGAACTCGATCCGGCCGAGCTGGGTCAGTCCCAGGTTGCCGCCCTCGCCGACGACCTTGACCCGCAGGTCCTCGCCGTTGACCCGGATGGCGTCGTTGGACTTGTCGCCCACATCGGCGTTGGACTCCGCCGAGGACTTCACATACGTCCCGATGCCGCCGTTCCACAGCAGGTCGACCGGCGCCTTGAGGATGGCCCGCATCAGATCGGCGGGCGTCATCTTCTTCACCCCGGCCTCGATGCCGAGGGCGGCCCGCACCTGGGCGTTGATCTGGATGGACTTGGCCGAGCGCGGGTGGATGCCACCGCCCTGGGAGAGCAGCTCGGTGTTGTAGTCCGCCCAGGAGGAGCGGGGCAGCTCGAAGAGCCGGCGGCGCTCGGCGTAGGAGGTCGCCGCGTCCGGGTTCGGGTCGATGAAGATGTGCCGGTGGTCGAAGGCGGCGACCAGCCGGATGTGCTCGCTGAGCAGCATGCCGTTGCCGAAGACGTCACCGGACATGTCGCCGACGCCGACCGTGGTGAAGTCCTCGGTCTGGGTGTCGTGGTCCAGCTCGCGGAAGTGCCGCTCGACCGACTCCCAGGCGCCGCGGGCGGTGATGCCCATGCCCTTGTGGTCGTAGCCCGCGCTGCCGCCGGAGGCGAAGGCGTCACCGAGCCAGAAGCCGTACGACTCGGCGACCTCGTTGGCGATGTCGGAGAACGTCGCGGTGCCCTTGTCGGCGGCGACGACCAGGTAGGTGTCGTCCTCGTCGTGCCGGACGACGTTCTGCGGGTGGACGACCTCGCCGCCGACGAGGTTGTCGGTGATGTCCAGCAGACCGGAGATGAAGGTCTTGTAGCTGGCGATGCCCTCGGCCAGCCAGGCGTCGCGGTCCTGCGACGGGTCCGGCAGCTGCTTGCCGACGAAGCCGCCCTTCGCGCCGACCGGCACGATGACGGTGTTCTTGACCATCTGCGCCTTGACCAGGCCGAGGATCTCCGTACGGAAGTCCTCCCGGCGGTCCGACCAGCGCAGACCACCGCGCGCGACCTTGCCGAACCGGAGGTGGACGCCCTCGACCTTCGGGGAGTACACCCAGATCTCGTACGCCGGGCGGGGCGCCGGCAGGTCGGGGATGGCCTGCGGGTCCAGCTTCATGGACAGGTAGGAGTGCGGCCGCCCCTGGCTGTCCTTCTGGTAGTGGTTGGTGCGCAGCGTCGCCTTGATGACGGTGAGGAAGGACCGCAGGATCCGGTCCTCGTCCAGGGAGGCGACCTGGTCCAGCGCGCCGTCCAGCTCCTCCAGCAGTCCGTCCGTCAGCTCCGTGCCGGCCCGCTGGCGGTCCGGGGACATCCGGGCCTCGAAGAGGGAGACCAGCAGCCGGGTGGTGTGGACGTTGTTGGAGAGGGTGTCCTCCATGTACGTCTGGCTGAAGGTCGATCCGGCCTGCCGCAGGTACTTGGCGTAGGCCCGCAGGACCATCGCCTGGCGCCAGTTGAGGCCGGCCCGCAGCACCAGGGTGTTGAAGTTGTCGCTCTCGGCCGCGCCGGTCCACACCGCCGTGAACGCGTCCTGGAAGCGCTCGCGGGCGTCGTCGCCCTTGATGTGCTCCGGCATCCGCAGCCCGAAGTCGTAGACCCAGGCGATGGTGGAGTCGGCGCAGCGCAGCTCGTGCGGCCGCTCGTCGACGACCTCGACGCCCAGGCGGTTCAGGCCGGGCAGCACCCGGGACAGCGAGACCGGCTCGCCCCTGCGGTAGATCTTGAAGCGGCGCTCGCCGGGGCCGGCGCCGACCGGCTCGTAGAGGCTGACGGAGAAGTCGCGGCCGGGCTCGCCGGTGAGCTTCTCCAGATGCTGGAGGTCGGCGACGGCGCTGCGCGGGCTGTTGTCGGCCTTGTAGCCCTCGGGGAAGGCGTGGCCGTAGCGGCGCAGCAGCTCGGCGGCGCGCTCCTCGCCGAGCTCGGCGGTCAGCGCCTCGCCGAAGCCGTCGGCCCACGAGCGGGCGGCCTCCACCAGCCGGCTCTCCAGCCGGTCCGCATCGGCGTCGGTGAGCTCGGGAAGGCTGGCGCCGGGCTCGACACGGATGACGAAGTGCAGCCGGGAGAGGATCGACTCGGTGTTCCAGGCGGTGAAGTCGACGCTGGTGCCGCCGAGCTCCTCCTTGAGGATGTCGATCAGACGCAGCCGCACCCCGGTGGTGTAGCGGTCGCGCGGGAGGTAGACCAGCGCGGAGTAGTAGCGGCCGTACTCGTCCTGGCGGAGGTAGAGCCGCAGCCGGCGGCGCTCTTGCAGGTAGAGCACGCTGGTGGCGATGGCCCGCAGTTCATCGACGGGCGTCTGGAACAGCTCGTCGCGCGGGTAGGTCTCCAGGATCTGGAGCAGGTCGCGGCCGTCGTGGCTGTCCGGGCTGAACCCGGCGCCCTCCAGGACCTCGGCGACCTTGCGGCGGATGACCGGCACCCGGCGCACGGACTCGGTGTACGCGGCCGACGAGAACAGGCCCAGGAAGCGCCGCTCACCGACGACATTGCCCTCGGCGTCGAACTTCTTGACGCCGACGTAGTCGAGGTAGGAGGGGCGGTGGACGGTGGCGCGGCTGTTGGCCTTGGTCAGGATGAGCAGCTTGTGCTCACGGGCCTTGGCGCGGGCGTCCGCGGGGAGCCGGTTGAACGACGGCGAGACCGGGTGGCCGTCGGCGCTCTCGTGGTGCACCGGGTCGGCCCGCAGGATGCCCAGGCCCGTGCCGGGCACGGCGGTCAGCACATCCTCGTCGACACCGCCCTCACCGGGCACGGAGGCCAGCTCGTACTCGCGGTAGCCGAGGAAGGTGAAGTGGTCGGCGGACAGCCACCGCAGCAGCTCCTGGGCCTCCTCGATGTCCTCGGCGCGCAGATCCTCGGCGATCGGCTCGGCGGGCAGCTCATCGGCGATACGGCCGGCGGCGGCGCGCATCTTCTCCCAGTCCTCGACGGCCTCGCGGACGTCGGACAGCACCCGCAGCAGATCCGCGGTGATCTGCTTGAGGTCCTCGCGGTCGGTCTCGCGGTCCATCTCGACATGGATCCAGGACTCGGTCACCGCGTCGTGCGGCAGCTTCGCGCCCTTGCCCCGGCCGGTCCTGCCGTGCGCGTCGCAGGTGGAGTCGAAGACCTCGATGAGCTTGCCGGTGACATCACGGCGGACGATCACCTGCGGGTGGATCACGACATGGATGCCGCGCCCCTGCCGGGAGAGCTCATTGGTGACCGAGTCGACCAGGAACGGCATGTCGTCCGTGACGACCTCGACGACGGAGTGGCTGCACGTCCAGCCGTTCTCCTCGACGGTCGGGGTGTGCACCCGGACGTTCGCGGTGCCCTGAGGACGCGTCTCCGCGAGGCGGTAGTGGGAGAGCGCGGCGCCGAAGACATCCACCGGGTCCCGGTCGGTGAGGTCCTCGGGCGCGGTGTGCAGGTAGTAGCGCTGGAGGTATCCCGCAAGGTTGTCCGGGTCGAGTCCCCGTACCGGGTGCTTACCCCCGGCCGGGCTGCTCTCTACGACCCGGGCGGCCCTTGCGAGCAGCTCGGTCTTGGCTTCGTCCAGCTTGGTCTGCATGTCCTCTGGCTCCTGTCGCGCGCCGTTGCGTGACGTTGTGGAAGAACGTGATGGAAGCCGCACAACGCCGCAGCGACGCAGGGTGTCCTGTCGCTGTCGACGCTATGCCGCGATGAGAGAGGGCCGTGCCGATATCGACGGTCTTTGACAAAGTCGACATGGAATATTGGCCGCAACGACCAGCGACCGCCCGGTCACGGTGGTGCCCCGGGCGCACGGCAGGGGCCTCGATGCCCCCGCGGGTTATCGCGCTGATCACGGTGCAAGGCTATCGCTCCCCACACGGGTGCCGTCATGGGCCGTGTGCGTACAAAACCACGGCCCGAACTTAGACCTTCTGGACAACGGACTGCCGGGGTGGAATGTGCGTGGTGTCGTGGCGCCCGGACACCCGGCAGCCTCGCGGAGGAGCAGCGCATGAGCCCGCCGGCCGCCACGCGCCCGCGGCCCCTGGACGGTGATGTCCCCGCTAGACGGTTATGTCCCCCGCCAGCTCGACCGCCTCGGCGAGGGTGTCCACCACCGGCACCCCGGCGGCCTCCAGGCTGCCGCGGCTGTGCGAACCGCCCGTGTAGAGCACCGCGTGCGCCCCCGCGTCCCGCGCGGCCAGGGCATCGTCCACGGCGTCACCGATCACGACCGTGAGCCGGGGATCCACGCTCTCCATCGCCGCCAGATGCCGCACCATATGCGCGCTCTTCGTGCCTCCGGACGGCCCGGTCCTGCCCTCCACCCGCACGAACCGCGACTCGATCCCGAAGTCGCGCACGATCGGCAGCAGCTCGTCATGCCCGTACATGCTCAGGATCGACTGGCTGCGCCCGGCCGCCTGCCACCCCTCCAGGAGCTGATGCACGCCCTCGGCGAGCTCACAGCCCAGCCGGTGCGTGCTGTAGTGGCGGTGGAAGGCCTCGTCCATCACCAGCCACTCCGCGTCCGTCGGCAGCCGGCCCATCAGCCGCTCGTAGAACCGCGGCACGGGCACGCAGTACAGGTCCCGGTACGACTCCAGGGTGATCGGCTCCAGACCGATCTCCGCGAAGGCGGAGTTCGTCGCCCCGATGACGGCGTCGATGTCATGGAACAGCGTGCCGTTCCAGTCCCAGACGATGTGTGTGGCGTGCTTTCCCATGTGGTCCCCCACGTCGTTGCCCGTGCGCTTCCCCATGAAGAAAAAATACCCGCAGCCACTGACAACGCGGCCCGGTCCGCGGACAACCCGCCCCTACCCGATCAGATGCGGGATCTCCTGCACCCCGAACCACATCAGATCGTGGTCCTCCGCGCCGTCCACCGTGAACTGTGCGTCGTCATCGCCCTGGTCCGCCGCGCCGAGCGCCGCCGCGGCCGCCGCGATGTCCGCCTCCGCGTCCGCGGCATCCACATGCACCGCTGCGGCCTTCGACAGCCGCACCGGTCCGGCGACCCGCACCTCGCCCAGCGCCGACTGGTCCAGCCCCCGGTCCGGATCCGCCACCGCGGCGCCGTCCGGCACGTCCAGGGCCACCACCACACGCCGCCGCGCGGCCTGCGGGTGCACCGCGAGCTGCCGCAGCGACGCCTGCGCGGCACGGTTGAGCGCGGCGTACTCCAGCTCCTCGATGTCGTCCGAGACGTACCACTCGCGCAGCGCGGGAGTGACGGCGAACGCGTCCAAGGGGCCGGGGCCCAGCTCACCGTTCTTGTGCGCCTCTGCGAGACCGGAAAGGGTCAGGGGGACATAGACGCGCATGGCAGCCGCTTCCGCTCGATTCGCTCGACTCCGAAGATTGTCCCGCCAGCATACGGGCGCGAGTCCCCCATCGTGCCGCCCCCGCATCCCCCGTGCCGCCCGCCCGGAGCCCGTCCCCCACCCCGCTCCCGAGGCCTCAGCCCAAGGCCACGACACGGAAGGGTGAACTCCTCGCAGCCCTCCTCCCGGCCGGTCCGCGCCTTGCTGCCGCCCCGAGCGCGCCGATACGAAGTTCCCCACCAAAAGCTACCGCCCAGTAATTCACGGGCCCGGCACCACGGGGGCGATCCACAGCATGACCGGCACGAACGACACCACCGCGCACACCACACCCGCCCTCAGCGGGCACAGCACGCCACCCGCCACCCCCGCCATCAGCGGGCACACCACACGCCCCACCACGCCCGCCGACACCGCGAACGCAGACGATCCGCGTACGCGCCCCACCGAGGCAGCGGCTCCGGCAGCGTCCCCCACCGTCCCCCGGCCCCGCAGGTCCCCCGCCGACCGCCGCCCCCTCGGCCCCGCGGGGAGCGGCCCCGGCTCGTCCCGCCGGAGCCCCGGTCCGGGCGGTCGCGGTCCGGGCTCCGCCGGCCGCGGCCCCACTCGTACCGCCCCGCCCGTCCCGCGCCAGGGCCGCCCCGCCGCCCTGGCCGCCGCGGCGAGCCGACGGCCCGGCACCGGCGCCCCGGCCACGCCCGTCACCGCGGCCGGCGTCCCGCTGCCCACGGCCGGGGCACAGCGCCGCGCGCACGAGAGCCGGCCGCATCACTGGTTCGCCCGGCAGCTGGTGCTCGCGCTCAGCGGCCAGCGCCCCGTGCACGCCCTGCTGGGCCATGCCCTGCCCGCCGCGTACGACCGGCTGGCGGAGCTCGCCCCGCAGGCGCCGCTGCGGCCGGTCAGCGGTGCCGGCCGGCACGGTCCCGCCCCCGTCGTGCGCGACTGCGGACTGTGCCGGCCGCGCCGCGGCGTCATCGAGGCCTTCGCCCGGATCGCGGCGGACGGGCGGCTGCGGGCCCTGGCCTTCCGGCTGGAGCTGGGCGCCGACTCCCGGTGGCGCTGCGCCGCCCTCGACATCGGCCCGTCCCCGGCCGTCCGGGGCCCGGTGGTCCGCTGACCGAGCACAGGGGCGCCCCGGCCGGGCTCCGGCCGGGGCGCCCCTGTCTCCGCGGCCCGGCACCCCGTGTCCGGGGTGCCTACCGCTCACTGCTCATTGCTCACTTCTTGCGGCGACGCCCGCTGCTCTTCTGGGCCTTGCGCCGCTCGGCACGGGTCAGACCGTCCGCCTCGGAACGGGCCGGGCCGGCCTCCTCGTCGCTGATGAAGTCGCCCTCGATGACGCTGCCGTCGCCGTCCACCTTGGGAGCGGAGAAGTGCAGCCGGTCCGGCCGCTGCGGCGCCTCCAGGCCCTTGGCGTGGATCTCCGGACGCCCCGCACCGGCGGGCACCACGTCCTTGTCCAGCGAGGTCGGCTCCGCCGCCTCCTGCACCGGGACCTCCTCGACCTGCTGCTCGACCTGGACCTCCAGGTTGAACAGGTAGCCGACGGACTCCTCCTTGATGCCCTCCATCATCGCGGTGAACATGTCGAAGCCCTCGCGCTGGTACTCGACCAGCGGGTCCTTCTGGGCCATCGCCCGCAGGCCGATGCCCTCCTGGAGGTAGTCCATCTCGTAGAGGTGCTCACGCCACTTGCGGTCCAGGACGGACAGCACGACCCGGCGCTCCAGCTCCCGCATGATGTCCGAGCCGAGCTGCTCCTCGCGGGCGGCGTACTGCTCGTGGATGTCGTCCTTGACGGCGTCGCCGATGAAGTCGGCGGTGATGCCCGCGCGGTCGCCGGCCTCGTCCTCCAGCTCCTCGACCGTCACCTTGACCGGGTAGAGCTGCTTGAACGCGCCCCACAGGCGGTCCAGGTCCCACTCCTCGGCGAAGCCCTCGACCGTCTCCGCCTGGATGTAGGCGTCGATGGTGTCCTCCATGAAGTGCGTGACCTGGTCTTGCAGGTCCTCGCCCTCCAGGACGCGGCGGCGCTCGCCGTAGATGACCTCACGCTGGCGGTTGAGCACCTCGTCGTACTTCAGGACGTTCTTGCGCGTCTCGAAGTTCTGCTGCTCGACCTGCGACTGGGCGGAGGCGATCGCCCGCGTCACCATCTTGTTCTCGATCGGCACATCGTCGGGGACGTTGGCCATCGCCATGACCCGCTCGACCATCTGCGCCTTGAACAGCCGCATCAGGTCATCGCCCAGGGACAGGTAGAACCGCGACTCGCCGGGGTCGCCCTGACGGCCGGAACGACCGCGCAGCTGGTTGTCGATCCGCCGCGACTCATGCCGCTCGGTGCCCAGGACGTAGAGCCCGCCGAGCTCCTTGACCTCCTCGAACTCCGCCTGGACCGCGGCCTCGGCGCGCTCCAGGGCGGCGGGCAGCGCGGCCGCCCACTCCTCGACGTGCTCCACCGGGTCCAGGCCGCGCTGGCGCAGCTCCGCCTCGGCGAGGTCGTCGGGGTTGCCGCCGAGCTTGATGTCCGTACCACGGCCTGCCATGTTCGTGGCGACCGTCACGGCGCCCTTGCGGCCGGCCTGGGCGATGATCGGCGCCTCACGGTCGTGCTGCTTGGCGTTGAGCACCTCGTGGGCGACGCCGCGCTTGTTGAGCTGCTGGGAGAGGTACTCGGACTTCTCGACCGAGGTGGTGCCGACCAGGATCGGCTGGCCCTTCCCGTGCTTCTCGACGATGTCCTCGACGACCGCGTCGAACTTCGCGGTCTCGGTGCGGTAGATCAGGTCCGCCTGGTCCATACGGACCATCGGGCGGTTCGTCGGGATCGGGACGACGCCGAGCTTGTAGATCTGGTGGAACTCGGCAGCCTCGGTCATGGCCGTACCGGTCATGCCGGAGAGCTTGTCGTAGAGGCGGAAGAAGTTCTGGAGGGTGATCGTGGCGAGCGTCTGGTTCTCGTCCTTGATCTCCACCCCTTCCTTCGCCTCGATGGCCTGGTGCATGCCCTCGTTGTAGCGGCGGCCGGCGAGGATACGGCCGGTGTGCTCGTCGACGATCATGACTTCGCCGTCGATGACGACGTAGTCCTTGTCGTTCTTGAAGAGCTCCTTGGCCTTGATCGCGTTGTTGAGGTAACCGACGAGCGGGGTGTTCACCGACTCGTACAGGTTGTCGATGCCCAGCCAGTCCTCGACCTTGCTGACACCGGACTCGTGGATGCCGACGGTGCGCTTCTTCTCGTCGACGTCGTAGTCGCCGGTCTCCTCGATGCCGCGCTGCGGGTTGGCGGCCTCGCCCCGCTTCAGGCGGCGCACCAACTTGGCGAAGTCGCCGTACCACTTGGTGGCCGAGTCCGCCGGGCCGGAGATGATCAGCGGCGTACGGGCCTCGTCGACGAGGATCGAGTCGACCTCGTCGACGACCGCGAAGTTATGGCCCCGCTGGACGAGTTCATCCTGCGACCAGGCCATGTTGTCACGCAGGTAGTCGAAGCCGAACTCGTTGTTCGTGCCGTAGGTGATGTCGCAGTTGTACTGCTCGCGGCGCTGGGCCGGCGTCATGTCGGCGAGGATGCAACCGACCGACAGGCCCAGGAACTTGTGGACGCGGCCCATCATCTCGGAGTCGCGCTCGGCCAGGTAGTCGTTCACCGTGATCAGGTGGACGCCCTTGCCGGACAGCGCGTTGAGGTACGTCGGGAGGGTACCGACCAGGGTCTTGCCCTCACCGGTCTTCATCTCGGCGACGTAGCCCATGTGAAGGGCCGCGCCGCCCATCAGCTGGACGTCGTAGGGGCGCTGGCCGAGCACCCGCCGGGCGGCCTCACGGACCGTGGCGAACGCCTCGGGCAGCAGGTCATCGAGGCTCTCGCCGTCGGCGTAGCGCTCTTTGTACTCATCCGTGAGCGCCCGCAGCTCAGCGTCGGAGAGAGCCGCGAAATCCTCCTCGATGGAGTTGACCTGGCCCGCGATGCGGTGCAGTTTGCGCAGGATCTTTCCTTCGCCTGCACGCATGATCTTCGTCAAGACGGACACTTGGGCTGGTCTCCTTGCCGGTCGGGCCTGCACGGTCGAGTGCGCGGGCGCGGCATTTTTCCAAGGGGGCAGGCCCCGCCGCAACGGCCATCGTAAAGGAGGACGCTGCCGGGCCGGGAGGTACGCCGCAGCGAACCCCGTTGTCCCCTCCCCAGCATGAACGCACGGGGCCGCGAGAAGGTGCCGGGCGGGTGCCGGGAATCAAGGCGAAAACCCTTCGCCACGCCTTCCGCAACCTTGCAGACTCACGTCATGAAGCCCGTCACCCTCGCCACCGAGCGCCTTGTACTGCGTCCCTTCGAGCCCGCCGATGCGCCCGCGGTGCATACCGCGTGCCAGGACCCCGATATTTTGCGCTGGACGAGTGTCCCCTCACCGTACGGGATGAAGGACGCGGAGCAGTTCGTGGGCACGGTCGTCCCCGAGGGCTGGCGCGACGACACCACGTACAACTTCGCCCTGGTCTCCCGGGCGGACGGCTCCCTGGTGGGCGCGATGGGCCTGGTACGCCTGGGCCGGCTGCACACCCCCGAACGGCAGGCCGAGCTGGGCTACTGGACCGCCAAGGAGCACCGCGGCCGGGGCCACACCGTCGAGGCGGGCCGCGCGGTGGTGCACTGGGCCTTCCGCGACCTGGGGGTGGAGCGCCTGGAGTGGCACGCGGAGGCCGGAAACGAAGGCTCCCGGGCAGTGGCCCGCAAGCTCGGCTTCCACATGGAAGGCACCCTGCGCGCCAAGCTGGTGCACGAGGGCACCCGCCGGGACGTCTGGATCGGCTCCCTGCTCCCGTCCGACGCGCCCGGAAGGACCGCACCGTCCGGCGCAGCAGGCACTCCCGTCCCGGACACGACGCCGTATCTGCCCTACCCCGGCTGACCCCCGCCGGCGCGGACCGGGCCGCGCCCGCACCGCGCCACCACCGCCCCGTCCGTGCGCGGGCACCGCCACCACCAGCGGTGATTCCCGTCTCCGGGGCGGTTGTCAGTGCCCGCCCCTACCCTTTGCCGCATGACCGCCGTGACGCAGCCACCGCCTCTGCCGCAGCCTGTGACCACCCTGTCCCGCGACGATGCCCGGCGCTTGGCGCTGCGGGCCCAGGGGCTGCTGGGCGCGCCGGACCGCCGGGCGGGGGTGCGCGGGGTGCTGCGGCAGCTGGGCGCGGTGCAGCTGGACACGATCTCGGTGCTGGCCCGCTCCCATGAGCTGGTGCCGTACGCCCGGCTCGGCGCTTTGGGCCGCGACGCCGTCGAGGCCGCTTACTGGACCCCGGCTTCTTCCGACGCGCCTGCGGCACCGCCGCACAGCTTTGAATACTGGTCGCACGCCGCCTGCATCCTCCCCATCGAGGAGTGGCCGCACTTCGCCTTCCGCCGGCGTGCCCGCCGCGCCAAGGGCCACCGCTGGCACGTCATGGAGGACTCCGAGCGCTCCTGCGCCGCCGTGCTGGACCGCCTGAAGGCCGATGGCCCGCTCACCACTTCGGAGCTGGGTGGCGGGCGCAAAGGCGGCGAGTGGTGGGACTGGTCCGAGACCAAGATCGCGGTGGAGTGGCTGCTGGACACCGGCGATGTGGTCTGTACGGAACGCCGCGCCTGGAAGCGTGTGTACGACCTCGCCGAGCGCGCCGTCCCGGACGCTCTGCTCCACGACGATCTGGACGACGCCGAGTGCCTCCGCCGTCTGGTCGCGCAGGCCGGGGCCGCCATGGGGGTGGCCACCCGCGCCGACCTGGCGGACTACCACCGCCTCAAAGCCGAGCAGGTGGATGCCGTCGTCGCGGACTCCGGGCTGGTCCCGGTCGAGGTCGAGGGCTGGGGAAAGCCCGCCTGGGCCGACCCCGCCGCGCTGGCCGCCCCGCCCCGCGGCCGGCACCGCACGACCCTGCTCTCGCCCTTCGACTCCCTGATCTGGGACCGGCCGCGCACGGAGCGGATCTTCGGTTTCACGCACCGCCTGGAGGCGTATGTCCCGCGCCCCCGGCGGATCCACGGGTACTTCGCGATGCCACTGCTGGCCGGCGGTCAGCTGGTCGGCCGGGTGGACCCGGCCCGCGAGGGCACCACCCTCGTCGCCCGCCAGGTCTCCATGCAGGGCTCCAAGGCCGTCGGCCCGATGGCCCGTGCGCTGGAGGAGGCCGCGAGCTGGGTGGGCTGCGACTCCGTACGCGTCGAGCGCTGCGACGACCAGAAGCTGGCCGAGGCCCTGCGCGCGGAACTCACCCACATGAGCGACCAGTAGGCGCCGGCCGATGACGCCGGGGGCACGACCGGCCCCCGGTCACCCGGCGCATCGAAGGCAACAGGCAACGGGCATCGGGCATCGGGCATCGGGAACGCTCCCCCGCCCACCGGCCCGCTCACCGGATCTCGAGGATCTTCTCCCGCATCGCGTACACCACCGCTTCCATCCGGGAGTGCAGTTGCAGCTTCTCCAGGATGTTGCGGACGTGGTTCTTCACCGTGTTCTCGGAGATGAAGAGTTCCTTGGCGATATCGCGGTTGTTCATGCCCGTGGCGACCAGCTTGAGGACCTCCAGCTCACGGTCGGTGAGCCGGGGCGCGGGCACCAGCCTGCGCTCGTCCGTGCGCTGGATCATCGACTTGAACTCCGTCAGGAGCTTGGACGCCATCGACGGGCTGATCTGCGACTGCCCGTCCGCCACGGCACGGATCGCGGTCGCCACCTCGTCGGTGGAGATCTCCTTGAGGAGGTAGCCGGTGGCTCCGGCCTTGATCGCGTCGTAGAGATCGGCCTCTTCGTCGCTGATCGTCAGCATGATGATCTTTGCGCTGGGAGCCACCTCCTTGATGGAGGTACACGCCTCGATTCCGCCGCGCTTGGGCATCCGCACGTCCATCAGCACGATGTCGGGCAGCAGATCCGCGGCCTTGTCGACCGCCTCCGCACCGTCCCCCGCCTCGCCGACGACCTGGATGTCCTCTTCCTGGGCCAGAACGATCTCCAGACCCCGCCGGAAGAGTGCGTGATCGTCCACGACCAGGACCCGGATCGGCTCCTTGCGCGGCACGCCGACGGCCCGGCCGGCCTCGTCGTCGCCCCCGGCAGCGTGGTGGTCATCGTCCGCGGCGTCGCGCACGGGACCGAAACTGTCCCCCATTGGTCCTCCCCGTCAACTACTCGGCCGTAAGGCCGGAGCTTGGAAATAAGGCTGGTTGACAACAGCCCCCTGCGGCCAGCCCGATCAATGCCATACGACCGTCTCCCCGGCATGTCGCCGTTTCGTGCCCACACGCTCCCTGGCTGGCACAAACACTATACGGCTTCAACTCCTGGCTCCTCCGGGCACGATGGTGCCCCCGGCGTACGCCGGGGGCACCGAGCGGATGGGGTTCAGCCGCCCAGCGCGCCGCCTGCGCCGCCGGGCTCCTCCTCCCCGAACAAGTCGGGGTTCAAGTGAATGACGCCGTAGTCGTAGGCGTGCCGCCGGTAGACGACACTCGGCAGCTTGGTGTCGGCGTCGACGAAGAGGTAGAAGTCGTGCCCGACCAACTCCATCTCGTTGAGCGCCTGGTCGAGCAGCATCGGCGCGGCCGAGTGGGTCTTCTCACGGACGATCAGAGGCCCCTCGCCCTGGACGTCGATCGACCCCATACGGGTGGTCGGCACCTTCTGGTCGACGTCGGCGGCGAGTTCGCCGTTGGGTGTCAGGCTCGCGGCGTCAGGCACGCTGACCGCGACTTCACTCGCCGGGATGCGGCCGTTGCCGCGACGCGAGTAGCGCTTGTCGTGCTGCTTGCGCAGACGCGCCTCGAGCTTCGCGGTGGCCAGATCCAGCGCGGCGTACGGATCGGCTGCGGCGGCCTCGGCCCGGACCACCGGGCCACGGGAGCGGAGGGTGATCTCCACTCGGTCGGAACGGTCGGCCTGCCGCGGGTTGGGCTCCTTGGACACCTCGACGTCCAGGCTGATCACCTTGGCGTCGAGCTTCTGGACTTTGTCCAGCTTCAGCTTCTCGGCCACGTGCTTGCGGAACCGCTCGGGCACCTCTGTCTTGCGGCCCTTGACGACGATGTCCACGCAGAACTCCGTTCCCGGATCGCTCCGCTCATCAAGCGGAGCAATTCCTTCTTGCACCAGGCTCCGGTGGTTGCCGAAGCCTCGGACTTGGCGACTTTCACCTCCTCCTCCCCCGACGACCCGTTCTCCACTCCCCCGTTTTCAGGATCGCTGCAAACGCCCCTGAACGCATTCATCCCGACATTCGAGGCAAAACACTCGCCAAGTCCTCACAACCGAACATAGCTCTCCCGGACGGATGTCGGCACCCCCTCGGAGCCCCCGGCTCCATTTGGGTGACTTTTCCTCCTCACCTACTTCCCCGTGATATTGGCTCCATCGGTTCGCCCTCGACGGCGAAGGCACCCCGGGGTGCCGCCACCACTGCCGCCCCGCCGACCCGGCCACCGGCCGCCGCGACCGCCCGGACAGCCTCGGCGAGCGTCGCCCCCGTGGTCACCAGATCGTCCACCAGTACGGCTGACCGCCCCGTCAGGAGCCTGCCGGCCCCGCCCGGCACCTCCAGGGCACCGGCGACATTCGCCAGCCGCTGCCGGGCGCTCAGCCCCGCCTGGTCGGCCACCACGCGCCGCTGCCGCAACGCCGCGAGCACCCGGACTTCCGTCCCCGCCCGCCGCAGCTCCCCGGCCGCCGCCAGCGCGATCCTGCGCACCGGGTCATGGCCCCGCCCGGCCACCGATCTCCGGGCCGAGGGCACCGGCACCAGCAGCTGAGGCCCGTCGCCCGCCCGGAGCCCGCGCACGGCCCCGGCCAGCACCGCTCCCAGCGGCCCGGCCAACCGCAGCGCACCCCGCTCCTTGTGGGCCAGCAGCACCGCCCGCACCTCGTCGGCGTACGGCGCCCCCGCCCACACCCGAGGCAGCCCCACGGGGCTCGGCCACGGCCGCACCCGCCGCGCCCCGCGCCCGTCCCGCGCAAGCACCCGACGACACTCCGCACACAGCTCCGTGCGCGGTCGGCCGCACCCTGCACAGTCGACCGGCAGCACCAGAGCGGCCAGTTCGCGCCACACCCCCTGCATAACTCCACTGTCCCGCCGTCCACGCCCGGCCACCACCCCTGTGGATAACCATGGCCACCGCGGACATGCGGAACGGGGGACGCGCGGAGCTACTGGGGGCGTGGGGCGCTGGGGACGTGCGGACCTGCTGGGTGCTGGGAACGGGCTGCGGACTGCGGACTGCGGACTGCGGACTGCGGACCAGCCGTACGGCACATCGCGGCAGGCCGAGCCCGCCGCACGCCCCGGCCCGGGACCGGCGGGCACCTCGCCATCGGCGCAGGGCCGGCCCTGCGCCACCCACGTCACGGGTGACGGGTCACCCGTCACCCATCACCGGCGCACGCTCACGCTCACCGCCCCGCTCGCGGTCACCCGGGATAGACCGGCGCCGTCCCTTCCTTCGACACCGTCTTCCAGTTCGAGTCCAGAGGCAGCCGCACAATGCCCTCCGTGGCATCGGCGATCAGCGGCCTGGCCTCGTCCTCCGAGGCCGCCACCGCCTTGACGCCGTTGACGCCGGGCAGGGTCTGCGCGTTGGACGCCGAGCCGTCCGTCTCCATGAACTGCATCTGCTGGACTCCGCCGGACTCCCGCCCGACGACCACCAGCCGGCTGCGGCCCGCCCAGGACGCCGCCACCACGTCCTCCAACTGCGGTGCGATCGGCCGGAGCTCCTGCACGGAAAGGGCGGGGTGCGTAGAAGTGCCGTCGCGCTCAACCCGGCCCAGCTGGAGTGTCGTACGCCCCTTGTCCTCCACCAGGACCGCGATCCGGATGCCGTCAGCGGCCACCTTGATCGCCTTGATCCGCCGCCCGTCGAGACCGGGCACCGACACCTTTTCGGGGGCGCCCTTGCCCTCGCGCAACCGCATCAACTGCGAACCGTGCGCATCGCGGTCCGCGATCCACAGGTCGCCCAGGCCGTCCCAGCTCGGTGCCGTCAGTCCCGTATCGGGGTTCTTGGCCGAACCGGTACTGGTCAGCAGCGGATCGCCACGCTCGATGCCATCCTCCAGACCGGCCACATACAGCGACCGGCCGTCGCTCGACACTCCCGCCGCGGTGTCCTCCCCGCGCGAGATGGCGACCGAGCGCAGTGGGGTCTTGCCCGTACCGAACGGGCCGCGCACCGGCGTCGGTTCGGTCGCGGTGTCCGACATGGCGACGACCTTTTGGTCACCGTCGATGAAGTACTCCTTGCCGGAGTGCCCGGTGCTCGGGGACGGTGCGAAGTCGCGCTCGGCCTGCTCCTGGGACAACGAACACAGCGAGTTGCCGCTGTTGTCCTCGAGCTCCACCTCACTGATCTTCGAAGCCCGCGTCATGTCCTGCACGGTGAAGAAGAGCTGAGCCGCCATCTGCTTGCACTGCGTGGAGTCGGTGTTCACCGCGTCCTTGCTGAGCTTGACGCGCAGCGCGTTCGAGTCGTCCAGCGCCAGATCGTGCGCGGCGAGCCGGGTGCCGGACGGGAACGCCGAAGTCGTCACCTGGTTCAGCCAGTCGGTGGGCCCGGACAGCAGCGCCTCCACACTGGCGGTGATCGGCTTTATTCGCTGCCGCAGATAGACGGGGTCCGCGACGAGCGCGTTCCGGTTCGCCTTCGGCTCTCCCGACTCCGAGTTGTAGGACGCGAAGTAGTACTTGTTGACGGAGCGGTAGATGCGCTGGAAGTCGGACAGCCCGAGCACCAGCCCATCGGGCAGCCGGTCGATACGCCACTGTCCGCCCTCCTTGATGAGGTGGATCGTCTGGCGGTACGGCTTCTCCTCAGGGGTATAGGCGTGGCTGTCGTCCACCGCCGCCACCTGGCTGCCGGAGAGGGTGACCGTGTAGCCGTTCGAGTCCTCCCGGTTGGGCAGCGTCTTCGGCTCCGGCTTCGGGCGTTCCTGGAGCACATTGGTGACCTGGAACGGCCGCCAGGTCCGCTTCGCCGACTTGGCCAGATACTGGGTGGCGGTACGGAAATCCGCCTCGTCACTGGTCGTGGCGTCGAGGAAGCTGCGCACGATATTGGTCGGCTGCGCACCGTCCTGCGGAGGCACGCCGTAGACCCGCACCTGCGACTCGCCTTCGGAGCGCGGCGACTGCTCGACCGACGTGACGTCCCCGCTGTCGGGCATCGACGCACACCCGGCCAGCAGCACGGCCGCACAGCCGAGCACCACAAACGTCCGCGCCGGCCCGGCTCCCCTGCGGGCGCGCGCGGGGGACCCGGTCCCCTCCCCGCGCTCGCCTCCGCGCTCAGTGTCCACGCAGCCCGCCTTCCCGATCCACGCCGTGCTCGGCCTTCTGCTCGGCCCCGCTCTCACGGACCGGCTCATCGGTGCGCGCGCTCTCGCCGCGCGCCGCCTCCTCGCTCCGTTCGCCCCCGCTCTGCGGCACCACACGGGCACCGTTGCCGGGCAGTGCCGTCGGGTCGGCCGCCGGCCAGGCCGCCTTCGGCTCCGGGGCGGGGGCCGAGGCGTCGCCTGGCGGTGTGGCACGTGTCTGCACCGGGATCGTGGACGCCTTGCGGTCCGCCCCGGCACGCGGCTGACCCGACTCGTCCAGTCCGCGGTTGCGCCGCGAGTCCTCCGGCTCCAGGGGGATCGGGGATCCGCGCAGCGTCTCGCCGGCCGTACGGGGCAGCGTCAGCCGGAACTGCGAGCCGCCGCCCGGCTCGCCCCAGGCCTGGAGCCAGCCGCCGTGCAGCCGGGCGTCCTCGACGGCGATGGACAGGCCCAGCCCCGTACCGCCCGTCGTGCGGGCCCGGGCCGGGTCCGCACGCCAGAAACGGTTGAAGACGCGGGTGGCCTCGCCGGGCTTGAGGCCGACGCCGTAGTCACGCACCGCGACGGCCACCGCGCCGCCGCTCCGGCTGCCCGCCGACGCCAGCCGCACCACCACATCGCGGCCCTCACCGTGCTCGACGGCGTTGACGACCAGATTGCGGAGTATGCGCTCCACCCGGCGGGAGTCGGCCTCGGCGATCACGGGCTGCTCGGCGCCGCGCACCACTATCCGGGTGCCCTTGCGCTCGGCGAGCGGTTCGGCACCCTCGATGACGCGGTGCACCACATCGCGCAGATCGACCGGCTCGGCCTCCAGCGCGGCCGCGCCGGCGTCGAACCGGCTGATCTCCAGCAGCTCCGCGAGCAGCGATTCGAAGCGGTCCAGCTGCCCGCGCAGCAGCTCGGCGGAGCGCGCGGTGGCGGGGTCGAACTCGTCCCGCACGTCATGGATGACATCGGCCGCCATCCGTACGGTCGTCAGCGGCGTGCGCAGCTCGTGCGAGACGTCGGAGACGAAACGGCGCTGCATCCGGGACAGCTCCTCCAGCTGCTGGATCTTGACCTGGAGGTTCTGCGCCATCTTGTTGAAGGACTCGCCCAGCCGGGCGATGTCGTCCTCGCCGGTGACCTTCATCCGCTCCTGGAGGAGGCCGGCGGCCAGCCGCTCGGAGATCCCCGCGGCCATCCGTACGGGCGTGACGACCTGCCGCACCACCAGCCAGGCGATCGCGCCGAGCAGGATCACGACGAACACCCCGGCGGTCGCCAGCGTCCCCGTCACCAGCTTGAGCGACTCCTCTTCCTGACTGAACGGGAAGAGGTAGTAGAGCTGGTACTGGTTGCTGTTTGCATCGTTGAGCCGCTTGCCGATGATCAGCGCCGGCACACCGTCGTCCGACCCGATGCGCTTGATCTGGGTGTACTGGGTGAACGTCCCGGACTTGGTGTCCAGCTTCCGCCGCAGCTCGGGGGGCACGCTCCGTTCGGGATCGACATCGCCGGAGGCACGCGGACCGCGGGTGCCGGGGCTGGAGTCGCCGAACGGTTCATCGGAGTCGGAGCTGAGCGCCACGACGGAGAAGACGCCCTGCCCGCCACTGGCGAGCTGCTCGACCAGGCCGGTCAGCCAGGTAGCGGAGTCCTGGGTGCCACGGTTGCCGGTGCGCACGGTGCCCTCGGGCCGGGTGTCGTCGGCGCCGTCGGCCATCTTCTGGGCGACGCTGAAACCGCCCGCGGCCTGGCTCTGCGCGGCCTGCCCCTTGGCCGTGAGCAGGCCGTTCCGGACCTGGCCGACCACGACGACACCGAGCAGCAGCACCACGGCCAGCGACATCAGCAGCGTGGTCGCCACCACGCGGAGCTGGATATTGCGCCGCCACAGGCGCAGGGCGGGCAGCAGCGGCCGCCGCACCCAGCGGCTGAAGAGCCGGACCAGCGGGTGGACCGGCCCGCTCACCGCGCCATCGGGCAGCAACTGCCCGCCGCGCAGCAATCGAGCGACCAATCTCCCCGAAAAGGACATATCACCCGCCGGGTCGACGGTTCGCCCCCGCTTTCCCTCCGGGGCCGAACCGTCCCGGGTCATCTCAGCTGGGCCCGGCCTTGTAGCCGACCCCGCGCACGGTCACCACGATCTCCGGCCGCTCCGGGTCCCTCTCGACCTTGGAGCGCAGCCGCTGCACGTGGACATTGACCAGCCGGGTGTCGGCGGCGTGCCGATAGCCCCAGACCTGCTCGAGCAGCACCTCACGGGTGAACACCTGCCACGGCTTGCGTGCCAGCGCCACCAGCAGATCGAACTCGAGCGGGGTCAGCGCGATCGACTGCCCGTCGCGCTTCACCGAATGGCCCGCCACATCGATGACCAGGTCACCGATCGCCAGCTGCTCGGGCGCCGGCTCCTCCGAACGCCGCAGCCGCGCCCGGATACGGGCCACCAGCTCCTTGGGCTTGAACGGCTTGACGATGTAGTCGTCCGCGCCCGACTCGAGCCCGACCACCACATCCACCGTGTCGGTCTTGGCGGTCAGCATGACGATCGGCACTCCGGACTCGGCCCGGATCAGGCGGCACACCTCGATACCGTCCCGCCCCGGCAGCATCAGGTCGAGCAGTACAAGATCGGGCTTGGTCTCGCGGAAGGCCGCAAGGGCCTTGTCACCGTCCGACACAAACGACGGTTCAAAACCTTCGCCGCGCAGCACGATGCCAAGCATCTCTGCCAGTGCGGTGTCGTCGTCGACGACCAGGACGCGTCCCTTCATTCGGCCATCATCCCATTACCTGATCGTGACTTACTCCATCGTGACGTGGAACACACCTCTGCCAGCCCCTTCCGGGTCACCGGCGACACCACTCCGGCCTCCGTGACGATCGCCGTCACCAGCTCCGCCGGAGTGACGTCGAAGGCCGGGTTGTAGGCCTGTGCGCCCAGCGGCGCCACCGGTATGCCGGTGCCCGCCTCCCTCCCGGGCCCCTGTACATGCGGCAACGAGAACTCCGTCACTTCCTGGCCCGGCCGCTGCTCCACCTCGATGTCCGACCCCTCCTCGGTCTCCAGATCCACCGTGCTCGTCGGTGCCACCACCACGAACGGAACGTGGTGGTACCGCGCCAGAACCGCGAGTGGATAGCTGCCGATCTTGTTGGCCACCGATCCGTCCGCCGCGATCCGGTCCGCGCCGATCAGCACCGCATCCACCTCGCCCGCGGCGAACAGCGACCCTGCCGCACAGTCCGAGAGCACCGTGTACGCCATACCCGCCCGAGCCGCTTCATAGGCGGTCAGCCGCGCCCCCTGTAGCAGCGGCCGTGTCTCGTCCACCCACAGCCGGCGCAGCTCGCCGGCCCGGTGCGCCGCCCGCGCCACCGCCAGGGCGGTGCCCTCGCCCCCGGACACCAGCGCGCCCGAATTGCAGTGCGTGAGAATCCGGTGCCCGCCGCCCGGCAGCAGCTCGCCCAGCAGCGCCAGCCCGTGCTCCGCCATCTGTGCGCTGGCCTCGATGTCCTCGGCATGCACGGCCCGCGCCTCGGCCAGCGCCGCCTCCGCGGCCGCCTGAGCACCGGCCCCTTCGGCCACCGCGGCGCGGTGGGCGGCGGCCGCCCGCCGCACGCCGTAGCCCAGATTGACCGCGGTCGGCCGGGCCTGCGCCAGCGCCTCCACCGCCTCCTCGACGTCAAAGCCCCGAGCAGCGGCCAGCGCGACACCGTAGGCACCGGCGATGCCCAGCAGCGGAGCGCCGCGTACGGCCAGCGTCCGGATCGCCTGAACCAGCGCCGGCACGTCCGTGCAGACCAGCTCGACCTCCTCCGCCGGCAGCCGGGTCTGGTCGAGGAGGACCACTACGGGCCCCTCGGGCGGCTCCTCCCAACGCAACGACGGAATGGCGAGCGCCCCGGCGCCCGACTCGGATACCTCGTACTGATCGCCCATCCCTTCAGTCTGACGCCGACCGCCCCTCGAACAGAAGGTCCCCTCGCGCTCCGGGCCCCGGTACACAACGTCGACCGCCATGACACGATGACTGCCACCGCGGACCCCGGACCCCCGCCGCCCCGGCGGACGGGCAGCAAGAAGGAGCGACGATGAACAACTCTCCGGGCTGGGCCTCGCCCGGATCCACTCCCTCCGACGAGCCGGCCCGCGGCACACAGGAGCAGCCCCCTCAGGAAGACCAGCCCGCCCCCGGCGAGCAGTCGCCCCCACCGAACTGGTCCAAGCAACAGCCGCCCGCCGGCCAGTGGTCGGCCCCCACCGGCATCCCCGGCCAGAGCGGCCCCCACGGGAGCAGCGGCCGGGGCACGGCAGGTGACCGCGCCCGTGCCTCGTCGCCCGGTCCCGGCGGTCCCGGCTGGGGCGGCCACCCCGGCAATCAGCCGCCCTGGGGCGGCGCCTGGGCCCCGGTTCCGCAGGCCGCCAAGCCCGGCGTCATTCCGCTGCGTCCGCTCGCCGTCGGCGAGATCCTCGACGGTGCGGTCGCCACCATGCGCGCCCACTGGCGCACGGTCCTGGGCATCTCGCTGATCGTCGCGGTCCTCGCGCAGACCGCCATCACCGTGGTCACCGGCATCTGGTTCCGGGGCGCCGGCCGCGACCCCTCCCTGGCGAACGACAACGTCCCGCCCCTCCGCGACACCCTGCACCAGATGGGCAATTCGCTCGCCGCCTCCGGCATCACCTCGGCGATAGGGCTGCTCGCCACGCTCGTCGTCACAGGTTTGCTGACCATGGTCGTGAGCCGCGCCGTCCTGGGCCGCTCGGTGACCGCCGGGGAAGCCTGGCGCGATGCACGTACCCAACTCCCGCGCCTGCTCGGCCTGCTGGTCCTGCTGCCCCTGCTCATCATGGCGATATTCGCGGTCGGCATGGCTCCCGGTCTCCTCCTCACCGCCACCGCCACCGGCACGCTGGAAGTGGGCCTGCTGCTCACCCTGCTCGGCGGGCTCGCCGCGAGCGTCGTGAGCATCTGGCTGGGGGTCCGCTACAGCCTCGCCTCCCCGGCCCTGATGCTGGAGAAGCAGGGCGTCATCGCCGCCATGCGCCGCTCGGCGAAGCTCGTCCGGGGCACCTGGTGGCGCGTGCTGGGTGTGCAGCTCCTCGCCTTCCTCCTGACCGGCATCGTCGAGTTCATCATCCAGATCCCTGCCACCATCATCGCCTTCCTCATCGGTGGCGAGAACCTCATGGACTGGGCGAACGGCACCGGCAACACCGCCGGCTGGTCGTTCCTGATCGTGCTGGGCATCGGAGCCGTCATCAGCTCCACCATCACCTTCCCGATCAGCGCCGGCGTCACCGCGCTCCTGTACGTGGACCAGCGCATCCGCCGCGAGGCACTCGACCTCGAACTCGCCCGTGCCGCGGGGCTCCCCGGCTACGGCGCCGACGCCCCCACCGCCCGTCCTGCCACCCCCACTCCCGCAGCCACGGACGCGACCGCCGGCAACGCGCCAACAGCAGCAGCCCCGGCCTCCGCTGACACCTCTCCCGGCAGCGCGAAGACGGAAGACGCAACACCGGACAGCCCCACGGCAGACGGCTCCCCGGCGGACAGCAACGGCACGACCGCCCCCGAGCCGGGCTCCCCGACCACGGACGGCACCACGCCGACGGACGCCTCCCCCGCGGACGCCACCCCCGCCGACGACGCCGGGCAACGCCCCAACGACGCCGCGCCGGGAAGCTGATGCGGTGACCAGAGGGGGGAACATGACCGCGCTCGGACCACTCATGGCGCGCTCCGACGACGACATACCGGTGAGGACCCCACGCGTCCCGGCCCGCGAGGCGGCCGAGCGTGAGCTGTCCGACCCCCGGTACCACCAGCACGACCCCAACCCGATCCAGCAGGCCCTTGATTGGCTCTGGGCCCGCGTCGACGAGCTCGTCGGCGCCGCTGCCGGCACCACCCCGGGTGGCTGGATCGGGCTTCTCGCCATCGCCGCGTTCGTCGTGCTGCTGATCGTCGCCCTCCGGTTGCGGCTCGGCGCGGTGCGCCGCACTCCGACCACGAGCGGCGCGCTCTTCGCCGAAACGCCCCGCACCGCCGCCGAGCACCGCTCCGCAGCCGACCGGCACGCCGCCGAGGGCCGCTGGAACGAGGCGATCCAGGACCGCATGCGCGCCCTCGTCCTCGCCCTGGAAGAGCGCACACTGCTCACCCCCGGCCCGGGCCGCACCGCCGACGAGGCCGCCGGCGAGGCCGGCCGGGCCTTTCCCGCACACGCCGACCGGCTGCGCACCGCGGCCCGCACCTTCGACGAGGTCACATACGGCGGCCGCCCCGGCACGGAACGGGCGTACACCCTCCTGGCCGGCCTCGACACCGACCTCCAGCACGCCAAGCCCGACCTGGCCATCACCCCGACCGGGAGCCGCGGATGACTACGGCCGCCCCCGACACCCCCGCGCTCGCTCCCACCGCTCGTGGTCTGTGGACCCGGTCCCGCGGGCCGCTGCTCGCGCTTCTTCTGCTCGTCGTCAGCGGAGTGGTCCTCGGCGCCCTCCAGTCCGGCGAACAGCACGGCCGGCTCGATCCCCGGTCCGCGGACCGGACCGGAAGCCGGGCCCTCGCCCGACTCCTGGCCGCCCACGGCGTCTCCACCGAGGTCGTGACCACCTCTGAGGAAGCCGCCGCCGCGGCCGGCCCCGACACCACCCTGCTCGTCACCGACCCCGACGTACTGACGCAGGATCAGCTGACCGGCCTGCACACCGCGACCGCGCACACCCCCGGCCGCACGGTCCTGCTCGCCCCCGGCACCTCGTCCCTCGAAACCTTCACCCCCGGCGTCCGGATGGAACCCCCGGCCCGCATGTCGGCACGCCCGCCCGCCTGTTCCCTGCCCGACGCCCGCCGCGCGGGCACTGCACTCCTCGGCGGCCTCCGCTACGCCACGGCCGCCGACGGCGCCGACCGCTGCTACGTCAGCGGCGGCCGGCCCACCCTGCTGCGCCTGCCGGCCCCCGGCACCGGCCGCGACACCGTGCTCCTCGGCTCCGCCGATCTCCTCTACAACCAGCACCTCGCCGAGCACGGCAACGCCTCGCTGGCCCTTCAACTCCTCGGTACGCACAAGCATCTGGTCTGGTACCTCCCCTCCGTGAGCGACCCGTCATCCGCTCAGGACCAACAGCGCGGTTTCCTCGACCTCATCCCTTCCGGCTGGCGCTGGGCCCTGCTCCAACTCGCCTTCGCCGCCGTATGCGCGGCCCTGTGGCGCGCCCGCCGCCTCGGCCCCTTGATTCCGGAAAAACTCCCGGTGACCGTCCCCGCCGCCGAGACCACCGAGGGCCACGCCCGCCTCTACGAGCAGGCCAACGCCCGCGACCGGGCCTCCGACGTGTTGCGCTCCGCGACCCGCACGCGACTCGCCCCCCTCATCGGCGTGTCCGCAGCGCACGCCCACACCGCCGACGTCCTTCTGCCTGCCCTTCACGCCCACTTGACCGTCGCGCCCGGCCCCGAAGCAGACCTCCATGTCCTGCTCTTCGGCCCGGCACCCGCGGACGACAGAGCCTTGGTGCGCCTGGCCGACCAACTCGACGCACTCGAATCCTCGATCGTTTCCCAAGAGAGGCACGCCCCCCGTGAGCACCCCGACCGCTGACAGCGCCCGAACCTCCCTTGAGGACCTGCGCACCGAGATAGCCAAGGCCGTCGTAGGCCAGGACCCCGCCGTCACCGGGCTGGTCGTCGCACTCCTCTGCCGCGGTCATGTGCTCCTCGAAGGCGCCCCCGGCGTCGCCAAGACCCTGCTCGTACGCGCCCTGTCGGCCGCTCTCGAACTCGACACCAAGCGCGTCCAGTTCACCCCTGACCTGATGCCGAGTGATGTCACCGGCTCACTGGTCTACGACAGCCGCAGCTCCGAGTTCTCCTTCCAGCCGGGCCCTGTCTTCACCAACCTCCTGCTCGCCGACGAGATCAACCGCACGCCTCCCAAAACCCAGGCGTCGTTGCTCGAAGCGATGGAAGAGCGGCAGGTGACCGTCGACGGCACGGCCCGTCCCCTCCCCGAGCCGTTCCTGGTGGCTGCCACCCAGAACCCCGTGGAGTACGAGGGCACTTACCCCCTCCCCGAGGCTCAGCTCGACCGCTTCCTGCTGAAGCTGACGGTGCCGCTCCCCGCCCGACACGACGAGATAGACATCCTCAACCGCCACGCGGCCGGCTTCAGCCCCCGCGACCTCGGCGCCGCAGGTCTGCGCCCCGTCGCCTCCAGCGCCGACCTCGATGCCGCCCGGGCCGCGGTCGCCAAGACCGCCGTCTCCCCTGAAGTCACCGGCTATATCGTCGATATCTGCCGTGCCACCCGCGAATCCCCCTCGCTCTCTCTCGGCGTCTCCCCCCGAGGCGCCACCGCCCTGCTCTCCACGTCACGAGCCTGGGCCTGGCTGACCGGCCGCGACTATGTCACCCCTGACGACGTCAAGGCCCTCGCCCTTCCCACGCTCCGACATCGCGTCCACCTCCGCCCCGAAGCGGAGATGGAAGGAGTCACCGCAGACTCCGTGATCAACGCCGTGCTCGCTCATCTCCCCGTCCCCCGCTGAGACGACACCGTGGCCCTCACCGGACGCACCGCCCTCATCTCCGCACTCGGAGCCCTCTTCGTCGGCTTCGTGCTGCCCAGCTGGCTCGGCATCCTCGCCGTCCAACTCGCCTTGCTGATAGCAATCTTGTGCGATCTCGCGCTCGCCGCGCCAGTGCGAAAGCTCCATTTCACCCGAACCGGTGACACAACAGTTCGACTCACGGACGAAGCCCACACGCACCTCACGGTGACCAATCCGAGCGGCCGCACGCTGCGCGCCCAGATCCGAGACGCCTGGCCCCCCAGCTCCTTCCGCCCCGGCTCGGACTTCCCCGCATCCCGCCACACCGTGCGCATCCCCGCCGCCGAACGCCGACGCCTCACCACGACGCTCCACCCCACCCGCCGCGGTGACCATCACGCAGTCCGCGTCACGGTCCGCTCCTACGGCCCGCTCGGCCTGGCCGCCCGCCAAGGAAGTCGGCACGTCCCCTGGACGCTGCGCGTCCTGCCGCCCTTCACCAGCCGCAAGCACCTCCCCGCCAAGCTTGCCCGGCTCCGCGAACTCGACGGCCGCACCAGCATCCTGACCCGCGGCGAGGGAACCGAGTTCGACAGCCTCCGCGACTACACCCCCGGCGACGACACCCGCTCCATCGACTGGCGCGCCACCGCCCGCCGGCAGAACCTCGCAGTCCGCACCTGGCGCCCCGAACGCGACCGCCGCATCCTGCTCGTCCTGGAGACCGGCCGTACCTCCGCCGGCCGCGTCGGCGACATTCCCCGTCTCGACGCCTCCATGGACGCCGCCCTGCTGCTCGGCGCCCTCGCCGCCCGCGCCGGCGACCGCGTGGACCTGCTCGCCTACGACCGCCGCATACGCGCCTCCGTACAAGGCCGCACGGCACGCGATCTTCTCCCGGCCCTGACCGACGCCCTGGCACCCCTCGAATCCGAACTGGTCGAGGCGGACGCCCGCGGCTTGGCCGCAACCATCCACCGCCGCACTCCGCGCCGGTCCCTCATCGTGCTCTTCACCGGCCTGGACGCAGCTCCCGTGGAGGAGGCTCTCCTGCCCGTCCTCCCCAGCCTCACCCAGCGCAACGAGCTCATCGTCGCGGCCGTGGCCGACCCCCGCATCGAAGAAATGGCCGCCGGCCGTCACACCCCCCAGGCCGTCTACGCAGCAGCAGCCGCAGAACAGACCCACGCCGCCCGCCGCCGCACCGCAGACCGCCTACGCCACCACGGCATCACGGTCATCGACTCCACCCCGGCCCGCCTGGCCCCCGACCTGGCCGACGCCTACCTCACCCTGAAGTCCGCCGGCCGCCTGTAACCCCTCGCGCCTCCCACCCCACACAGAACATGGCCCCCCAGAGCTACAGGCCACGGGGGCGCGGGGGCACGGGGACTACAGAGCAGCAATACGAGGCGACGCCACCCCCGCTAGCAGTCGCTGTGCCCCCGCGGAGCCTGGCCGCCGCCCCATGCACTCTGAACGAAGGACCAGTAGAGGGGAAGCCCTCAGCCCCAGCTCCTTGAGCCGCGCCTCTTCCCCTGCCCGCACCGTCCTGAGAGGCCACACATCCCACACCGCCACCAGCGCCGAGCTCTCCCCCCATCGATCACCTATACCCCGGCCCTCAACGTGAAAATGCCCCGCCCCCGGACCGAAACCCGGAAACGAGGCACCCCC
>NZ_JAMJFM010000070.1:0-43005 GCF_023544705.1 Streptomyces sp. MCA2
CCTCACTGATCGCGGTACATCTCCGCCACCAGGAAGGCCAGGTCCAGCGACTGGCTGCGGTTGAGCCGCGGGTCGCAGGCGGTCTCGTAGCGCTGGTGGAGGTCGTCGACGAAGATCTCGTCGCCGCCGCCCACGCACTCGGTGACATCGTCACCGGTCAGCTCGACGTGGATACCGCCCGGGTGCGTACCGAGGCTCTTGTGGACCTCGAAGAAGCCCTTGACCTCGTCCAGCACATCGTCGAAGCGCCGGGTCTTGTGACCGGAGGCCGCCTCGAAGGTGTTGCCGTGCATCGGGTCGCAGATCCAGGCGACCTGCGCGCCGGAGGCGGTGACCTTCTCGACCAGCTCGGGGAGCTTGTCGCGGACCTTGTCCGCTCCCATGCGGGTGATGAAGGTCAGCCGGCCCGGCTCACGCTCCGGGTCGAGCCGCTCGATGAGCGTCAGCGCGTCTTCCGCCGTGGTCGTCGGGCCGAGCTTGACGCCGATGGGGTTGCGGATGCGCGCGGCGAACTCGATGTGCGCACCGTCCAGCTGACGGGTGCGCTCGCCGATCCAGACCATGTGGCCGGAGACGTCGTAGAGGTTGCCGGTGCGCGAGTCGACACGGGTCAGCGAGGACTCGTAGTCGAGGACCAGCGCCTCGTGGGAGGCGTAGAACTCGACGGTGCGGAACTCCTCCGGGTCCACTCCGCAGGCGTTCATGAAGTTCATCGCGCGGTCGATCTCGCGGGCCAGCGCCTCGTAGCGCTGTCCGGAGGGCGAGGACTTCACGAAGTCCTGGTTCCAGGCGTGCACCTGCCGCAGGTCGGCGTAGCCGCCGGTGGTGAAGGCGCGCACGAGGTTCAGGGTCGCCGCGGAGGCGTGGTACATCCGCTTGAGCCGCTCGGGGTCCGGGATGCGGGCCGCCTCGGTGAACTCGAAGCCGTTGACGGAGTCGCCGCGGTAGGTCGGCAGCGTCACCCCGTCGCGGGTCTCGGTGGGCTTGGAGCGCGGCTTGCTGTACTGGCCGGCGATCCGGCCGACCTTGACCACCGGGACGGACCCGGCGTAGGTCAGGACGGCACCCATCTGGAGAAGCGTCTTGAGCTTGTTACGGATGTGCTCGGCGGATACGGCGTCGAAGGCCTCCGCGCAGTCGCCGCCCTGAAGCAGGAACGCCTCACCACGGGCGACGGCTCCCAGGCGCTCGCGCAGCTGGTCGCACTCGCCCGCGAAGACGAGCGGCGGATAGGACTCGAGCTCCGCGATCACATCGCGCAGAGCCTCTTGGTCCGGCCAGTCAGGCTGCTGCGCCGCGGGCAGGTCTCGCCAGGTGTGGCCACCGGCGTGGGTTTCAGCGTTCACGGTCACAAGCCCCACATTACGGGGTCCGCCGAGGCTGTCCGTCCGGGCATCCGGACTTTGAGACGCACTGCACTCGGACGGTCCGGTAGGGTGCCCCTCATGTGCACGCAACCGGCCATGAACAGGAACTGGTGGTGGACCGCTCATCCGGCGGCCCACTGATTCGCGCGCACACCACCTACTTCGCGAAGGCCGCCCGAGGGGCGGCCTTCAGCCTTTCCGGCGGCCGTTCCTCCCCTGTCCGGAAGGAACCCCGTCATGCACCGCGAGCCCCCAGCCCGCACCGACGCCGCCGCACTCGTCCAGCGGCTGCTCGACCCCGCCTGCCCGCCCTTCGCGCTGCTGCACCGCCGCTCCCCGGGGCGGGAGACGGCCTCCCCCACCGTCGAGGTGCTGATCGGCGAGGTCGACGAGGTCGGGCGGCTGGCCGACATCCCGCTGGGCGAAGGGGTGCCGGACGCGCCGGTGACCGATGCGCTCGCCCTGATCCCGTTCCGGCAGATCCGCGAGCGCGGCTTCCGGGCCCATGACGACGGCACCCCGCTGGCCGTGCTGCGCCCCCGCGAGAGCGCCGAGCTGCCCCTGGACGAGGTGCTGGCGGCACTGCCCGGGCACGACGTACAGGTGACGGACGGGGCGTTCGACGTGGACGACGACGCCTACGCCGAGATCGTCGGGCGGGTGGTACGGGACGAGATCGGCACCGGCGAGGGCGCGAACTTCGTGGTCCGCAGGACGTTCGAGGGCACCATCGCGGACTTCTCGGCGGCCGACGCGCTGGCGCTGTTCCGGCGGCTGCTGTCCGGTGAGCGCGGTGCGTACTGGACGTACGTGGTGCACCGCCCCGGGGTGCGCACTCTGGTCGGCGCCAGCCCCGAGGTGCATGTCCGGATGACCGGCGGGAGGGGCGGAGGCGAGGCGCTCCCGTCCGAGGACGGCGGGCGGGCGGCCGGAACGGTCGTGATGAACCCGATCAGCGGCACCTACCGCTACCCGGAGGGCGGCCCCACCCCCGAGAGTCTGCTGGCGTTCCTCGGCGACCGCAAGGAGGTCGAGGAGCTGTCGATGGTGGTGGACGAGGAGCTGAAGATGATGTGCACCGTCGGCGACAAGGGCGGGGTGGTGATCGGGCCCCGGCTCAAGGAGATGGCGCATCTCGCGCACACCGAGTACGAGCTGCGCGGCCGGTCCACCCTCGATGTGCGCGAGGTGCTCAAGGAGACGATGTTCGCGGCGACGGTCACCGGGTCGCCGGTGCAGAACGCCTGCCGGGTGATCGAGCGGTACGAGCCGGTGGGCCCCGACGGGCGGGGCCGCGGCTACTACGCGGGGGCGCTGGCGCTGATCGGCCGGGATGCGGGCGGCGCACAGACGCTGGACTCGCCGATCCTGATCCGTACCGCCGATATCGCCGCCGACGGCCGGCTGCGGGTGCCGGTGGGCGCCACCCTGGTCCGCGCCTCCGACCCGCACAGCGAGGTCGCCGAGACACATGCCAAGGCCGCGGGTGTGCTGAGCGCGCTGGGCGTACGGCCGGCGCCGGCCCGTCCGGCGGGCGCGGACCGGGGGCAGCGGCTGGCCGACGACCCCCGGGTGCAGGCCGCGCTGGATGCCCGCCGCGCGGACCTGGCGCCGTTCTGGCTGCGGATGCAGACCACCGCGCCGACCGCGGAGCTGAGCGGGCATGCGCTGGTCGTCGACGCGGAGGACACCTTCACCGCGATGCTGGCGCATCTGCTGCGCACCTCGGGGCTGACCGTCACCGTGCGCCGTTTCGACGAGCCGGGGCTGCGCGAGGCCGCCCGTGCGCACCGGGGCCCGATCGTGCTGGGCCCGGGACCGGGCGACCCGTCGGACGCCGCCGACCCCAAGATGCGCTTTCTGCGGTCGCTGACCGCCGAGCTGGTCGCCGGGCACCGCGACGGCCTGCTGGGGGTGTGCCTGGGTCATGAACTGCTCGCCGCCGAACTGGGGTTGGAGATCGTCCGCAAGGAGGTGCCCTACCAGGGCGCGCAGGAGCGGATCGACTTCTTCGGGCACCAGGAGACGGTCGGCTTCTACAACACCTTCACGGCCCGCTGCGACGACACCACGGCGACCGAACTCGCCATGCACCGCGTCGAGTTGAGCCGGGACGCGGAAACGGGAGAGGTGCATGCGCTGCGCGGTCCGGGCTTTGCCGGCGTGCAGTTCCACCCCGAGTCGGTGCTGAGCCTGGACGGCGCCTCGGTCACCGCCCAGCTGTTGGCAGCTGTCCTCGTGTGACCAGCATGTTCTCGTTGGTGCGGTGGGCCAGATAGTCCTCGACATTGGCCACGGTGGCCTCGACGATCTGACCCACCGCCTCCTCGGTGAAGTACGCCTGGTGCGAGGTGACCAGCACGTTCCCGAAGGTCATCAGGCGGGCCAGGGTGTCGTCGTCGATGATGTCCAGGGACTTGTCGAAGAAGAAGAACTTGGCCTCCTCCTCATAGACGTCCAGCCCGACGCCGGTGAGCCGGCCGGCCTTGAGCGTCTCGACGAGGGCCGCGGTGTCGACGAGCCCGCCGCGGCTGGAGTTGACGAGGATCGCGTCGTCCTTCATCGCGGCCAGCGCGGCGGCGTCGACGAGCCGCCGGGTGTCCGCCACCAGCGGGACATGGAGGGTGATCAGATCCGCCTCGGCGAACAGCCGCTCCCGGGTGACGTACTTCATGCCCAGCTCGACGCAGCGCGGGTTCTCGGCGAGGTCCCAGCCCAGCAGGTTCATCCCGAAGCCATGGGCGATCCGGGTGAAGGCCTCGCCGATCTTGCCGGTGCCGACCACCCCCGCCGTACGGCCGCGCAGATCGCGGCCCATCAGGCCGTCCAGCCGGAAGTCGAAGTTACGGGTGCGGTTCGTGGCCCGGACGATCCGCCGGTTGACGGCCAGCGCGAGGGTCCAGGCGAATTCGGCGACCGCGTGGGGGGAGTAGAAGGAGACCCGGCCGATGCTCATCCCGAGGTCGGCCGCGGCCTCCAGATCGATGTTGTTGAAGCCCGTGGAGCGCTGGGCGATCATCTTCGTCCCGCCGGCCGCGAGGGTCTGGAGGACGTCCGCGCCCAGATCGGCGTTGACGCTGGAGCTGACGATCTCGTAGCCGCGCGCGATGGGGGCGGTGTCGCGGTTGAGGAAGACATCGAGGCTGCGGACCTGGTGACGGCCGGCGAAAGCCTTCTCCAGGAACGGCTGCTCATCCGCCTGCACACCGAAGGCGATGATCTCCACGAGCTCTCCCGGTTCTCCCGCCGGTTCCGTTCTCCCGCCTATGGGCGATAGGCCGGATATGCCGCGTAGGGCGAATATACGGCCCATCGCCCGGTGGTGCCGCCCGGAGTACGGGGCGGCGGCGGGAGGGCTACGGGATACGGGGTACGGGGAGAAGGGGCGGCGGTGCCGCTCAGCCGAAGAACACCCCGACCTCGGCATAGAGCGCCGGATCGACGGTCTTCAGCTTCGCGGTCGCCTCCGCGATCGGCACCCGGACGATGTCCGTGCCGCGCAGCGCGACCATCTTCCCGAAGTCGCCGTCGCGCACCGCGTCGATGGCGTGCAGCCCGAAGCGGGTGGCCAGCCACCGGTCGAAGGCGCTGGGCGTCCCGCCGCGCTGGGTGTGCCCGAGGACCGTCGTCCGCGCTTCCTTGCCCGTCCGTGCCTCGATCTCCTTGGCCAGCCACTCCCCCACCCCGGACAGCCGGACATGCCCGAAGGAGTCGGTGGAGCTGTCCTTGAGCACCATCTGGCCGTCCTTGGGCATGGCGCCCTCGGCGACGACCACGATCGGGGCGTAGCGGACCTTGAAGCGGGAGTCGATCCACCGGCAGACCTGCTCGATGTCGAAGCGCTGCTCCGGGATGAGGATGACGTTCGCCCCGCCGGCGAGGCCGGAGTGCAGCGCGATCCAGCCGGCGTGCCGGCCCATCACCTCGACGACCAGCACCCGCATATGGGACTCGGCGGTGGTGTGCAGCCGGTCGATGGCTTCGGTGGCGACACCGACGGCGGTGTCGAAGCCGAAGGTGTAGTCCGTGGCCGACAGGTCGTTGTCGATGGTCTTGGGGACGCCGACACAGGGGATCGCGTGTTCGCCGGAGAGCCGGGCGGCGACGCCGAGGGTGTCCTCGCCGCCGATCGCGATCAGCGCTTCGACCTCCTCCTTGGCGAGCGTCTCCTTGATCCGGCGGACGCCGTCGTCCTCCTTGAAGGGGTTGGTCCGCGAGGAGCCGAGAATCGTGCCGCCACGGGGCAGAATGCCGCGCACCGCCGGGATGTCCAGCGGCACCGTGTCGCCGTCCAGCGGCCCGCGCCAGCCGTCCCGGAAGCCGACGAATTCGTATCCGTACTCCTGGGTGCCCTTGCGGACGATGCCTCTGATCACTGCGTTCAGACCCGGGCAGTCGCCGCCGCCGGTCAGTACTCCGACCCGCATCGCTGCTTCACCTACATCCCGTCAGTGGCCGCGCACGGCCGTGTGTGAGCCGACCCCGGTCACGCTAATGGTGATCTGGGTCACTCAGGGGTGGGACAAACGGTGATGTCGGTGATTTAACGGGGAGTTGACCCGGGCCGTTCACCCGTACGAGCGGCTCCGGCCGGGTCATGGCCGGCCCGGCCGGTGACCGCGCCGGTCACGCCTCGTCGAGGCCGCGTTCTATCGCATAGCGCACCAGCTCCACGCGGTTGTGCAACTGGAGCTTGCCGAGGGTGTTCTGGACGTGGTTCTGCACCGTGCGGTGCGAGATGACCAGCCGTTCGGCGATCTGCTTGTACGAGAGTCCCTTGGCGACCAGGCGCAGCACCTCGGTCTCCCGGTCCGTCAACTGCGGTGCGCCCGGCTCGTCCGGCGTGGCCGGGGTCGGCTCGGTCGCCAGCCTGCGGTACTCGCCGAGCACCAGACCTGCCAGGCCCGGTGTGAACACCGCGTCGCCTGCGGCCGTGCGCCGCACCGCGTCCAGCAGTTCCTCGGTGCTCGCCGACTTCAGCAGATAGCCGGTCGCCCCGGACTTGACCGCCTCCAGGACATCGGCGTGCTCACCGCTCGCGGACAGCACCAGCACCCGCAGCGCCGGATTGGCGCCGACCAGCTCCTTGCACACCGCCACACCGGGCAGCCCCGGCAGATTGAGGTCCAGGACCAGCACATCGGGCCCCGCGGCCTGCGCCCTGCGCACCGCCTGGAGACCGTCGCCGGCCGTCGCCACCACCTCGCACCCGGCCTCCGCCAGATCCCGCGCGACCGCGTCCCGCCACATCGGGTGGTCGTCGACCACCATGACCTTCAGCCCCTGCTCGTTCACACTCAGGCCTTCCCCCGTTTTCCACCCCCGGGCGCGCCGCCCTTGGGGACCGTCAACTCCACTTCCGTGCCCTGGCCGGGGACCGAGACCCACTCCGCGCTGCCGCCCAGGTCGCGCAGCCGCCCGCGGATCGACAGGGCCACTCCCAGACGGCCCTCGCGCTCGGCGTCCGCGAGGCGGCCCTCGGGAATGCCGGGGCCGTCGTCGCGGACCGTCACGATCACCGCATGCGGTTCGTCCTCCACCAGGATCCATGCGTGGGCCGCGGCCCCCGCATGCACCCGTACATTGTCCAACGCGGCACTGACAGCGGCCGCGAGTTCGGCCGCCGCGGCGGCCGGCAGCGTGACCGGGGCGCCGGGCTCGGAGAAGGTGACACCGGCCCCCGCGTACGGCGCGAGCAGCGCCCGGACATCGCACGGCCCGTCGCCCGACGACGCCGAAGCGGCCCCGGTGGTCGCCGGGGTGTCCTCCCGTACGCCCTCGCCCGCCGGGTGCGGCACCGTGGACGCCGCGCCGCCGAACCGGATCCCGGGCGGCGACACCAGACCGCCGGCGACCAGGGTCCGCAGCGCGACCTCCTGTTCACCGGCCATCCGGCCGAGTTCGGTCGCCTCGCCGCCGATCTCGGCGCCGCGCCGCTGCACCATCGCCAGCACCTGGAGCACGCTGTCGTGGATGTCACGGGCCAGCCGTTCCCTCTCCCGGGTGGCGGCGTCGATCTGTAGGGCCCGGGCGAGGGTGCGCTCGCTGGAGCGGGCCACCTCGACGACATAGCCGAGGCCGACGCTGGCCACCCACACCAGCACCACGTTGTGGATGGTGTCGCGGGCCAGCTCCTGGCGCTCGACGAGATTGGCCACCGCCACGATGGTGGAGGCCACCGCGGCCCAGCGCCAGCCACCCTTGATCGCGAAACCGAGGACGGCGCCCGCCGTCCAGATGGACGGCAGCGTCGGCCCGCCGTCCATGATCCGGGCGTGGCTGTCGACCACGAGCGTGAGCAGGATGCCGCCGATCGCGAAGCCGAGGTCGGCGACCAGGAACTGCCGGGTGCAGCGCTCCGCCGAGGTCGTACAGCGCCAGGTCAGCACCATCCAGACGGTGAGCACGCCCATGTAGGCGGCGGCGCCCAGCGGATGGTCGTACTGCTGGTAGGAGAGCGCGACCAGGCACAGGGTGTAGACGAGGGTGAGGATCCGGTAGCCGGTGAGTGCGCGCCACAGCGGGAGTTCGACCGACATCCGCAGCACCTTCGGTGGGCGCTTGCCATGGCGTCTGGCGGCCATGGCCCCGCTCACCGTCGGTATATCCGTATCCGTGTCCGTATCCGTCATTGCCGTCCCCCTCGCCGGGCGCGTTCACGCCCGGTGTCGGCCCTGCCCGTCTATTCGGCGGCGGCCTTCCTGGCCCGCTCCGCCTCGGCCTTCTTCTTCGCCTCGGCCTGTGCCGTCTCGGCCTTCGCGGCATCGGCCAGCTGCCGCTTGGCCGCGGTCGCGTAGATGTCGACGTACTCCTGGCCGGACAGCTTCATGATCTCGTACATGACCTCGTCGGTGACCGACCGCAGGATGAAGCGGTCGCCCTCCATGCCCTGATAACGGGTGAAGTCCAGCGGCTTGCCGATGCGGATGCCCGGCCGGATCATCTTCGGCACGACCTTGCCCGGAGGCTGCACCTTCTCGGTGTCGATCATCGCCACGGGGATGACCGGCGCCCCGGTGGCCAGCGCCACCCGCGCCAGACCGCCCGGCTTTCCGCGGTAGAGCCGGCCGTCCGGGGAGCGGGTGCCCTCCGGGTAGATGCCGAACAGCTCACCGCGCTCCAGCACCTCGATACCGCTCTTGATCGCCGCCTCGCCCGCGCCCCGGCCGCCCGAGCGGTCCACCGGCAGCTGGCCCACGCCCTTGAAGAACGCGGCGGTCAGCCTGCCCTTCACACCGGGCGAGGTGAAGTACTCGGACTTCGCGATGAAAGTGACCTTCCGGTCCAGTACCGCGGGCAGAAAGAAGGAGTCCGAGAAGGAGAGATGGTTGCTCGCGAGGATCGCCGGGCCCTCGGCGGGGATGTTCTCGATGCCTTCCACCCAGGGCCTGAAGGCAAGCTTCAGCGACCCGCCGATGGAAAACTTCATTGCGCCGTAGATCAACCGACTGCCTCCTGTGTGTGACGCAAAGACCTTAACCTGCCCCGGTGGCGCGCTCGCGCCGCGGCGGTCGCCGGACCTATCCGCCCGCCGTCACTTTGCGTACCCTGAGGTAACTCGCCAGGCCCCCTCATCGATCGGAGTCCCCCCGTGCCGCTCCTTCCCGGAGCCGAGCCGTTCCGCCGTGACGGCGGAGAGGTCGGTGTCCTTGTGTGCCACGGCTTCACGGGCTCCCCCCAGTCCGTACGCCCCTGGGCCGAATATCTGGCCGACCAAGGACTCACGGTCAGTCTGCCGCTGCTGCCCGGTCACGGCACCCGCTGGCAGGACCTCCAGATCACGACCTGGCAGGACTGGTACGCCGAGGTCGACCGCGAGCTGCGGGCGCTGACCGAGCGCTGCACCTCGGTCTTCGTCTGCGGCCTGTCGATGGGCGGCGCACTGGCCCTGCGGCTGGCCGCCAAGCACGGCGACGCCATCAGCGGGGTGGCCGTGGTCAACCCCGCCAACAAGGTGCACGACGCCGCCGGGCCGCTGCTGCCGGTGCTGCGTCATCTCGTACGGACGACCAAGGGGCTGACGAGCGATATCGCCAAGCCCGGTTCCGAGGAGGTCGGCTACGACCGGGTGCCGCTGCACGCCGCGTATTCGGTGCGCCGCTTCTTCCAGCAGGTCGACTCCGAACTCCCCGGTGTCACCCAGCCGTTGCTGGTGATGACCAGCCCGCAGGACCATGTCGTACCGCCGGTGGACTCCGAGCGCATCCTGAGCCGGGTCTCCTCGACGGACGTCCGGCAGACGCTGCTGGAGCGCAGCTACCACGTCGCCACGCTCGACCACGACGCGGAGCGGATCTGCCAGGACACCTTCGCCTTCATCACCCGCCTCGCCCCCCGTGCGGGGGCGGACGCGGCTCAGGAGGGGACGGCGGCCAGTGGCGGAGCGTAGCCCCCGCGACCCCCGGGACCCGCTGGACGAAGAGGCCGCCTGGGCCGAGATCGTGGCGGGCTACGGCGACCAGCCGTCGTTCGCCGCGGGCGACGGCGACGGCAAGGCCGAACCGGCCGGGAGCAACGGCAAGAAGGACACCGAGCAGGACGAGGCCGGGGACGGCACGGCCGGGGACGGCACGGTCGGCGACAGCAAGACCGGCGACAGCAAGACCGGGGACAGCAAGGACGCGCCCGCCCGTCCGGGCAGCTTCGTCGTCTTCGCGCCGGGCGTCGGCCCCCGCAACTGGAGTGCCGCGGAGGCGTCCGACGACGACTTCGACGAGACCGACGAGGGCCACTTCACCCCGCCCGAGCCGCCTCCGCTGCCGGAGGCCGATGTCACCACCAAGTTCGCCTGGCTCGCGGTGATCGGCGGCCCGATGCTGCTGGTCGCCATGGTGCTGCTGCAACAGCCGGTGACGTGGTGGGTCACGGTCCTGGGCATCGGCGGCTTCCTCGGCGGTTTCGCCACCCTGGTGGCCCGGATGAAGAAGGACGACGAGGACGACGACCTGCCGGGCAGCGGCGCGGTGGTGTGAATCAGCCCGCGGCCGGCATCCGCAGTGCGGCCAGCACCGGCAGATGATCCGTCGCGGCCGTGAGGTCGCTCTCCCGTACCCCGGGCAGCCCGTGCGGCACACCGCAGCCGAGGACCTCCACGCCCTTCGTGGCGAAGATCGCGTCGATCCGCTGCTGCGGGTCCCGGGGCGTGGAGGTGAGCTCCCCGCCCCACGGCTCGGCCGCCCAGGCATCGGTCAGCGAGGCCGCCAGCCGCCGGAAGCTCGGGCCCTGCGGCCGCTCGTTGAGGTCACCCCCGGCAACGGCGTACGGCACGTCCATGGCGGCCAGCCGCTCCAGCAGCAGCCCGGCCTGCTCGTCCCGCTCCCGGGCGGCGAGGCTGAGATGGCAGCTGAGCACCCCGAGCCGGACCCCGCCGATGCGGACCACGGCCGTGGCGAAACCGCGCTGGTGCAGTCCGGGGGTGCGGGGCAGCAGGACGTCCTCGGTGTGCTCCACATGGGCGCGCAGGGTGGAAAGGATCATCGGTCCCGCGGCCGTGCCACCGCCGGTGACGTACACCAGACCCGCCGCGCGGGCCAGCCGCTCGGCGGCCTTGCGCCAGCGGAAGAACCGCGGCGCCTCCTGGATCAGCACGAGATCGGCGGCACAGGCCCGGATGACCCTGGCCAGCGCCGTCCGGTCGTCGCGCATCGAGCGGATGTTGTAGCTGAGCACGCGGATCACGGCCGTACCGTCGGGCTCGGTACGGGAGTCGGGAAGCGGGATCAAGGCGGCGGGTCCTCTCACCGGGATCGTCACGCGGGCCAAGATAGAGCACCGTCCGCCGCTTCCCCGGGGGGACGCGACGGACGGTGTCCTGCGAAAGAGCGGGCGTGGCAGGGCGCCCGGCCGCTCAGCCCTGGCGGGCCAGGTCGGCCGCGCCGACCAGACCGGCCTTGCCGCCGAGCTGGGCGGCGAGCACCTGGGCGTGCGGCCGCCACTGGTTGCCGACCAGCCAGCGGCGGAAGGACTTGCGGATCGGGTCCAGGACCAGTTCGCCCTCGTCCGAGACGCCGCCGCCGACGATGAAGGCCGATGGGTCGAAGAGCGAGGCGAGGTCGGCGAGACCGGCACCGGCCCAACGGGCCAGCTCGCGGAACGAGTCGATGGCGACCGGGTCGCCCTGGCGGGCGGCCTCGCTGACGTGCCGGCCCTCGATGCCCTCGGAGGTGCCGTCGCCGAGCGCCAGCAGGATCTCGGCGTTCTCGGGGGTGGCGAAGGCACGCTGGCGGGCGTAGCGCAGCAGGGCGCGGCCGGAGGCGTACTGCTCCCAGCAGCCCTGGCTGCCGCAGCCGCACAGCAGGCCGTCGGGCACGACCCGGATGTGGCCGAATTCGGCGGCGACGCCGAAGCGTCCGCGGCGCAGCTTGTTGCCGATGATGATGCCGCCGCCCAGGCCCGTGCCGAGGGTGATGCAGATGACGTCGCTGTGGCCCTGGCCCGCGCCGAACTTGTACTCGCCCCAGGCCGCGGCGTTGGCGTCGTTCTCGACCACCACGGGGAGGCCGACGCGCTGCTCGACCTTGTCCTTGAGCGGTTCGTGGCGCCAGTCGATGTTCGGCGCGAACAGGACCGTGGCCCGCTTCTCGTCGACATAGCCTGCGGCACCTATGCCGACGGCCTCGATGTGATGCCCGGACCCGACGGTCCGCACCGCGTCCGCGATGGCCTCGGTCAGCGCCTCGGTGGCATGCGGAGTCGGAACCTGGCATGTCTCAAGGATCGAGCCCTCTTCGTCGACCACGCCGGCCGCGATCTTCGTGCCGCCGATGTCGACGCCGATGGTGAGTCCCATGTGTCCCTCAGTTTTTCGCTCGAACCCCGCCAGGTCCCACCGTACCGGAGGTGGGGATGCCGCCCGTGCTCTTCAGGTGGTGGACCTGGGCGGCTTCCGCTGGGGTGCGAGGCCCTGAGGGATCAGTCGAGATCGATCCGCTCGGTACCGGTCGGGCCGTCGTCGTCGCGCGGATCGTCACCGCGGCGGCCCTCGGGATCCTCGTCGAGATCGTCGCGGGTCCAGCGGCGCTCGCTGCTCTCGACGGCGGAGCGGTAGGCGGCGAGCAGCTCGGAGCCGGCCGCGGCGAGGTGGTCGAAGAGGTCGGGGTTGCGCTCGATGACCGGCTCGACGGCGGCCTTGGCCTGCTTGAACAGCTGGCTGACGGCACCCTGCGCGGCGATGCCGCCCAGCGCGCCGGGCAGCTGGATACCGGCGAGCTTGTCGGTCACCGCCTCGGCGAGCTTGCGCAGTTCCTCCGTCGCGCTGCCCGGCTGCGGGCCGTGGGCGGCACGGTGCCGGGCCTTCTCGGCCGCGAGATCCTCGGCGCAGGCGGCCGCCCAGGCGTCGGCATCGGGCTCGGCCCCGCGGTCGGCGGGGCGCTCGGTGGCATCACTCATGAGGAACTCCGTGACTCCTGCGGCGAGGCGGTACGGCGAAAGGTGCGGGACGGACACGTCGGAACACAGCCCACCCTCGACGGTACCCGAACGGCGGTGCCGCGTTCAGTCGCTCTTGGGCCACAGGTCAGGATCGGGCGTGAATCGGATCTCCAGGGCGCCGTCGCGCAGTCCGGCGCCGGAGACGGTGCAGCGGCGCAGCGCGGAGGGGAGCGTACGGATCCGCCGGAAGCGGCCGACGGAGACCACGATCTCGTCACCGCGGCGCACCAGCCCGAGGCCCTTCCGGTCGGCGCCGGGCAGCGGCACCCGCCAGACGAGGATGCCGTCGGAGGCCAGCCGGTCCTCGACGGTCCAGGGGTCGGGGCGGTCCCCGTCGGCGGGCCCGTCCGTGCCGATCTCGCCGGCCGGTCCGTCGATCAGCTCGTCGAGCTCGTCGACGCCCTGCGGGTCGCGGCCCAGGTGCGCCACCTCGTGGACGGGGAGGTCGGGGAACTCCTCCCGCAGCGCCTTGAGGGCGGTCTGCTGACTGCCGGAGAGCGCGGCGAGGAACGGGTCGGACGAGCCGGTGGGCAGCAGCCGGTTGACGACCACACCGTCGGTGCGGCGGCCGTGCAGCGCGAGTCCGGCGCGGATGGTGCGCAGGTTGGCGGCGGCGACCGGGCCGGCGTCGGTGACCAGGCGTACGGAGGTGCCGGGGTCGTCGATCGCCCGCTGGACGGCGGCGAGTTCGCTCTCCCAGCGCTGGGCGGCGTCGTAGAGCTTCTGGGCCGGCATCGGGACGCCGGCGAGCTGGGCGAGCACCGGGCGCAGCGCGCGGGCCGCCTGCCGCTCGGGCGGCAGCAGACGGCGCAGATAGCGGCGGACCTGGGCGGGCAGGGCGAGCAGCCGGATCGTTTCGGCGGCGGAGGGCATGTCGACGACGACCATGTCCCAGTCGCCCGAGGCGTGTTCGGCGCGCAGCGCGTGCAGCAGCGCGAAGTCCTCGGAGCCGGGGAGTTCGGTGAGTTCGTCCTCGTCGAGGGGGCTGGCGCCGAGCAGGTCGAGGGCCGCACCGGCCCGCTCCTGGAAGGCGAGGAATTCCTGGCGGAAACGGTCGCCGGGGTCGATGCGCAGGGCGTGCAGGCCCGGCGCTATCGGGGTGGGTGCGTCGGCGCCGAGGGCGGTGCCCAGCACCGTTTCCGGCGCGCTGCTCTCGGTGGTGAGCAGGAGTGCCCGCGCGCCCCGGCGGGCGCCGGCCAGGGCGGTCGCGGCGGCGAGCGTGGTGCGGCCCGCGCCGCCGGGGCCCGTGACGAGGACGATGCGCACGCTCAGAGCTTCTTGGCCTCGTCGGTGGACTCGGCCGCGCCGGCGGGCCCGGCGGCGTGGTCGGCGGGGCCGCTCTCCACGCGCTTCTTCAGCCCGGCCAGCGCACGGTCGATGATGACCTTCTCGGCCTTGCGCTTGATCATGCCGAGCATCGGGATCTTGACGTCGACGGTGAGCTGGTACGTCACCTCGGTGCGGGCGCCCTCGCCCAGCGCGGCGAGACGGTAGGAACCGTCGAGCGCGCGCAGCATCTGGGACTTGACCAGGGACCAGCTGACCTCGTTCTCGCCGGTCCAGGTGTAGGCGAGGGTGTGGTCGTCCTTGATCGCCCCGGCGTCCAGCAGCAGGCGCACCTGCTCGGCGCGGCCACGGTCGTCCTTGGCCAGCACCTCTGCTTCCTTGACCTCGCCGGTCCATTCCGGATAGCGGTCAAAGTCGGCGATCACTCCCATCACTTCGGCGGGTGCCGCCTCGATCGTGATGCTCGAGCTGGTGTGTTCGGCCATCGCCGTGACTCCTCCATGCCGCTTCATGCCGGTCCGCCGACTCCTCCCCGGCTCTCAGCTTCTCCCCCACTCTCGACTTCGCCTGAGCGGGAGGACCCCCATGAGCCGGGGAGACCCTAATTTACGCGGTGTCTCTGCTGCTGAAGGCTACCGCGCGGGCAACGGCGGGCGGACACCAGCAGGCCCGGCACGACGGGGCGGGGCGGCGGCCGGCCGCTCACCGCCGGGCCCGCGACCAGAGGCGTCCGGGCTCACCACTCCATGACGTAGGGCGTCCCGGTCGCATTGAAATGGCCGACATTGATGCATTCCGTGCCGCCGATCCGGGCCCGGCGGGCGAGCGGCTGGTGCACGTGGCCGAAGAGGGAGTAGCGCGGCCGGGTGGTGCGGATGGCGTGCAGCAGGGCCGCGCTGCCGCGCTCGAAGCGGCGGGCGACGGTGTCGTAGCAGAGCTCGGGGACGTCGGGCGGGATATGGGTGCAGAGCACGTCCACCTCGCCGACCGCCTCGACCTTGGCGGCGTACTCCTCGTCGCTGATCTCGTACGGCGTGTTCATGGGTGTGGTCAGGCCGCCGCCGACGAACCCGAAGACCCGGCCGCCGATCTCCACCCGCTGCCCGTCCAGGACGGTGGTGCCCGGTCCGGTGAACTCGGGCCACAGGCGCGGGATGTCGACGTTGCCGTAGGTGGCGTACGTGGGTGTGGGGAAGGCCGCGAAGAGTTCGGCGTACTGCTTGCGGACCGCGCCCTCGATGACCGACTCGCGGCTCACGCCGGCGCGGTCGAGCCCGGCCCACAGCCGGCGGCCCAGCTCGCGGGCCTCCTCGAAGCGGCGGGCGGTGCGCAGTTCGACCAGCGCGTCGGCGTTCCCGACGCCGAAGAGGTCGGGGAAGATGCCGCGCGAATGGTCGGCGTAATCGAGGAAGAGGACCAGGTCACCGAGGCAGAGCAGGGCGTCGGCGCCGGTTCCGGCCGCCGCGAGGTCCCGGCTGTTGCCATGTACGTCACTGACCACATGCACACGCATGGCGTCACCCTAAATCGCGCGGGCGGGCGCGGGGAGGGGTACGCGGACCTGGGGTTACTTTCGGGTCACCTACCCGCTGGTCTAGTCTGCGCGGGACAGTCCCCACGGCGTGTCCCGCGGTGTGTGACGCATCAAACATCTGGCCTTTCCCCCCTATCCCAAAAGCAATACCCATGGGTAACGTCCGGGCAGTCCAATCCCCCCTGCATGTCGTGGACCGCCGCCGGTGTACACACAGCGTCGTGGCGCCGGCGCTTTTGAGGAGCAGCAGTCTTGCGCGAGTTCAGCCTTCCGGCCCTGTACGAGGTCCCCGCGGACGGCAACCTGACGGACCTTATCCGTCGAAATGCCGCGCAGCACCCGGATGTTGCCGTCATGGGACGCAAGGTGAACGGCGCATGGCAGGACGTCACCGCCGTCACCTTCCTCGCCGAGGTCCGCGCCGCCGCCAAAGGTCTGATCGCCTCCGGCGTGCAGCCCGGTGACCGGGTCGGCCTGATGTCGCGCACGCGCTACGAGTGGACGCTGCTGGACTTCGCCATCTGGAGCGCCGGCGCCATCACCGTCCCCGTGTACGAGACCAGTTCCGCCGAGCAGATCCAGTGGATCCTCGGCGACTCCGGCGCGGTGGCCTGCCTGGTGGAGTCCCCCACGCACGAGGCGACCGTCGAGTCGGTCCGCGACCGGCTGCCGGGGCTGGAGAACATCTGGCAGATCGAGCGGGACGCCATCGCCCGGCTGCGGGCCGCCGGCGCCGACATCTCCGACGCCGAGGTGGATGCGCGCAGCGCGCTCGCCGACGCGGACTCGCCCGCCACCATCGTCTACACCTCCGGCACCACCGGCCGCCCCAAGGGCTGTGTGCTCAGCCACCGCAGCTTCTTCGCCGAGTGCGGCAACATCGTCGAGCGGCTGCGCCCGCTGTTCCGTACCGGCGAGTCCTCGGTGCTCCTCTTCCTCCCCATCGCGCATGTCTTCGGCCGGCTGGTGCAGGTCGCCGCGGTGATGGCGCCCATCAAGCTGGGCCACGCCCCCGACATCAAGAACCTCACCGACGACCTCGCCTCCTTCCGGCCGAAGCTGGTCCTGGGCGTGCCCCGGGTCTTCGAGAAGGTCTACAACTCGGCGCGGGCCAAGGCGCAGGCCGACGGCAAGGGCAAGGTATTCGACAAGGCGGCGGACGTCGCGATCGCCTACAGCCGCGCGCTGGACACCCCGGAGGGCCCGTCCCTCGGCCTGAAGGTGAAGTACAAGGTCTTCGACCGGCTGGTCTACGGCAGGCTGCGCGCCGTCCTCGGCGGCCGCGCCACCCACGCCATCTCCGGCGGCGCCCCGCTCGGTGAGCGCCTCGGCCACTTCTACCGCGGCATCGGCTTCACCGTCCTGGAGGGCTACGGCCTGACGGAGTCCTGTGCGGCGACCGCCTTCAACCCCTGGGACCGGCAGAAGATCGGCAGCGTCGGCCAGCCGCTGCCCGGTTCGGTCGTGCGGATCGCCGACGACGGCGAGGTGCTGCTGCACGGCGAGCACCTGTTCACCGAGTACTGGAACAACCCGTCGGCCACCAAGGAGGCGCTGTCCGACGGCTGGTTCCACACCGGCGACCTCGGCACCCTCGACGAGGACGGCTACCTCGCCATCACCGGCCGCAAGAAGGAAATACTGGTCACCGCGGGCGGCAAGAACGTCGCCCCGGCCGTGATCGAGGACCGCATCCGGTCACACGCCCTGATCGCCGAGTGCATGGTCGTCGGCGACGGCCGGCCGTTCATCGGCGCGCTGGTCACGCTCGACGAGGAGTTCCTGCCCCGCTGGGCCGAGGAGCACGGCCACTCCGCCGATGTGACGCCGTCCCAGATCGCCGAGGACCCGGAGCTGCTGGCCGCCGTCCAGCGCGCCGTCGACGACGGCAACGCGGCGGTCTCCAAGGCCGAGTCGGTACGCAAGTTCCGCGTACTGCCGACCCAGTTCACCGAGGAGTCGGGCCATGTCACGCCGTCGCTGAAGCTCAAGCGGAACGTGGTGGCGAAGGACTTCGCGGAGGAGATCGAGGCGATCTACCGCGGGTAGGGCCTGACCCGGACGACAGGCGCTGGGCGCGTCCGGCCCGCGCCGGGGCCGAGGCCGGTCCGGTACGAACGAAAATCCGCCGTCGTGGCTGCTCGCCACGGCGGCGGATTTTCGTTCGGCCGGGACACAGAACGCGGAACACGGAACACGGAACACGGAACACGGAACACGGAACACGGAACGCAGAACGCGGCAGCCCTACAGCAGTTCCTTCAGCCGTTCCGCCAGCAGGTCCCAGCGCCACTTCTCCTCCACCCAGGCGCGGCCGCGCGCGCCCATGGTGCGGCGCAGGGCGGGGTCCCGGAGCAGGGTGATGAGGCGGTCGGCGGTGGGGGCCGGGGAGCCGCCGGGGACGACCCAGCCCGTCTCGCCGTCCAGGACGGCGTCGGGGGCGCCGCCCGAATCGCCCGCCACCACGGGGAGTCCGGTGGCGGACGCCTCCAGGTAGACGATGCCGAGGCCCTCGACGTCGAGTCCGCCGCGGCGGGTGCGGCAGGGCATCGCGAAGACATCGCCGGCGCCGAAGTGGGCCGGCAGCTCCTCCCACGGGACCGCGCCGGTGAAGCGCACCGAGTCCCCGACGCCCTTCGCCAGGGCCAGCGCGTGCAGCTCCTTCTCGTACGGGCCGCCGCCGACGATCAGCAGGACGGCGTCGGGCACCGCGGCCACGATGGCCGGCATCGCCTCGATCAGGGTGTCCTGGCCCTTGCGCGGCACGAGCCGCGAGACACACACCACCACCGGCCGGCCGGTGAGCCCGAGCGCGGCCCGTACGGCGTCGCCCCCCGAACCGGGATGGAAGGTCTTCTCGTCCACCCCGGGCGGGAGTTGGACCATCCGCCCGGCGGCTTCCGGGGTGAGCGCACCGGCGATCCGCGAGCGGGTGTACTCGCCGAGGTAGGTGAGCGTGTCGGTGCCTTCGCCGATCCGGCGCAGCAGCCCGCGGGCGGCCGGCAGCTGGGCCCAGCCCGCCTCGTGGCCGTGCGTGGTCGCCACGATGCGGCGCGCGCCGGCCGAGCGGAGCGCGGGCGCCATCAGCCCGAGCGGCGCCGCCGCGCCGAACCATACGGAGGAGCAGCCGTGTTCGCGCAACAGCCCGGTGGCCCGCCGGGTCACCCTCGGGGTGGGCAGCAGCATCGTCGTACGGTCCCGTACGACCGGGAACGGCTGCTCGGCGTCGAAGGCGGCGGTGGCCGCGAGACCTTCCGCACCGCGCTTCCAGGTCGAGGCGTAGACGACGACCTGGGAGGGGTCCAGGCGCAGCGCCATGCTGTGCAGGAAGGCCTGGATGCCGCCGGGCCGGGGCGGGAAGTCGTTCGTGACGATCAAGGTCTTGTGCACGATGGTCTCTCGGCGGTCGGTCTCGGCGGTTCCGGCCCGACAGTACCGCTCGGCGGGCCCGGCGGGGCGGCCCGCCCTGCCGGTCCGGCCCTCGTCTACGGTCGTGACCAGCCGCCTACGGCGCCGTGCGGGCAGCGCGAGCGGGGAGCGGTGTGCAGGGCACAGTGTCCGGGGGCCGCAGACGGCGCCGGCGGGCAACGGCCGAGGAGGACGACGAGGTGACGATGAGCGGCATCGGCAGAGCACGCGGGGTGTGGCTCCCGGTCGCGGTATGGGCCGTGACCCGGGCCGTGGTCCTGCTGTGCGTCCTGAGGGTGCTGGTGCTGCCGGGGCCGGATGTCACCACCGATGTCTCGGTGATCTATCAGGGCTGGTCCGGGATCCTGAAGACCGGCACCTTCCCGCTGGCCGATGTGACCTGGCAGTACCCGCCGGCCGCCGCGCTCGCGATCCTCTCCCCCGGTCTGCTGCCGTTCCTGGACTACGCCCCGGCGTTCTTCACCCTGATCCTGGTCACGGACGCGGCGGCGCTGGCGCTGTTCCTGCGGGCCGGGCGGCGGGCGGGCCATCGCCCGGCGGGGGCCTGGGTGTGGATCGCGGGCGTCGCGCTGCTGGGCCCGACCGCGTACGCCCGCTACGACCTGATGGTCGTCGCCGTCGCCGCCGCCGCGCTGTTCGCAGCCGCCCGCCGGCCACGGGTGGCGGGCGCGCTGGTCGCCTTCGGTGCGCTGCTGAAGGTCTGGCCCGTACTGCTGCTGACGGGGGCGGCGGTGCGCGGCCGCCGGGCGCGCACCCTGTGGTGGAGCGCGGCCGGCACCGCGGCCGGGCTGGCCCTGCTCTTCGCGGCCGCCGCACCGGGCGCGTGGGCCTTCCTCACCTTCCAGCGCGACCGCGGTACGGAGGTCGAGTCGCTCGGCGCGCTGGTCTTCCATGTGGCCCGCCAGTACGGCTGGGACGGACAGGTGCTGCTGCACTACGGCTCGCTGGAGTTCCTCGGGCCTGGCGTTCCGTTCGTCAGCACCCTGGCGCTCACCCTGAGCCTCGCCGCCGTGGGCTGGCTGTTCCTGTGGCGGGTGCGCGCCCGGGAGTCCGGCCCCGCGACGCTGTGCGATGCCGCCTTCACCGCCACCCTGCTGTTCACGACCACCAGCCGCGTCATCAGCCCGCAGTACATGCTCTGGCTGGTGGGGCTCGCCGCCGTGTGTGTGACCGTACGGGCCAGCCGGCAGGCGCTGCCGGCGGTGCTGGTGCTGCTCGCCACCGGGGTCACGCTGCTGGAGTTCCCCGTCTGGTTCGCGGATGTCGTGGCGAGCGATCCGCGGGGCGTCGCGCTGCTGGTCGTGCGCAACGGGCTGCTGGTCGCCGCGTCACTGCTCGCCTGCCGCCGGCTGTGGGTCGCGACGCGCGGCAGCGGGCCCGGCCGTACGGAACCCGTCGGCGTGGTGGGCGCGCGCCGGCCGGTCGGCGAGACCACCGCCGCGACCGGGCGGCTCACGCGCCCCGCCCCGCAGGCACCGGCGGGCGGGCCGGCCGCATCGGGCCGGTGAACCGCCGTGGCGCACTGCCACCGCTCGCCCCCGCAGGACATGACGGACATCGGCACCCGCGCGGCCGGCCGGCCCGGCGGGCGCCCGCCCCCGCTCACCGCCGCAGCTGGGCCTTCACATAGGCCCGCCACTGCCGGGTGAACTCCGTGAGGTTGATGCCCAGTTGGGAGCGAAGGGCGCCGTCCGTCCGGTCGGCGCGGGCCGGCCGGCGGTGCCCGTCGCCGACGGCCCGTGAGGCCGGGCGGGAGCCGGCGGGGACCGCCGTGGCCGCCTCCATCGGTGCCCCCGCGCTCCCCGACGAGGCACGAAGCGCGCTCCTGCCCGCCGCCCGGTAGAAGGCGATCAGCTTGACCTCGCCGTACTTGCCGGCGATCATCCGGCAGGCCAGCCAGCTTCCCTCGTAGGCCTTGGCCAGCCGGCTCGCGCCGGCCTTGAAGCCGAAGTCCTCGTCGGTCGGCAGACGGGCGGGGACCTTGCCCCGGGCGAGCGCGCGCGTGAGTTCGGGGGCGATGGTGGCGGGCTTGCGGTGGCTGCCCCGGTAGGCGACCCAGTCGGCGAAGCCCTCCGAGAGCCACAGCGGGGTGGCCACCGTGGTGGCCGTACGGGTGGCGACATGCGCGGTCTCGTGGGTGAGGACCACTTTGCGCCCCAGGTCGTTGAGTTCCTCGTAGGCCTCGGGGTTGATGATCACGCGGTCCGCGGGCGTGGCCGTCGCGACACCGGCCTCACCGGTGGTGACCGCCGCGATCCCCGCATAACCGGACGCGTCGTCGCTGCCCATCAGCTGCGCCATCCGCTCGACCGAGTCCGGAGCCTCCACCACGACCTTCTCGGACCACTTCCCCTTCCAGGCGTCGGAGACCGCGGGCACCGCCCGGTCGACCCGGCGCGCGAGATCCTTCAGCCGGGCCAGATGCGCGGGCCCGCCGAGGACCAGGCTGTGCCGGCCGCGGACCAGTCGCACCGGGCCCTGGTCCCACAGCTGGCGGGTGCCGCTCTTGCCCGCCGCCGCGCCATCGGTGTCGGAGGAGATCAGCCAGCGGCCGTCGCGCCGGATCAGGGTGAGGTACTGGACGGCGTGCACCGGCGAGCTGTCGTAGCCCTTGAGGCGGTAGCGCAGCCGTACCTTGGCGGCCAGCCGCGCGTCGGATTCTCCGGCCCGGAGCGGGAAGGCCCCGGTCGAGTCGAGGTCGTAGTGCCAGTCGGCCAGCGGCACGCCTGCCAGATGGCCGAACATCGCGCGCTGACGGTCCCGGTATCCGGTGGCCCGCGGGTCGACGGAGGCGAGGAAGCCCGCCGCGTCCCGCCGCTCGACGGCCTGCGCACGGGTGTCGAGCATCCGCTGGACGTCCGGGAAGCGGGCCGGTGTCGAGGTCTCGGGCGCACAGCCGGCCACCGGGGCGAGCAGCGCGAGCAGCAGGGCGGCACAGCCCGCCGCCGCGGCCCGCGACGGCCGCCGTCTCGCCCACTGGTGTGACATGCGGACGATCGTAGATCCGGCCCGGCCGGGGCAAAAACGCTGCGCCCGGCCTCAGGGCCTGGTGATGGACGAGATCGGCATCATCCCGACGGGGTCGTAGCGGACCCGGGCGCCGGGATAGGGCGCGTGGACCACTTGGCCGTTGCCGACGTACATCCCGACGTGGCTGGCGTCCGAACGGTAGATGACCAGGTCACCGGGCTGCGCCTGGCCCAGCGACACCTGCCGCCCGGCGCCGCGCTGCGCCTGCGAGGTACGCGGGAGGGAGACGCCGGCCCGGCCGTAGGCCCATTGGGTGAGTCCGGAGCAGTCGAAGGCCGAGGGTCCGTTGCCTCCCCAGGCGTACGGGGAGCCGACCGCGGCGCGCACCGCGGCGACGGCCGCGGCGGCCCGCCCGGAGGCCGGGGCGGCTCCCCGCAGGTCCGGGACCGCCTCATGGCGCCCGTCGCTCCTGGAGGCCCTGGCGTAGGCCTCCCTGGCGTCCCTGGGGAGCGCGTTCAGCAGCCGCCGCGCGGTGGCCAGCTTGTGCTGGACGTCCTTCTTGTGGCGCGCGACCTCCTTGCGGCCGGCCTCCAGCTCCGCCAGCTTCCTGGTGGCCTCCCTGCGCTGCTGCTCCAGGGAGCGCTGTGCGGCCCGCAGGCCGTGCAGCTCGCGCGCCTGGCTGTTGCCGAGCCGGTCGAGGGCGGAGGCCTTCTCCAGGTAGGTGTCGGGCCCTTCGGAGAGCATCAGCCGGACGGTGGGGTCCATCCCGCCGGACCGGTACTGGGCGGCGGCCAGGGCGCCCAGCCTGCCGCGCATCCGGTTGACCCGCTCCTGGGTGCGGGCGGTGCGGTCCTGGAGGACCGCCACCTGCTTGCGCAGCTTCTTGGTCCGTGCGTCCGCGCCGTTGAACTTCTCGGTGGCCCGCTCCGCCTGCTCGTAGAGGTGGTCGACCCGCGCGGTCGCCGTATCGCGGCCGGCGGGGGCGGTGGGGTCGGCGGAGGCCTGCGGTGCCGACAGTGCGGCGGCCGCGGTCGCCAGGGCGGCCGACACCACGGTGACCCCGGCGAGAGTGGTCTGGCCGTGCTGCGAGGTACGGCGGTGGGACACCACGAGAGCCGCACTCCTTCCCTGTGCAGCCCCTGCCGCCCCGGGAGGGCGTCGGTGAACCGGACGCTGCGAGGGCAGACAGTAACGGCGCCGGTACGATCCGGCCAAAGCCGCCCTTTCGTACGCAAAAAGCCGCCCCGCCGGTGACTGTGCAGGTCACCGGCGGGGCGGGAAGTCAGCGGCCGAGGCCACAATTCGCCCGTTCGGGCGGCAGGTTGAGCGCGTTGTGAGGCTTTTCAGACCCGCACGCCGAACGCGAACGGCATGTTGCCGATCGGCTCGTAGCGCACGGCGGCGCCGGGCTTCGGCGCGTGCAGCACCTGGCCGTTGCCGGCGTAGAGGCCGATGTGGTGCAGGTCGCCGTAGAAGAGCACCAGATCGCCGGGCTTGAGGGCGCTCTGCGAGCCGATCCGGGTACCGGCGTTGGCCTGCGCCTGCGAGGTACGCGGCAGGGACTGGCCGGCCTGCTGGTAGGCCCACGACGTCAGACCCGAGCAGTCGAAGGACGACGGGCCGGTGGCGCCCCAGACATACGGGGAACCTATCTTGCCCTGGGCGGCGGCCAGGGCGGCCGCACCGCGCTGCGACGCCGGGACGTCATCACCGAGGTTGACCCGGTCGTTGCTGCGGTTGGCGCGGTTCTCCTCGGCCTGCATGGCCGCCCGCTCCTTGGCCGTCAGGGTGTTGAGGAGCTCCTGGGCCTTACCCAGCTTGTCCTTGATCTCGTCCTTCTTGTCACCGAGCGCCTTACGGGTCTCGGAGAGGTCCTTGATCTTGCTCGCGGCCTCTTCGCGCTCCTGGGCGAGCCGGCGCTGCTTGTCCGCGATGGTCTTCAGCTGGTCGGCCTGCTTGCCGCTCAACTGGTCGAGCGTGGCGGCCTTTTCGAGGTAGGTGTCCGGGTCACCGGAGAGGAACAGCTGGACCGAGGGGTCGATGCTGCCGCTGCGGTACTGGCCGGAGGCGACGGCGCCGAGGCCCTTGCGGAGCTGGTTGAGGTCACCCTGCCCGCGGGCGACCTTGTCCTGGAGGTCGTCGACCTCCTTCTGGAGCTTCTCCTGCTGCTCCTTGACCCCGTTGTACTTCTCGGTGGCCTGCTCGGCCTCCCCGTAGAGCTTGTCGACCTCGGACTTGACGTCCTTCTTCGACTGGTGGGGATCGGCCTGTGCGGCCTGGGACGAGAGAGCGACGGCCGCCGCGGCGGTGGCGGTGAGCACGGTCACGCGGGTACGGCTCGGCTGCTTGGGTCGACGGTGGGACGCCACGGGGGCGAGCTCCTTCTTCCTCCAGCCGCCTACCGGGAAGTGGGGGGTGAGACCCCGGCTCCGCGTGAACGCCGCGGACTCGGCGGTTCCTTCACCGTTCATCCCGGTTGGATGATCAGATTCATGAAGGTTCGGGGCTGACCTTAGTAACCGAGCTGTGATCGCTTCAAATCCTCAGAGGAAAAATCTGCGCCACGAGTCCCATCCTTTACCAACATCGCACAGGCAGTGAGCGCCACTTGACGCTCAGAGACGAATCGTTGGCGATTTCCGGTGTGCCGGCGGCTCGCGGTGGGCAGTGCGTCAGGTCCGGGCAAGTCGTTTGAGGAGCAGGGCCGATGCGACCGGCCGCGCCCCGGCCTTCGCCACACCGTCGGCCACTTCCCGGTCCGTGGAGACCACGACGACCGGGCGGCCGGGCGGTTCGGCCCGTACCAGCTGACGAATCAACTCATCGGCCGTTACGCCCGGTTTGCTGAAGAGGACCCGGACTCCGCGCGGCGGCGCGAGCAGCACCGGCGCGGCCAGCTCCGCCCCGTCGAAGACACACGTCATCTCCGCACCGGTCTGCGCCGCCAGCACCGCGAGACCGCCCAGCAGCCGCAGCCGCTGCTTGTCGAGCGGCATGGTCGGATAGCCGGTTTTGGTGACGTTGTAGCCATCCACCACCAAATGCGCCTGCGGCAGCGCCAGAAGCTGGTCGAGCAGCGCCGGGTCCATCTCCGACAGCGCCCGCGCCGCGATGTCCTTGGGCGTCATCCGGCCCGGCGCGACCGCCTCGACGGTGTCCGCCGGGTGGACGCTCGCGGGCGGCAGCGCCAGCTCGCGGCGCAGCCCCTGTGCCGCGTCCAGGACCGTGTCCAGCAGCAGCCGCAGCCGCATGTCCTCGACGCTGCGGCCCTCGCGTGCGGAGCGGCGGCTGGCCTCCAGCGCCGCCTCGGCCTCGGCGATCCGGGCCTTGAGCCGGCGCGCTTCGCTGTCCGCGGCGGTCTTCTCCGTGGCCGACCGGTCCCGTACGTCCGCCATGGCGGCCTCGGCCTTGCGCACCGCGGCCTCACCGCGCTTGACGTCGCTCAGCGCACTGCGCAGCTTGCGCCGCAGCGATTCGTTCTCCTTGCGGAGGGCGTCCAGGTCCCCCCGGATCCGGTCGGCCTCCGTACGGGCTTCGCCGCGCGCCTGCGCCAGCTCCTCGCGCAGCCTGGCCAGCTCCCGCTCGGCCTCCTCACCGGCCCGCTCGGCACGCGCCCGCTGCGCCTCCTCACCGGCCGCCGCGACGAGTTTGACCCACCCTTCGGGGCGCAGCACATAGGCGGCCGCCGCGACGTCGAGCGGATCGGCGGCCGCGGGCGGGGTGCCGTGCTCCAGGGCCTCGGCGAGCTCGGACTGCGCCTCGCGCAGCTTGCCGGCGATCCGCTGCCGGAAGACCGCGTCGCTCTCCAGCGCCGAAGCCATCGCATTTCCGGCGAACTTGGCCCGACGAGTCGGGGTGAACCGGGCGTACTGCCGCAGCGGGGGCGGGAGTTCGGCGAGAGTCAGCGCGCCGAACGACTCCGCGGTGAGCGCCACGACACGGCGCCGCACGCCCTCGGGCAGCGGACGGTCGAGCACTTCGTCGGCCGCACCCTCGGGTGCGTCGTCACGCTGGGCCCCCGGCTCCCCTTCTGGACGGTCCACCACGGCTGCATCGCTCCGATCTCAGGCGTTCGCGCCCGGACGGTCGACCAGTTCGATCTGGTCGACCGCGTTGCACCAGCGGCAGCGCACGGACTCGATGCTCTCACTGAGGACCTCGCGCTCCTCGACCGTCGGCGCCCCGGCGAGGTCCAGGTGGACGTACTCCACGACCTTGGACCGGCGGGTCACATCGAAACGCGTGAGGTTGCCGCACAGCGTGCAGCGCCACCGGGTTCCGTCCGTCGGCAGGGGAACAGCCATCGTGTCGTCCTCTTTCGTGCTCATCGTCTCGTGCTGCTGCGCGGTTCACGCGGTGCGCCGTCGGATCGCGGAAGTACGCAAAGTACTGCCTGTAACCCTACGGCCTGACGGGGGGCCGGTGCGGGCCCGCCCGGGTGCCGGGACGCGGCGAGGCACTCTGTCCCGATTGCCCGCATTGGGCCATGATCACCTCATGACGGTGCCGGCCCCCTCACCCCGTTCTCCCCGCTCGTCCGGTCTCCTCCCCCGCCCTCCGCGCCCCACCCGGTCGCTGGCCGCGGTGTTCTCGCGGGTGACGAATGTGCTGATCGGCCTGTGCTGTGCGGTCTTCGTGCTCGGCCCCGCCTCCGGCCTGAACCGGATATACGGCAGCGGCGATGCCCTGCTGAAGGCCCAGACCGCGTATTTCGAGCGGTGGGGCGTGATCCCGCTGGACCTGTGGAGCGGTTCGGTACGGGCGCTGATCACCCCGCTCACCGCGTTGTTCGTGCACGGCAGCTGGCTGCACCTGCTCGGCAACATGCTGTTTCTGTACGTCTTCGGCGCAATGACCGAGGCGCGCATGGGCCGGCTGCCGTTCGCCGCCTTCTACCTCATCATCGGCTACCTGGCGCTGCTCGGCTACGCGGCCGCACACGCCGCCTCGGGCCAGACGCTGGTGGGCGCCTCCGGCTCGATCTCCGGCGTACTGGGCGCCTTCCTCTTCCTGTTCCCCACGGCCCGGGTCACCAGCATCTTCCCGTTCCTGTTCTTCCTGCCCCTGCGCTTCCCCGCCTGGATCGTGCTGCTCTTCTGGTTCTTCCTCCAGTGGCACGCCGCGCAGGAGGATCCCCGCGGTCCCGGCGTCGCCTACCTCGCCCATGTCGTCGGCTTCGCGCTCGGGTTCCTCTACGCATGGGCCCGCTACGGGAGGGATAGTGTGGGGGCCACCAGGGGGGATGTCCGGGCGACCGAGGGAGAGAGCCAGCCGTGATCACGTCGATCGTGCTCATCAAGACCAACGTGGACCAGATCCCGGAGATCGCCGAGAAGATCGCCGCGCTGGAAGGGGTCAGCGAGGTCTACTCGGTCACCGGCGCCCACGACCTGATCGCAATGGTGCGGGTCGCCGCCCACGACGACCTCGCGGATGTCATCCCCGGCCGGATCAGCAAGGTCCCCGGCGTCGAAGCCACGGAGACGCACATCGCGTTCCGCACGTACTCGCAGCATGATCTTGAGGCTGCCTTTGCGATTGGGCTCGACGCGTAGCCCTTTCTTTCCCACGTTTTCGGCTGTCCCGCCGTGGCGGTTGTTCGCCGTTTGCCGCCCGCTGCGCGGTGCGCTCGCCGTTGTGCCTCTCCGCTGCGCTTTGCTTTGCGCCCACGTTTTTGGCTTTCCCGCCGTGGTTGGTTGTTCGCCGTTGCGCCTGCGGCGGGCGGGGTCGCTGCGCGGGGCTGTCGGGTGCGGTGCCGCTCCTCCGGACTTCGTCCTGCGGCGCGTCCCCTCCCGTGGGGGGATGGGGGACGGCTGGTGGGGGTGGGCGTAGGTGGTCCGGTGCTCCTTGTGGATCACATGGAGACGTGTACGTCGTTGGCTCGCCCCCATCCACGTTTACTTTCTCCACTCACGGGAGGGGACGGGCCGGAGGGGCCTGGTGTGTGGACGTAAAGCGAAGCAGTCCACACACCAGGCCCCGGAGGTCCGTCACCGCACCCACAGCCCCGCGCAGCGGCCCCGCCCGCCGCAGGCGCAACGGCGAGCGCACCGCGCAGCGGGCGACAAACGGCGAGAAACCCCCATGGCGGGAAAGCCAAAAACGTGGGAAGGGTCTAAAACGCTGGGCGTTCGGGGTCCAGTTCGGCCACGCCCTCGGTGGGGGAGGACGCGAGGGCGAAGTGGCGGCGGGGGATGCGGCCCGCGCGGTGTGCGAGGCGTCCTGCGGTGACCGCGTGCCGCATGGCCTCGGCCATCAGCTCCGGTTCCTGGGCGCGGGTGACCGCGGACGCCAGCATCACCGCCTCGCAGCCCAGCTCCATGGCCAGGGAGACGTCCGAGGCCGTGCCCGCGCCCGCGTCGAGGATGACGGGGACGCCGGCCCGCTCGGTGATCAGCTGGAAGTTGTGCGGGTTGCGGATGCCCAGCCCGGAGCCGATCGGGGAGCCCAGCGGCATGATCGCGGCGCAGCCCACGTCCTCCAGCTTGCGGGCCAGCACCGGGTCGTCGTTCGTGTAGGGCAGCACGGTGAAGCCGTCGTCCACCAGGGTCTCGGCGGCATCGAGCAGCTCGATCGGGTCGGGCAGCAGGGTGCGCTCGTCGGCGACGACCTCGAGCTTGACCCAGTCCGTGCCGAGCGCTTCCCGGGCGAGCCGGGCGGTGAGCACCGCCTCGCCCGCGGTGAAGCAGCCCGCGGTGTTCGGCAGCACCTTGATCTTGTGCCGTTCCAGTACGGACAGCACCGAGCCCTGCACGGTCGGATCCAGCCGCCGCATGGCGACCGTGGTCAGCTCCGTACCGGAGGCGAGCAGCGCCCGCTCCAGGATGTCGAGGCTGGGCGCGCCGCCGGTCCCCATGATCAGACGGGACGTGAAGGTGGTGCCGGCGAGGGTGAGGGGGTCGGAGCCCGCGGCGAAGGCGCTGTCGGGTGTGGCGGGGGTCGTTCCCCGGAGGGTTGCGGTGTCGGTCATGTCTGCGGGTCAGCCTCCCTGGACCGCGGTGAGCACCTCGACGCGGTCGCCGTCGCCGAGCGGGGTGGTGGGCCACTGGGTGCGCGGCACCACGATTTCGTTGACCGCCGCGGCCACCCCGGCGGGCGCCTTGGACAAGGTCGCGACGAGCCGGTCGAGGGTGAGCCCGCCGGGGACCTCGCGGGCCTCGCCGTTGACGGACACCGAGACGGTCGGGGTGGGGGTGGCGGCGTTCATACGGCCTGCTCCTCTGGGGCACGGGTGCGCTCGGGCCCCGGGGTGGTGGGGGTGAAGCGCGCGGGGGAGAAGGGGCGGGCCTCTTCGGGGAGGAGGCCGGTGGCCAGCACCTCGGCCATCGCGTCACCGGTGACCGGCGTCAGCAGCACGCCGTTGCGGAAGTGGCCGGTGGCCAGATGGAAGCCGGGCAGCGCGGTCGGCCCGAGCAGGGGGGCGTTGTCGGGGGAGCCGGGGCGCAGCCCGGCGCAGGTCTCGACGAGCGGCAGCTCGGTGATGCCCGGGACCAGCTCGTGCGCGTCCCGCAGCAGCTCGTAGACCCCGCCCGCGGTCACGGTGGTGTCCCAGCCCAGCTCCTCGCTGGTGGCGCCGACGACCAGTTCGCCGTTCTCCCGAGGGACCAGGTAGAGGGGGCCGCCGCGTACGACGGCCCGTACGGTGCGCGAGAGGAAGGCCGGGCTGCCCGCGGGCATGTCCGGCATCCGGAGCCGCAGCACCTGGCCCTTGACCGGCCGTACCTGCGGCAGCACCTCGTCGGGCACTCCGGCGAGCCGGCCGCTGTGGCTGCCCGCGGCCAGGACGACCTGACCGGCCGGGACCCGTGTGCCGTCGGCGAGTTCGGCGCCGGAGGCGCGGCCGCCGTCGACCGTCAGCCGCACGGCGGCGCTGCGGTGGAAGACCACCCCGGAGCGCTCACAGGCGGTCAGCAGGGCGCTCGCCAGCCGGCGCGGATCGACCTGGTGGTCGCCGTCCACCCGCAGCCCGCCGCGCACCCCGGGGGCCAGCATCGGCTCCAGGCGGCGGCACTCACGTCCCGTGAGCCACTGCGAGTCCAGTCCGGAGCGGATCTGGAGGGCGTGCAGTTCGCGCAGGTGGGCGCGGTCGTCGGCGTCCAGCGCGACGGCCAGCGTGCCGCAGCGCCGATAGCCGATCCGCTGCCCGGCGGCCTCCTCCAGCTCCTCGGTGAAGCCGGGGTAGCGCCGCGCGGAGGCGAGATTGAGGCCCAGCAGGGTCTGCTCGCCGTAGTGGAGCTCGGTGACCGCGGCCAGCATCCCGGCCGCGACCCGGGCCGCGCCGCCTCCGGGCGCGGGGTCGGCCACGGCGGCACTCAGCCCGCGGACGGCCGCCCGCCAGGCGGTGACCAGGCCGATGATGCCGCCGCCGATGACGAGCACATCAGGGCTCCGCGGGGTGGGATTCGCTCGTGTGGCAGATGCCTGCATGGGTGTCCAGCCCCTCCCTTCGCCGGCATGACCCGGATCAGGTTCGTACGGTCGGAGGCCGGCCAGCCTCCCTCTCAGCCCGGTGCGTCCGGGCTCCCGCGAGTGCGTGTATCGCTCACCCTAATACGGTGCCGCGACGCGCCGTAAGGCAGCGCCCGGGCGCCGGTGGGCGGCGCCCGGGCCGAGCCGGCCGTGACGCTGTGTCAGAGATCTCGTTGCGCGCTGCTGCGAGCGGCGTCACAGACCGTCCTAGAGTGATCGGGTGAGCGAGCAGAGCAAGTCCTCCCAGGCCCCTGACCGCACGCCGCACGTGGTGATCGCCGGCGCGGGAATCGCGGGTGTGCAGACCGCGGTCGCCCTGCGCGAACAGGGCTGGCGCGGCGCGATCACGCTCCTCGGCGACGAGCCCCACCAGCCCTACGACCGTCCGCCGCTGTCCAAGGCGGTGCTGCTGGGCAAGGCCGAGGGCTCCACCTTCGACATCGACTTCGCCGGGCTCGGCATCGAACTCCACCTCAGCCGCCCGGTCACCGCCCTGGTGCCGGACGCCCACGTGATCGAGACGGCCGACGGCCCGGTCCCCTACGACTACGCGGTCCTCGCGACCGGCGCCGCCCCGATCGTGCTGCCCGGCAGCGAGGGGCTGCCCGGCATCCATCTGCTGCGCACCCTGGACGACGCCGAGCGGCTGCGGCCGGTGCTCGCCGCCCAGCACGAGATCGTGGTCGTCGGCGCCGGCTGGATCGGTGCCGAGTTCGCGACGGCGGCGCGCGAGGCGGGCTGCGCGGTCACCGTCGTCGAGGCCGCCGACCGCCCGCTGGCCGGTGCGCTGCCCGCCGAGGTCGCCGCCCACATGACCGGCTGGTACGCGGACGCCGGAGCCGAGCTGCGCACCCACGCGCGGGTCGCGTCCGTCACGGCGGGCGCGGTCACCCTCGCGGACGGCACGACGCTGCCCGCCGACGCGGTGGTCATCGGGATCGGGGCCCGGCCCGCGACCGGCTGGCTGGCCGGCTCGGGCATCGAGGTCTCGCCGCAGGACGGCTCCGTACTGGCCGACGAGCAGCTGCGCACCTCCGTGGCCGATGTCTACGCGGTCGGCGACTGCGCCTCCTTCCCGTCGGCCCGCTACGACACCCGCCTGCTGATCCACCACTGGGACAACGCCCTCCAGGGCCCCCGTACGGTCGCCGAGAACATCGCCCGCGGCGAGGCGGAAGGGGTGGTCTACGACCCCGTCCCCTACTTCTGGTCGGAGCAGTTCGGGCGGTTCGTGCAGTACGCGGGCCATCACGGGGACGCCGACGAACTGGTCTGGCGCGGCGATCCGACCGGTGCCGCCTGGTCGGTGATCTGGCTGCGGGAGGGGCGGCTCGTCGCGCTGCTGGCCGTGGGGCGGCCGCGGGATCTGGCCCAGGGGCGCAAGCTGATCGAGCGGGGCGTGGCGCTGGACCGGGAGCGGGCCGCGAACGCGTCCCTGCCGCTGAAGGCCGCGGCGCTGTAGCCCGGGCGGTCCCTGCCCGTCGGTCGCCCGGGGGGTCCGCCGTCACCCTCCGGTGTGAGGAAGCCCCTGATGGCGATGCCCGGCTACCGGCTGTCAGTGCGAGGTGGCAGGCTTGTCCTGTGACCGAGATTGACGCAAACATCGATGGACTCGTCCCCGCCTGGCTCACCCTCCCCGACATCGCCGAACAGTTCGGCGTCGAGGTGACGCGTGTGCGGCAGCTGGTCAAGGAGGGCCAGCTGATCGCGGTGCGCCGCGGCGAGAACAGGGCGCTGCATGTGCCCGCCGATTTCATCCAGGACGACAAGGTGGTCAAGGGCCTCGTCGGTACCCTCACCCTCCTCAAGGACGACGGCTTCACCGACGAGGAAATGCTGGAGTGGCTGTTCACCCCGGATGAGAGCCTGCCCGGCACGCCCGCCCAGGCGCTGCGCGAGAATCGCGGCACGGAGGTGAAGCGCCGGGCCCAGGCGCTCGCCGTCTGACACCTCTGGCGCGGCCCGCTCCCAGCAGGCGACCGCACCAGCATCCGTAACCGCATCCGCGGGGCGTACGGACCGGAAGGCCCGGCCCGTACGCCCCCGACCTGGGGGGAAGCCGCCCGATGACCACCGCACGCCCGGCCCTGTCCGACGCCCGGCTCTACCTCTGCACGGACGCCCGCCGGCGGCAGGGCGACCTCCCGCAGTTCCTGGACGCGGTGCTCGCCTCGGGCGTGGACATCGTCCAGCTGCGGGACAAGGGCATGGAGGCCGGTGAGGAGCTCCGGCATCTGGAGGTCTTCGCGGACGCCTGCCGGCGGCACGGCAAGCTGCTCGCGGTCAACGACCGTGCGGATGTCGCCCATGCGGCGGGCAGCGAGGTGCTGCATCTCGGGCAGGGCGATCTGCCGGTCCCGGCCGCCCGCGCCCTCCTGGGCCCGGACGTGCTCATAGGCCGCTCCACCCATGCCGAGGCCGAGGTGGACGCCGCGCTCACCGAGCCCGGCGTGGACTACTTCTGCACGGGCCCGTGCTGGCCGACGCCCACCAAGCCGGGCCGCCACGCCCCCGGCCTCGACCTGGTCCGCTACACCGCGGCCCGCGCCCCCGAGCGCCCCTGGTTCGCCATCGGCGGGATCGACGCCGGGAATCTGGACGAGGTGCTGGAGGCGGGCGCCCGACGGGTCGTCGTGGTCCGCGCGCTCACGGAAGCGGACGACCCGGGAGCGGCGGCCGCCGCACTGGCGAAGCGCATCCGGACCTGGGACGCCCAGGACGTCTCCTGACCGTCCGGGCCGACCCGCGAGGGCGAGTGATGAGGATCACTTCGCCGGGCGGCGGGCGGTCTCCTGACGTCCGGGCGACCGGAAAATGTCCACCCAGTGGACATCAACCCGACCAACCAGGCATTACGCCGGACGCGGTTGGTGTGCGCCCGGCCGGTGGTTAACCTGCCGGTATGGCCCTAGGTACAGCTTCCACCAGGACTGATCGCGCCCGCACGGTGCGCGACCTGCTTGCTTCCGGTAAGCAGTCGTATTCGTTCGAGTTCGCCGCCCCCAAGACGGAGAAGGGCGAGCGGACCCTGTGGAACGCCATTCGCCGCATCGAGGCCGTCTCGCCGACGTTCGTCTCCGTGACGTACGGCGCCGGCGGCACCTCCCGTGACGGCACGGTGCGCGCCACCGAGCGCATCGCCACCGACACCACCCTGACCCCGGTGGCGCATCTGACCGCGGTCAATCACTCCACGGCTGACCTGCGCAACATCATCGGCCAGTACGCCGACGCCGGGATCCGCAACATGCTCGCGCTGCGCGGTGACCCGCCCGGCGACCCGATGGGCGAGTGGGTCAAGCACCCCGACGGCATCGGCTACGCGGCCGACCTGGTCCGTCTGATCAAGGAGTCCGGCGACTTCTGCGTCGGCGTCGCGGCCTTCCCCGAGATGCATCCGCGCTCGGCGGACTGGGACACGGACGTGGCGCACTTCGTCGACAAGTGCCGGGCCGGCGCGGACTTCGCCATCACCCAGATGTTCTTCTATCCCGAGGACTACTTCCGGCTGCGGGACCGGGTTTCGGCCGCGGGTTGCTCGACGCCGATCATTCCGGAGATCATGCCGGTCACGAACGTGCGCCAGATCGAGCGGTTCGCTCAGCTCAGCAACGCGGCCTTCCCGCCCGAGCTGGCCGAGCGCATCCTCGCCGTCAAGGACGACCCGGCGGCGGTACGCTCCATTGGTATCGAGTACGCAACGGAACTGTGCGCACGCTTGATGGCCGAGGATGTTCCCGGGTTGCACTTCATTACCCTGAACCACTCCACGGCGACCCTGGAAATCTACGAGAATCTGGGGCTGCACCAGCAGTCCTGATCACGGTTGCCGGCGAGCGGCGGAAGAGGGGCGTATATGGGCTGGACGGTCCTCTACATCGCGTTCGGCCTGGTCGCTCTGTGGCTGTTGGGTGAGGTCCTGCTCCAGAACAAGGCGCGGCTGCGCTGGCGGCTGTTGGCCTTCACCGGTTTCCTCGGCGTGGTCATCGGCGTCATCATCCCGTCAATAGTCGTGATCGGGCTGGGACTTGTCGCCTTCGCCATCGGGCAGACGAATGTGACGCTCTCCTTCCGCCGCGGCTTCACCACGGGCTGGGCGCTGGGCGGCAAGCCCGGGGCGTCCGGCGAGGGCGGTCGGCGCCGCAGGGCCCGCCAGTCCGGACCGCCGCCCGCCGAACCGACACTGGAGGTCTCCGGTCTGGAGGCGGTGGCGCCCACCGCCCGCCCCGGCCAGTTCGACGACGGGGGCCCGGACACCTTTGAGAGCACCGGCGGCTTCCGCAGCGTGGACACCTCCGCGGGGCGTGGCTCCTACGGCGGGCCGGGCTCCTCCGCGGGGCAGGACGCCTTCGCCGCCCAGGACACCTTCGTTGCGGGGCAGGAGGCTTTTGCCGCGCAGGACACCTTCGTCGCGGGGCAGGAAGCCTTCGCCGCGCAGGAGACCGTCGTCGGGCAGGGCTTCTACGACTACAACGGCGGCGACGGCTACCGCGCCCAGGACCCGTACCAGGACCAGCAGCAGGACCAAGGCGCCTACGCCACACAGGCGTTCGCCGTCCCGGACGACTTCGGGCGCCCCGACGCCACCGCCGTCTACGCCCCGCAGCCGATGCCCGAGGAGACCGGCCAGTACGGCGTCTACAGCCCCGACGCCCGCATCCAGCAGCCCGGCTACGGCGGCTACGACGCCTATAACGGCGCCGTCGGCAACGGTGACGGCAACGGCTATGCGTACGGCGGCGGTTACGACCAGACCGGAGCCGGCCAGGGCGCCTACGCCGACCCCTACGTGGACCCCTACGCGGACCCTTATGCCGACCCCTACGCGGCGTACGGCGACGGCCTGGGCCAGGGGCAGGGCCAGCAGGCGCCCTACGCCGATCCGTACCTCGGCGGCCAGCAGTACTCCGCGTCCTACGACCCCTACCAGCAGGCCGACCCCTACGCCCAGCAGCCCTACGCCGCGCAGCAGTACGACGCCCAGGGACAACCGCTCGGCCAGGGCTACGGCGAGACACCGCCCGGCGGCGTCTGGGTCCCCCAGCAGCGCGACGGCGAACTGCCGCCCGAGCAGCCCTACCCGCCGTACCAGCAGCCCGGGTACGACGGGCAGCAGTACCGCTACTGAGCCGGCGGCCGGGGACCGCTGCTGAGCCGGCGGCCGGGGCGGGGACCACGGCCGCGCCTCCCGCGCGTCGGTCCTCTCCCGCCGCGGTGCCTCCCGCAGCGCCCGTCACGCCCTCTCCTGGCGGCCGCCCGCTGCGCACCCTCGCCCGGCGCCCGCTACGCGCTCAGGTGGAGCCGTGCCAGTCGTCGCCGTTCACGATCAGGCCGGCCACGATCGCGCCGGACATCCCGGCGTGCGCCGGACCGCCGCCCGGGTGCGACCAGCCACCGACCGCGTAGAGCCCCGGTATCCGGGTGCGGTTGCCGGGCCGCAGAAAGCGGCCTTCCCGGCCCGCCAGCGCCGGTCCCGGCACCCCTGCGTCATCCGTGGGCGGCAGCACCTCCCGCCACAGCACCCGCTCCCGCAGCCCGGGAACCGCCGCCTCGGCGATCTCGGTCATCCGTTCCGCATCGGCCGCCACGGCCTCGCCGTCGTGCCAGTCGACCGGGCCGTGCGGCGCGACCGTCGCGGTCAGGGTCACGGCCTCATGGGCGTCGTCCGGCCGGGAGGCGGGGTCGTCCGGGCGCAGCACCGTCACCGTGGGCCGGTCACAGGGGGTCCGCAGCCCGGGGCCGTCCCCGAACACGCCCGCCAGCTCCGCCGTGCGGTCCGCGGCATGGACGACCGTGCGGTGCACGGCGTCCTCGGGGCGCGCGCCGCGCAGTGCGAGGCAGACCGTGAGCCGCGCGGTGGCGCGGTCGTCCGGTCCCGGGCCGGGGCGGACATCGTCCGCACCCCACGGCTCCCGCCCCCGGCAGAGCTCCACAAGCTGCACCGGATCGACGCCCGCCACCACGAACTCCGCCTCGGACACCCGCCCGTCGGCCAGCTCGACGCCCGACGCCCGGCCGTCCTTCTCCACGATCCCGGTCACCGCCGCGCCGAAGCTGAACTCCACCCTGCGCGCCAGGCAGCGTTCGTACAGCGCATCGGCCAGCGCCCGCATACCGCCGCGCGGATACCAACTCCCGAAGGTCTGCTCCATGTACGGCAGCACGACGGCGCTCGCCGGGGCGCTGCGCGGGTCGAAGCCGTACGCCAGCGCATGGCTCTCCAGCAGCGCGATCAGCCGGGGGTCCGCCAGCTCACGGCGGGCCACCTCGGCGAAGGTGGCGGTCGTGGGGCCCTTGCCCCGGCCGAACAGTCCGCGCCTGCGCACCGCCGGATACGGATCACGCCCCAGCACCCGCCAGTCCTCCCACAGCGGCTCCTCCAAGAGCGGCCGGCGGGTGGCGTCCCAGGCCTCGCGGGCGCGGCCCACCAGCGCGCTCCAGCGCTCCCCGGAACCCGCGCCCAGCGCCTCGTCCAGGGCCGTCAGCACCCCGGCACGCGAGGCGTTCGGCAGCGATACGGCCGTGCCGTCGGGGAAGACATGCCGGCTCGCGGGGTCGACCTGGGACAGCTCGACGCAGCTCTCCAGCGGCTCCCGGCCGGTCTTGAGGAACAGATCGCGGTAGACGGCCGGCAGATGCAGCAGGCCGGGTCCCGTATCGAAGGCGAAGCCGTCCCGCTCCCACCGGCGCACCGCGCCGCCATGCGTCGCGCCGCGCTCGAACACCGCCACCCGGTGGCCCGCGACGGCCAGCCGGGCAGCGGCCGCCATCGCGCCCATCCCGGCGCCGATCACCGCAATCCGTGCCATGCCTGCGACTTTATCCGGACCCACTGACAACGCCCGCACGGCCGGGTGCCGGGACCGGCAGCACCGGCGCCGCCACCCGCAGGAGCACTGCGTCAGGCCACCGGTGGCAGCACTTCCCCCGTCGTGGCCGGCCGCTTCTCCGCGCGCCGCTGCCTGCGGCGCCGGAAGAACCGGCGGATCCGCGACCACAGGAAGACCACCACCGCGATCCCCGCGGCCAGCAGCGCCGCCGCGATGACCGCGGCGGCCACCGGATGGAACACGGCGAAGGCGATGAGCGCGGCGACACCCAGATCCTCGGCGAGGCTCAGCACGATGTTGCTGGCCGGCTCCGGGGAGGTGTTGACCGCGATCCGGGTACCGGCCTTGACCAGGTGGCTCAGCAGCGCCGTGGAGCCGCCGACCGCGCCCGCCGCCAGCTCGGGCAGCGAACCGTTGTGGCCGGCCAGCAGCGCCGCCACGACGGCGCCGGCGACCGGCCGGATCACCGTGTGCACGGTGTCCCAGACCGAGTCCACGTACGGGATCTTGTCGGCGACGGCCTCGCACAGGAAGAGCACCCCGGCCACGATCAGCACATCGGGGCGCTGCAACGCCGCGGGCACCTCATCCGTGACACCGGTCGCGCCGAGCAGGCCGAAGAGCAGGACGACGGCGTAGGCGTTGATCCCGCTCGCCCAGCCACTGGTGAACACCAAGGGAAGTACGGACACGGCGGAAAGCGTAGGCCCTGGCTGGGGGCCGGTGCTCAGGTTTGAGTATCCGTACTCAGTCACCGAGATGAGTAGGTACGCGGATGGGCCGACACCCGCCCGGAAGGAAGAGTAGGGGCCACGGAAGGGAAGCGGCGCCGCACCGCCGACACGGGGCGGCGGAGCGGCGCGGCTCCCGGACGTGACGGGGGAACACGGGGGAGTACGGGGGAAGCGCTGTCCTGGTCGGATCGATGGGGGAACGATCCGTGCCAGGGCAGCGCACTCTTTTGTGCGTGCCCGCCGGGGGAAACGGTGCGCGTCGCACCTGACCAATACGGCGCGCACCGGCCTCCCTCCGGGGGAGCGCCTTCCGGGGGAGCGCCCACCGGGAGCTACGACGGCCGGCCGCTGACCCGCCCCTGGAGCAGCCGCGACAGCGCCGCGTGGACATCGTCGATCGACCGGTCCGGCTGGTAGGACTGCCAGTCCAGGGCGGCCACCAGGACCATGCCGAACAGCGCCGAGGCGGTCAGCGGGATGTCGATCTCCTCGCTCAGCTCCCCCTCTGCCACCGCCTCGCGCAGCACGTCCTCCACCACCGTGATGGCCCGCTCGCGCACCACCATCAGCGTCGACTGCCAGGCCCGGTTGGTGCGCCACAGCTCGGCGACGTAGAGCTGGGTGAGCGCCGGGTAACGGGAGATGAAGTCCAGCCCGGCCCGGATCATCGCGTCCAGCGCGTCGATCCTGCTGCCGCCCCGTCCGGTGACCTCCTCGGCGGCCGCCTGCAAGGAGGTCGCCAGCATCTCGATGCCGTGCCGCAGCAGCTCTTCGAAGAGAACGTTCTTGCTCGCGAAGTTGTAGTAGACGGTGCCCTTCGCGACGCCTGCCCGCTCGGCGATCTCGTCCACCGTGGTGGAGGAGAAGCCCTGTTCGGCGATGAGGGTGACCGCGGCCTCGAAGAGCTTGCGCCGGGTGGCGTCGCGGCGTGTGTTGGAGCTGTCCATGGGGGCGATTGTGCCGGTCCCCGACGATCGATGCGCGGCGCGGTGGGGGTCCCCCCGGACGGAGTCCGGGGGGAGTCTCCGGCAGGGCGGTGGTGTGGGGGCACCTCCCAGCGGTAGCTGGGGGAGGGCGGGCGCTCACAGGCTCAGCTCCGGGTGGAGGTCCTTCATCCGCACCATCTGGCGGCCGCGCGCCGTCAGGGACGTCAGCGCGAGCGCCCCCGCGGTGAACGCCAGCAGCACCACACTGCCCTGCCACACGGGCGCGAGTTCCCCGCCCGTGATGAGCCGGCGCAGCCCCTCCACGATGTAACTCATCGGCAGGTAGGGGTGGATGGCGGCGAAGAATCCCGGGCTGGTCTGCACCGGGTAGGTGCCGCCGGCCGAGGTCAGCTGGAGCATCAGCAGCGCCAGCACCAGGATCCGGCCGGCCGGGCCGAACTGCGCGTTCAGCCATTGCACGATCGCCGAGAAACAGGCCGTGACCAGGACGAGGAAGCCGACCGTGCCGGCCGCCCGCACCATCTCCAGGCCGATCGCGAAGTGCAATACGGACATCAGGGCCGCGGTCTGTAGTACTCCCACACCGAACACCGGCAGCCACCCGGACACCGCCACCCGCCAGGAGGGCGCACCCATCGCCAGTGCCCGCCGGTTGAGCGGCTGGATCAGCATGTACGCCACCATCGCGCCGACCCACAAGGACAGCGGGATGAAGTACGGGGCGAAGCCGGTGCCGTAGTTCGGCGCCTTGTGGGCGGCGGACGAGGCCAGCTGCACCGGGTCGGACATGACCTGGGTGCGCGCGTCGCGGGCCTTCTTGCCGTAGTCGGGAATCTGCTTCGCCCCGTCGTGCAGTCCGCCGGCCAGCTTCTGTGAGCCGTCGGAGAGCTTGAACATGCCGCCGTCCAGCGTCTGCGCGCCGTCCTTGAGCTTGCCCACACCGGAGTCGAGGTCGCCCATACCGGCCGCCGCGCGGCCCGTACCGTCGTGCAGCGCATACGCGCCGTCGTTGAGCTCGTCCGCACCGGCCGCCAGCCGGGCATTGCCCGCGGCCAGCTTGCGCGCCCCCGAGGACACCTTGTGCGCCCCGTCGTTGAGATCGTTGATCTTCTTGACGGCGGCGTCCATGTCGGCGCCCAGGGTCGGCCCGCGCTCGGCCAGGTCGCCCGCCAGGGAGTGCAGCGTGTCCAGGTCCCGGCCCAGTTGGTCGAGGTTCTTCTGGTCGTGGACGTAGCCGCTGACCTCCTCGGCCTTGTCCGCGGCGGTGGCCGCCTGCTCCTTGAGCTGCTTCAGCTCCGCGCACGAGGCGTCGAGTTCCACCGCGCTCTCACAGCGCAGCCGGTAGTAGGCGGCCAGATGGTCGGACATCCCCCGGGAGAGTTCCGCCCCCGTGGACGCCGCGGCGGGGAGCTTGTCGAGGTGGTCACGGACCGCCTGCGAACCGTCGGCGACGAGCTGCGCCGCCTCGCCGATCTCCTTGCCGTGCGCCCGGATGAAGGGCCCCACCTTGCCGACGACTCCGTTGACCGTGTCCGCCAGCTGCTGGGTTCCCTGCGCCACCTGCCCGGAACCGTCGGCCAGTTGGCGCGAGCCGTGCGCGGCCGTACCGGCTCCCCTGGCGAGGTCGGAGCTGCCCCGGGAGAGCCGCCCCGCGCCCGCGTCGAGATCGCCCAGGCCCGTCACCAGTTTGCCGCTGCCGTCCTTGGCGGTGCCCAGACCGTCGGCCAGTTTGCCCGCGCCGTCCTTCGCCTGCCCGATACCGTCGTTGAGCTGGTCGGCGCCGTCCGCGGCCTGCTCGGTCCTGCCGTGCAGCGTCGAGAACGAGACGAAGATCCTGTCCAGGAAGGTCCGCGACGACTTCGTGGAGGCCGCGGAGCGCACCTCGGAGAACACCGTCCGGGAGATCTGCCCGACGATGTAGTTGTTCGCGTCGTTCGTCCGCACCTTGAGGGCGCCGGTCTCCGGGTGGTCCCCCGAGCTGGAGGCGATCCGCCGGCTGAAGTCCTCCGGGATGGACAGCGAGAGGTAGTACGAGCCGTCCTCGACACCCTTGGCGGCCTCGTCGGCGTCCACGGGCTGCCAGTCGAAGGTGTGGCTGTCGCGCAGCCCGGACACGATGCTGTCACCGGCCGAGAGGTGCTTCCCGCCGACGGTCGCGCCGTTGTCCTCGTTGACCAGCGCGACCGGGATCTTGTCCAGCCGCCCGTACGGGTCCCAGAAGGACCACAGGTACAGCGCGCCGTACAGCAGCGGCAGCAACAGAAGGGCGGCCAGCGCGGCGCGCGGCAGCTTCCCCCGCCCGAACCGCTTCAGCTCAAGCGCGGCCAGCTTCGGCGAGCGCATCGGCCGCCCCCTCCTCGTCGTCGGTCCTGTCCTGGTTGTCGTGCTGGCTGGTTGCGGGGCCTTCGCCGGTCTTGGGGGCCGTGGGGGCGTCGCTGGTCTTGCTGGCCGCGTCGGCCGTGGTGGCCGCGGTGTCCGCGGGGTTCTCGCTGCCCCCGCTGCCCTCGCTGTTCCCGTTGGACCCGTCGACTGTGCCGGCCGCGGCGTCCGTGGTGGTGGGGGAGTCGCCGGGCGCGTCCTTAGGGACGTCCGGCTCCCGGCGGCCGCCGGTACGGACCAGCACCACGCCCTCGCCGTCCTGCGGCGGCTCGCTGCACACCGCGAGCACGGTGGTGCCGGCCGCCGCCAGGCCGCGCAGCATCGCCCAGGCCCCGGCGCGCTCGTCGTCGGACAGCTTCAGATCGGTGTCGTCGACGGCCAGCAGCCGGGGCCCGCCGATCAGCGCGAGCGCCACGGAGAGCCGCAGCGCCTCCAGCCGTTCCAGGTCGCGGACGGAGGTGCGGATCCCCTTGGGCAGCGACTCCAGGTCGAGGCCGGCCGCCGTGAGCGCGGCATCCACCAGGGCGCGGGCCTCGGCCCGGCGCTCGTGCCGCGGCCGCAGCAGCGCACGCAGTGAACCGCCGAACCGGCCCTGTAGCAGGGCGCGTTCGCGCAGGTGCTCGCCCACGGTGAGTGCGGGATCGAGCTCGGCGACCCCCGGCACATGGGCGAGCGCGGTGACGGAACGGACCGCCGCCCTCTTCTTCGGCAGCGGCAGTCCGCCGACCTCGGCGGTGCCTTCGGCGGACTTCATCCGGCCGGTGAGCGCGAGCAGCAGACACGTACGGCCCGAGCCCGAAGGGCCCTGTACGACGATCAGCGAGCCGGGCGCGGCGTTGAGGCCGATGTTCCGGAATGCCCATCCGCGGGGGCCCTTGACTGCGAATCCCGCGGCCGTGACCGCCGCCCCGTGCGGGGTGCTGTCCACGATCCCTCCTTGTACTGACTGGTCAGTGCAAAAAGTATGCGGTATCCCACCCCCCATTCCGCAAGGGGGTGTTCGAGGTTCATCCGGCGAATGCGCCTGCCGGTGCGTCCCCTTTTCGACGAAAGTGCAGGTCAGTGCCGATTGTCAGTGGTGTACGTCACGATGGGTTCATACGGTCCCGAATCGGCATTCGGTCCCGAACCGGCATGCGACGACAGGAGGTTCGTCATGGCAGCTCGTCCCAGTGGGGGCAGCTCCGCTGCGTACGGTCCCCCGAGCGATGTCCACCCCGTCCTGCGACGGGCGGCCGCACCACCCGCCGCCCTCGCTCTGCTCGCCCAGGCTCAGCAGGGCCTCGACGAAGCACAGACCCTGGAAACCCCCAACGAACAGTTCGCCACGGCACATCTGGCCGCGCTGCGCACCGCCGCCGCCGTCCTCGCCGTCCGCGGGCGTCCGGAGGCCACCGTGCGCCGCAGGCAGCGTATCCGCAGCGCCTGGGAGGTCCTCCCCGAGGTCGCGCCCGAACTCGCCGAGTGGAGCGCCCTGTTCGCCGCCGGCGCCGCCCGCCGGGCCAAGGCCGAGGCCGGCATAGCCGGCGCGGCCTGCCGCAGGGACGCCGACGACCTGCTGCGTGACGCCGCCATGTTCCTGCGCCTGGTGGAGCGGATGCTGCTCCTCCAGCAATCGTTGCCGCCACA